>DAIDHH010000081.1 GCA_027452045.1 Gammaproteobacteria bacterium
GGCGAGCAGATCCCGGACCTGTTCCGCCATGGGTTTGAGCGCGGGGTTGCCCGTGCGCTCCATGGCGGACACCGGATCGACGGTGGCGACCTCGACCTGCTGATCGGCGGTCTCGCGTACGATGACGTTGCAGGGCAGGAGGACGCCGAGCTTGTCTTCGGCCATCAGGGCCTGGTGGGCGAAGCGGGGATTGCAGGCGCCAAGGATGCGGTATTTCGCAATCTGCGCACCGATCTTGGTTTTGAGGGTGGCCTGCACGTCGATGTCGGTCAGCAGCCCGAAGCCCCGCTCCTTGAGCTCTCGGGTGACCTCCGCCACGACCTCATCGAAGGGTTTGGACACCGTCCGCGCAATATAGTAGCTCATCGGCTTCTCCTTTCGAGGATCGGGCCTGGGCACCGCACCCGCTCAGGAAAACGATACGGGATCCACGGGTGAACCGGTATAGCGGCTTATCGCAGCACAGCCCTCGCGAGGGCGAGCGCGCAGCTCGCGGCGGGCCACCCTCGGCCGCTTACGTCAAAGCTCCTGGCGCGTGGGCCGGTAGAGGATCTCGTTGATGTCCACTTCCTCGGGCTGCCCGATGGCGAAGGCGACCGCCCGCGCCAAGGAATCGGCGGGAATCGCCACGGCGTCGTAGAACTTGTGGATGTCCGTGTTGACGTCGGGCTCGGTGATGCTGTCGGGGAGCTCGGAGCTCACGGCACCGGGGGAGATGATCGTGGTGCGGATGTTGTAGGGCTTGACCTCCTGGCGAAGCCCCTCGGAGAGGACCCGTACGGCGGTCTTGGTGGCCGCATACACCGAGCTTCCGGGGCGCACCTTGTGGCCGGCGACCGATGAGACGTTGATGATGTGCCCGGATTTGCGCCGCTTCATGTGCGGCAGCGCCGCGGCGATCCCGTACAGCACGCCTTTGATGTTGACGTCGATGGTGCGGTCCCAGTCCTCTATCTTGAGCCGCTCGAGCGGCGAGAGGGGCATGAGTCCGGCGTTGTTGATCATCACATCGATACGGCCGTATTTCTCGACGGCGGTGTCGACCAGGCGCTTCACTTGATCGCTGTGCGTCACATCCGTCGTGACCGCGAGCGCCTTGCCGCCGCCCGCGATGAGCTCCGCGGCGAGCGCCTCGATGCGCTCCGCGCGGCGCGCGCCGAGCACGACGGTGGCGCCTTTCGTGCTCAAATGACGCGCCGCGGCCTCCCCGAGACCGCTGCTCGCGCCCGTGATGACGATGACCTTGCCCTGGATGTTTTCGCTCATGGCGTGGCTCCTTGAAGCGGGTGGGACCGGGCTCAGCGCCCGACCATGCGGTTGAGATGCTCGGGGTAGCGCTCGCCCTGCACCGGGATGCGTGCCGCGGCCTGCTCGATCTCTTGCACCTCCTCGGCGGTGAGCTCGATGTCGGCGGCGGCGATGTTCTCCTCGAGGCGCTGCAGCTTGGTGGTGCCGGGGATCGGAACGATCCAGGGCTTTTGTGCGAGCAGCCAGGCGAGGGCGAGTTGCGCGGGGGTCACCTGCTTGCGCGCGGCGAGGGTCGCTAGCAGCTCGACGAGCGCCCTGTTGGCCTTGCGCGCTTCGGCGGTGAAGCGCGGCACGGTGTTGCGGAAATCGTTCGCGTCGAAGGTTGTGTGCTCGTCCATCGTGCCCGTGAGGAAGCCCCTGCCAAGTGGGCTGTAGGGAACGAAGCCGATGCCGAGCGCCTCGATGGCGGGCAGCACGTCCTTCTCCGGCGCCCGCCACCAGAGCGAGTATTCGCTCTGCAGCGCGGTGACCGGCTGCACGGCATGCGCGCGGCGGATGGTCTCGAGGCCCGCCTCGGAGAGTCCGAAATGCCGCACCTTGCCCGCCCGGATGAGGTCTTTCACGGTGCCCGCGACATCTTCGATGGGCACCTCGGGGTCGACCCGGTGCTGGTAGAAGAGGTCGATCGTCTCGATCCCGAGACGCTTCAGCGAGGCGTCCGCGACCTCGCGGATGTGCTCCGGGCGGCTGTTAAGACCCGGCTGCTGTTTGCCATCGACGATCCGGAAGCCGAACTTCGTGGCGATCGTCACCTGCTCGCGCAGCGGTGCGAGCGCCTCGCCGAGCAGCTCCTCATTGGTGTACGGGCCGTAGATTTCCGCGGTATCGAACAAGGTGACCCCGCGCTCGACCGCCGCGCGGATGACCTTGATCATGGCCTGCTTCTCCCCCGGCGGTCCGTAGGCGAAGCTCATGCCCATGCACCCGAGACCCAAGGCCGAGACTTCGAGCGAGCTGCGGCCAAGCCTGCGCATCTTCATGGGACGTCTCCTTAAAGGGCGGCGTAGCGGAGGGATACCCTCGAGCATAGGGCGGATGGGTGTTTTTGGGTAGCCGCCAGAAGCGGGAACAGGTGTTACTACGCACATGCCCAAGGAAGCGAAGGACATGGGCCTGCCGGGGCCAGGCTGAGGGGATAGGCTAAAGGGATGGGCACTAGGCGCGGGCCGTAATGGCGCCTCTGGGCGCTTCTTTAGGCTCGAGATCAGGTGACCTGTACAGTCTCTGCAGACTCACACGAGGACAAGAAGTCCGTAGCAACGTCCTCAAATGCAGAAAATGCCTGAGCATAAGAAGGAGCAGAGGAGCCGTAAACCAGCGGCAGCAGCGTGTCTTCGTAGCGAGCCTGAAGCTCGGAATGCGTCCTCGCGTGTTCTAGTGTTTCCCTCAGGATGTTTACGGGGTCGGCATCGAACTCAGGGTTTTGTCCCTTGATGTCGATGTCTTCTGACATCCGCTCGATCAGTCCATGGGCCTTGGAAAGACAGGTGCCTCCTGCGAAGACCAGCACGATTCCGGTATCGGCTCGTGTGGGCTCGCGTCGTTTGTCCAAATCTTTAAACCCGTCATGGGCAACGACCAGCTGGCTCAAAGCCATGAGCAAGTCTGTGATGTGGACGTCCTTTTCCGCGATCGCGAGGGGAAGTTTGAGAAGCCCTTCTGCCGAGAGATCTTCAAGTCGTTGCCGCTGCTCGGCCGTAATTGTTTTCATACTGCAGCGTCCGACCTCCGATCGAAATCCTGCGGCTGATACGCCGGCGGCCCGTGTTGGTCACGAACACGCCCGGGATCTGCGTGGTGGTGCCTGCGTTGTAAGCCGCAGCGGCCGCTCCGGGTGCCACGGGCACTCGGAGCTTCCGCAGGGCTTCGACGCCGAGCGTTTCGAGGGTGCCCGCAGGAACAATGCTACCCGTCACCGAGCTCTTGCGAGTCTTGGCATATACCCCCGTCCCGATGCGAATGATCACACCACGGGCCTGAAGTGCCTTCAATGCCTCACTAACCTGAGAGGCACTGCCGAGGCTCACGAGCTCCTGGCGCAGGACTACGTTACCGGCTCGCTGCTTGATCGCGCGCAGCATGCGCTCTTGCAGTGTCATGGTTCACCTCTTCGTGGCAACGATTATAGTGACCATCCTCTAAATGTCAACCTTATTCTATTAAAAACAGGAGCTTATAGATGCACAACTTGCCTGTTCATCAGCAAGCATTGCATGAAAGCACTCCCGAAAGGCGCCAAAAAATTGCGGTTAATCAGCGACTTATTGCCCCCGACTGTACGCCTGCGCTGGAGCTTCTTCCGGCCGAGTATGGGCTCGGCCTCTGGCGCTAGCGCGTTATTAGTTCACTCCGGTGCTTTCTATGATTTCCGAGCGCGGCCAGTAGATTGGTCATTGAATCAACATGCCTTTGGGCACCCGCGTAGTAACACCCGCAGGAACGAAAACGCCTCTCCCGGATGAGCGGGAGAGGCGTTCGGCTCGCCTGCCGCGGCCGGGGTCGATGCACCCCGGCCGCGGGCAATCAATTTCCGAAGCGAGCGGTCGCCTCGCTAGAACTCATCACCTGGCGAGGTGGCACAGCCGTCCTGAGAGTCGCTGTACTCCGGCTGGATGGCATACCAGTGGCCGTTCAGGTTGACGGTGCTCGGATCGAAATACACCGTCGGGCTCGTGCCCGGTGTGGCCGGTGGCGCGGGATTCCACTGCAGGAAGCTGCACTCATCGCCAATCTCCTGGCCGAACATGGCGTTCGAGAGCTCGTTCCACCATCCGGTCGGCCAGTTGCCGGCGACATTCGGGTCGGTGATGGTCTCGAAGGTCTCGTGCGAGAGCACGTTGTTGGTCGAGTCGACGAGCGATCCGTTCGGGGTGTCCGGCCGGACCGAGCAACCGCCGACGTTCTGGAACGGCTCCACGGTGTAGAGCGTATCGCCGATGCCCGGGAGCTGCGCCAAGCCGTGATAGGCGCAGAACTGGAACGTGCTCGGATTGTCCGGCGAATAGCACGACTTGGCGCTCGAGCACTCGTCCTGTCCCGGGGGCAGGAAGACGTCGTAAATGGCGTGATAGCCGGAAGGCAGACCGAGCTCGGTCATCACGTAGTAGACGATCGTCTGCACATCCAGATCGGAGTACGTGGTCGTGCCCGTGTAGGGCGACTTCGACGGATACGAGACCTCGATGAGGTTGCGTGATGGCCGATAGCGATTGCCGTCGTGGGCGTGCGTGTATTGATCGACGATGTGAATGAAGCGGCTGCTGCCGAGGTCACTCAGGAACTGGCGCGGATGTCCCCAGCACGTCGCGATGGAGTCGCACGATCCGGAGGTCGGCGTGTTCACGAAGATGAGGATTTCCTGCGCGGATTGCACGACCTGGCCGCCGTGGTACTGCAGGGTGCCCGGATAGCGCGTCGAGCTCCATCCCGGGAAATTGCCGCCGAATCCTGCTCCGCCGGGGCCGGCCATGGAGCCGAGGTGCGTGTTCAGGCGGCTGCGCCGCGTCGCCGCCCAGCCGGCCGGCGTGTTGGCCGGCATCAGGTGGGCGCCGGACTTTTGCGCATGACTTGCGAGGTAGGGGGCGAAACCCGAGGGGTTCACGGTCAGCTTGACTATGTGCTCCTGCTGCGCGTGGGCCGCTGCGCAGGCAAGGAACGCCGCCGCCACGGTGAGCGGCAGCCGGGTAAGACGCAAAGATGGCATTGTGCTACTCCTCAATTCGTGTCAATTCGTGTTGCTTCTGTGTGGCCGGATGATCCGTCATGGACGAGTCCCCCGGGCGCCCCGCCGTGGAGCTGACAACGTTCCTTTGGAAAGCAATGTTGTTCCTTAGTCGGAAATCAGGTGTCCGCTTCGTCCCCCTGAGCACAGGAGGAGTACTCCGGAAAGTTGGTCTTTTTCTGGCCGCCTCCCTGGTGCGGACAACTTGGTTGGCAATATAACCAAATCGCGCACGGTTTGCGCGCGCGACCCGTGTCATTTTCCGACTTTCGGCGCTCGCGCAGTGGCAGCGCGCCGCCCGGGGCGCGCGGCGAAATAGAGCTCCTCCTAGACGAGTGGCGCCGCCCGAACGGCACGCGAGCGGCGGATTTTTTTCTTCAGGCGCCCGGCACCGCGCTCACGGGGCAAAGAGGCTGTACAGCTCGTCCTCTTGCGCGAAGTGCAGCGTCAGGATCGCATGCAGCCCGTAGAGCAGCCGGCGCAGGTCCCTGAGGTCCTCCGGCGCCGGGCCCTGCGGCGGCAGGTGCTCCACCAGGCGTCCGAGGAGCCGGCTCAGGCGCCGGATCTCGTTGTGCGTCTGGATGAGCGGGCCGGTGGGGTTCTCGCCCTTCAGCATCTTCTCGATGAGCGGATAGGCGGTCTGCTGCTCCTCGCTCTCATGGGGGAGGAGCTCGGTCTCGAGCATGTGGTACAGCTGCTCGAGCCGCACGCGCGCCTCGGCGGGCGGCAGGGTGTCGAGTTGCACGGCAAGCGTGGCGAGCTCGCTCACTCGGGGTCTGAGGGAGCGGTGGTGGGTCTCGAGACCCTCCGCGAGGCCGCGCAGCTCGGGCCTCCTGGCGGCCGCACCGCGCTCACCCCCGAGTGCCCGCAGGGCGTTCAAAATGACGAGGATGTCGATGACTTCCTGCAGCAGCGCGCCGGCCACCGGGGCGATGTAGCCCGCGGCGGCGAAGGCCATGGCCACCAGGGAGAGCCCCATGCCGGCGATCACGCTCTCAAGGGCGATCGCGCGGGTGCGCCGGGCAATGCGCACCGCCTGCGCGACCCCCTCGAAGCGGTCGGAGGTAAGGACCACGTCAGCCGCTTCCGAGGCCGCCGTGGCGCCCCGTGCGCCCATCGCTATCCCGACATCGGCCAGCGCGAGCGCCGGCGCGTCGTTGATCCCATCGCCGATCATCGCGACGATCCCTTCCGAGCGCACCTGGCGAATGACTTCGACCTTCTCCTCGGGTGCGCGCTCTGCGAACACCCTGTCGACGCCGAGGACATCGCCGACGAGCTCGGCGACGTCAGGATGATCGCCGGTCACCAGGTGGATGCGCTCGATGCCGGCGCTTCTGAGCTCCCGCAGGACGCGTGCGGTCTCCGGACGGATGGGATCATGCAGCAGCAACGCTCCGCAGAGCGTGCCGTCGATCGCGACGAACACGCCCGATGAGCCTTCCACCGCGGTACGCAGCTCCACCGAGCGCAGCGCCGCCGGGTCGCTCTCCGGCGCGACGAACCGCCTCTGGCCAACCGCGACACGGTGTCCCTCGATCTCCCCGCTGATCCCGCTCCCCATCTGCTCTTGCACCGCGCTGGGGAAGGTGAGGTCGAGACCGCGGTTGCGCGCCTCGGCGAGGATCCCCGGCGCAAAGGGGTGAACGGAGAGCTGCTCTAGGGAGGCGGCGCAGCGAATGAGCTCATCCGGGGAGTAGCTGCCCACCGTCTCCACGGCAACCACCTCCGGGCGGCCGGAGGTGGCCGTGCCCGTCTTATCGAGCACGAGCACGCGCGTTCGCGCGAGGGTCTCGAGCGCGGCGCCTCCCTTCATGATGATGCCACGGCGCGCGGCGCGCGAGATGCCAGCAATGATGGCCGCGGGAGCGGCCAGTATCAGTGGGCAGGGGGTGGCGACCACGAGCACCGCGAGCGCGCGCATGGGGCTCCCGGAGAGGATCCAGGCCGCGGCGGAGCCGATGAGGGTCAGGGCGAGAAAGGCGAACGCGTAACGGTCCGCGAGGCGCACGAACGGCGCCTTGGAGTTCTCCGCGGCGCGCACCAGACGGATGATGCCGGCGTAGGTGCTCTCGGAGGCGATCGCAGTCACCTGCAGCTCGAAGGGGCCCGAGCAATTGCTGCCGCCGCTGCGCACCGGGGTGCCGGGCTCGAGCCTGACGGGTCTTGACTCGCCGCTGAGCGAGGACTCATCGAGCACCGCGGTGCCCGAGTGGATCATGCCGTCGACCGGCACGACTTCCCCCGGCTTGACCACCAGCAGATCGCCGAGGGCGATGTCATCGACCGGAATGTCGATGAAGGAATCGCCTTGCCGGCGGTGAGCGAATCTCGGCGCCCGCCTAAGGAGTGCGCTCAGCTCGCGTCGCGCCCGCGCGCTCGCAAAGGTCTCGAGCGCCGCACCACCCGTGAGCATCACGGCGATGACCGCCCCGGCCAGGTACTGGCGCAGCACCAGCGCGCCACCCATCGCGAGGATGGCGATGACATCGACCCCAACCTCCCCGCGCAGCAGCCGCATCGAGGCGGAGACCGTTGCGGAGATGAGTACGATGCCGGTGGCGGCGATGAGGGCGGCGCGGGCCGCTTGCGGCGCTCCGAGCGCGTGCGCCACAAGGCCAACGAGGAGGCCGAGCAACGCCGCCCCGAGGAGAGAGTATTCCCGGTAGGTCTCCAGGGATCCGCCGCGCGGTCAGCGCGTCACAGCGGTGGGCCGCCGTGCCGTGCGCGTTCGTCTTTGCCGTTGCCGCCTCGCGGCGGGGCATTGTTCTCTCGGCCCCGTTGCTGCGGCGGGCCACCGCGCTCAGGCGGGCCACCGCGCTGGGGCGCGCTGCGTCCGGCCGGCGGGTTCCCCCGAGGACCGCGAAAGCCGGGCGCCGGGGCGCCGGGGCGCTGCGCCTGCGGTCGGCCCGACTGCGGAGGCGCTACGCCTCGCGATGGCTCAGGCCGCCGGTACTCGGGGCGCCCGGCGGGCGGAGCACTGCGGCCGGGTGCGAACTGCCGGGGAGCGGGTGCCCCAGTGCGGTCCCGCCGGTCGCGCGGATGGTATGGGTAGAAGCGATTCTCGAGCGCGCGCTGCCGGGCGGGGTCCGGATAGCGGCCCTGTGGATACCCTCGCTGGTACTGGGGAAGGGGCGCGCGTGGCGGCACCGCGCGTCGGTCCCATCGATCCCACCCCCGCCGGTTGCTCTCCCACCGGGGTCCCCAGCGCTCCGCCCAGCGAGGCGGCGCCTCGCGGTTCCAGTGGAGGAAGTACGGGGGAGGGCGGCGGTAGTAGAGGATGGGGACCCTCAGGATGAAATCCGGAACACTCTCTGGCTGCACGAGGTACCAGGGGCCATCGTACCAGGTGCTCGAATACCACTCATCGCCCGTATAGACCCAGTAGAGGCCATCGTAGAAGAAGAGATTCGCGTCGAGGTCCGGCGCGTAGTACACCGGGTAGCCCGGTATGGGCATCAACTGCGGGTAGGTCGGCACGTTGATGCCGATCCTGACACCGGGAAGCGACACACCGAGGCCAAACTGCACCTGGGCGCTCGCGCCCGTACCGAGTCCCGCGAGCAGGAGTGTGGCGGCGATCGCCACCGGTGCGCGGGAAATCATCGATGTTCGAGCTGACATGATTGTCTCCCATCACCTGCGGCGCGAGCGGCTCCACAACGGGAGTCCCTGTGCATCGCGCAGCATGAGTGTCTCGTTGCCGCGTCTCACCTCGGCCGCGACCAGCACCACCTTGCCGTGGTAGGTGACCCGCGAGCCGGTGACCTCGATGGTGTCATGGGGCGCGATCCTGAGCGCCTGTTTGTCGATGTACCAGCTCGGGCCGAGGTGCACCGAGAGCTCGCCCGTGCGCGTCTTCAGCGTGAGGTGAATGCCCGCGAAGGGGCCCCTGCCGGCCACGCGCTCGATGGCGAGCACGCGACCCGAGACGGTCTCGATCGTCTGCGGATTGTAATACCTGCCGTAGGCGCGCCCAGCGCCCCCCTGGGCGAAGGCCCCGGAGGGGGCGATCAGGCCGGCGATGACCACGGCCAGCACTGCGATGAGGGTTTTCACGATGGACCTCGCGATCGGGACGGCTCCGGATCCCGTTTGTAGACGGATCAGGGCGCCGATTGGATCCGGGGTTATACCTACCGGAGTTCCGCCCTACCCAGTTTCGCGCTGTTCCGGAGGCGGGTCTCGTGTCGTTGCACCGCGTCTGCGCGGCGCGCCGCAAGGCGATACGGATCTGGTGGTGCGCTGGCGTACAGACTCTGCGGCCGTTCGCGCGCAACCTCCACACTGCAAGGAGACGAAGGAGCGCAGAGTCATGATCTCCCACCGACGGGCAAGGACGGACGAGCGGTAGTTCGCACGGCAGGAGCAATGCGGGGAGTGCGCGGTATTGGTGCGTCGGGGTGCGATCAGGACGATTGCACCCCGACCTTCCCGCCTCGGTGCACGGGGAATTTGCGCGGGCCGCGGCGGCGCAGCGTCGTGAGCGGAGCGCTTCGAGTGCCGCGGGTGCCGAGGAATATCTTTTTTTTCAGACGAATGATTCGATGGAGCTGTTATGACCAATTCACAAGGTTGGAATGAAAAGGGCACGGGCGGCCGCGAGCCGGAGAAGAAGCGCGAAGGCGCGCCTGGCGAGACGGCCAACCGAGGCAAGAGCGAGCAGGGCGAGCATGACAAGGCGCGCGAGGAGAAGCAGCGCGAAGGTCATGCGGGGACTGACAAGGCAGCGCCGGCCCCGAGCAACCGTTGAGGTAACCCCAGGCTTGCGGTCGGCTCACGCGATGCGAACCGGCGGGACGTGAGTACGACCGAGAGCCTTCAGGGGGGTGCTGTCGCATCCGAGTCAAAAGGGGCGTGCCCCTGTCACCATGTAGAGATAGAGTCATGAAAAGAGCATATCTGTCAATCCTGGGTGTGGCGAGCCTGCTCGGCGTGAGCGCGGTCATTGCGCCGCGCGCGGCGGCGGATCGCGCGAGCATCACCTGCAAAATGCACTTCGATACCACGAGCTGGTCGGCGATTTACAAGCGCGTCAAGGGGACCGGAAGGGTGACCTGCTCGGACGGGACGTCGATGCACGTGAGGATCTTCGCGCAAGGCGTGGGTCTCACCGCGGGCAAGTCCAACATCACAAACGGCGTGGGCACTTTCACGGGTGTGCACAGTATCCGCGAGGTGCTGGGATCATATGCGCAGGGCGAGGCCAATGCGGGGATGGTGAACTCAGGCTCCGTGCAGGTCCTTACCAAGGGTACGGTGTCGCTCGCGCTGTCCGGCTCGGGGCACGGGATCGATCTGGGCATCAGTGTGGGCAAGTTCACCATCAGCAGGGCCCGCTAACAGCCGCGGGTTGTCCTCTCCCCTGGGCGGGGAGGGCGCGGTAAGGCTGACTGGAGAGGTGCCATCAGGTAGCGGGCGGCGGGATGGGTCAGGCCCGCATCGCCGGGCCGCACTCTGATCAGGGCGCGCGCCCGGTCGAGTCATTGGGGCGTGGCCTGCACGTGGCCGCCGCCATCGATAAAATCCACAGAAGGCGCACCATTCGCCCGTCCGGGCGAGCGTGCCGCGAAAGCTTCCATCGGGATCACAGACGTCATGGCCCGCCCTCTCGTGGCGGGCCATGACGTGTCTGAGCGCTCATCGCGCTCACGGGACTCTCGCGCGTGCCGAGGAAACGGCTCGAGGCCGGTCCGCCTGGCGGATTTGCTAAATTGCCCTTGAAAGCGTCCGAGCCTGGGCAATAAATTACCTTCCGAATAATGCGTAAGTGTCTGATATTAAATAGGAAAATATCCGTCGCCCCGATGATGGACTGGACCGATCGGCACTGCCGGTTCTTCCTGCGCGGCTTCTCGCCCCTCACGCTTCTTTATACGGAGATGATCACCGCGGCGGCGCTCACCCGCGGGGACGCCGAGCGGCTGCTCGCCTTCGATCCGCAGGAGCACCCCATCGCGCTGCAGTTGGGCGGGAGCGACCCTGAGGATCTCGCCCGCTCCGCCCGCATGGGAGAGGAGGCCGGTTACGATGAGATCAACTTCAATTGCGGCTGTCCGAGTGAGCGGGTGGCGAGCGGCGCCTTCGGCGCCTGTCTGATGCTCGATCCGGGGCGTGTCGCGGAGTGCGTCGCGGCGATGCGCGCAGCCGTCCGCGTGCCCGTCACCGTCAAGATGCGCATCGGTGTCGTGAGCGGCAGCGGCCCAGCCTGGCGCGGCGCGCTCGCGGACTTCGGCGAGGCGGACTTCGAAGCCTTGAGCGGCTTCGTTGAGCGGATTTGCCGGGCGGGGTGCGAGGTGGCCATCGTGCATGCGCGCAAGGCGGTGCTGGGTGGGCTCTCGCCAAAGGACAACCGTCAGGTCCCGCCCCTGCGCTACGATGTGGTGCAGCGGTTGAAAGCGGCTTTCGCGGACCTGCCCGTGATCGTCAACGGTGGCTTGCGGGATGTCGAGGGCGTCAGGGAGGCATGGACCTGGTGCGATGGTGTCATGCTCGGGCGGGAGGCCTATCATCGCCCGTGGGTGCTCGCGCAGCTGCATCGGGAGCTGCGGCCTGATGAGCCGATGAGGCCAACGCGCGCGGAGCTGCTCGAGCGCATGGCCCGTTATGCGCAGCGCCGCATGGCCGAGGGCGAAGCCCTCTCGACCATCACGCGCCACATGCTCGGCCTGTACTCCGGTGAGCCCGGCGCGAAGGAATTTCGGCGGCTGCTGAGCGAAGGGGCCCGGCGACCCGGGGCGGGACCGGAGCTCATCCTGAGAGCGGCTTCGCTTGTGAACGCCGCTCGCGTATAATTCGCCGGCAGACACATGGCCATGATCATTACATCCAACACGCGGGGGAGAATGGTTGGCCGCGAACGCCATGGGTGAGGAGGTCGAAGTCGCCGTACTGTTCGCCGACGTGGTGGGTTCGACCCGCCTCTACGAGCGGATGGGCGATCAGCGGGCGCGCGACCTTGTCTCGACGTGTATCGAGGTGATGCGCGAGGCCACCGAGGAGCACGGCGGGGCGGTCGTCAAGACCATTGGTGATGAGGTCATGGCCACCTTCCCGAGCGCCGATCAGGCGCTCAACGCCGCCGCCCAGATGCAAAAGCAGATCGGGAGCCACACGGGGCTGCGCGTCGACGGCCAGCCGGTGTCGATCCGGATCGGCTGCCACTTCGGCCCCGTCATGGCCGAGACTCAGGATATCTTCGGCGTCACCGTCCACACCGCCAATCGCATGACGAGCCAGGCCAAGGCGGGCCAGGTCATCATCTCCGAGGCCACCGTCGATCGTCTTTCGCCCCAGTGGCGCAGCGCCTGTCGACTCATCGACAACGCTCCGATCAAGGGCCAGGGTAACGAGGTGCCGCTCTACGAGGTGCTCTGGCAGGCCGATGACGTGACGAGCATGGTCCGCCAGGTGCCCATGTCGGCCGACCAGTCCTGCAGCGTGCGCCTGAAGCTCTGGTGGCTCGACCGCGAGCTCACGGTGGACGAGCAGCATTCGGTGCTCACCATCGGGCGCGCCGACGAGAACGATCTGGTGGTCAAGGGCAGCCTCATCTCGCGGCTGCACGCGCGCATCGAATTCGTGCGCCACAAATTCATGCTGGTCGACCACAGCACCAACGGCACCTTCGTGCGCGCGGCCAACGGCGAGGAGTCCTTCGTGCGCCGCGACACGCTGCAGCTGAAGGGAACCGGGACGATCGGCCTCGGGCGCCTGCCGGAGTCCGAATCGGCGCAGACCATCCGCTTCGTCTGCGAGTAATCCCGTCGGCCGCGCCCCCTTGAGGGCGCGGCGCCGCTCATCACCCGAGCTTCGCCGCGGTGCGCTCGAGTTCCGAGAGCATCTCCCGGGGCAGCCGCTCGCCGTATTGCAAGAGATAGGCACGCGTCTCGGCGAGTTCCTTGCGCCAGAGCTCGGCGTCCACCGAGAGCAGCGCGCGCAGCGCCTCGGGCTCGACGTGAAGGCCCGCGGTGTTGAGATGCTCGGGACGGGGCAGCAGGCCGATACCGCCATCGACCGCCTGTGCCTTGCCCGCGCAGCGATCGAGCATCCAGGCGAGCACCCGCAGATTCTCCCCGAATCCCGGCCACAGGAACTTCCCCTGCGGATCGCGCCGGAACCAGTTGACGTGGAAGAGTCGCGGCGGATTGGAGAGCCCGGCGCCCACCTCGAGCCAGTGCCGCCAGTAGTCGGCGAAGTTGTAGCCGCAAAACGGCTGCATCGCCATCGGGTCGCGGCGCACCACTCCCACCTGGCCGACCGCGGCGGCGGTGGTCTCGGATGCGACCGAGGCGCCGACCAGCACGCCGTGGGCCCAGTCGCGCGCCTCGTAGACGAGCGGTGCGACTTCCCTGCGGCGCCCGCCGAAGACGATGGCCGAGATGGGCACGCCGCTCGGATCGTCGACGTGCGGGGAGTAGTTCGGATTGCGCCGGGCGGATACGGTGAAGCGTGAGTTCGGGTGTGCCGCGGGCCCGCGCGAGGCATCGTACGGGCGGCCCTGCCAGTCGATGTGCGGCGTGCCCGAGGGCAGACCCTCCCACCACGGCTGATTGTCGGCCGTGAGCGCGACGTTCGTGAACAGCGTGTCGCGCCGGATCATGTCGAAGGCGTTGCGGTTGGTCTCGCGATTGGTGCCGGGCACCACGCCGAAGTAGCCGGCCTCCGGGTTGATGGCCCAGAGCCGCCCGTCGCGCCCGGGATGGAGCCAGGCGATGTCATCGCCCACCGTGAACACCTTCCAGCCCGGCATGGAGTTCGGCGGAATCAACATGGCGAGGTTGGTCTTGCCGCAGGCCGAGGGGAAGGCCGCCGCGATGTAGTGCGTCTCGCCCCGGGGATTCTGCAGCCCGACGATGAGCATGTGCTCGGCGAGCCAGCCTTCCTCGCGCGCCTGCCAGCTCGCGATGCGCAGCGCATGGCACTTCTTGCCAAGGAGCGCATTGCCACCGTACCCCGAGCCGTAGCTTTCGATCGACAGCTCCTCCGGGAAGTGCATGATGAAGCGGCGGTTCGGATCGAGCTCGCCGGTCGAGTGCAGGCCGCGCACGAAACATCCCTCGCGCGCGATGCGCTCGAGCGCCGGCCGGCCCGCGCGCGTCATGATCAGCATGTTGATCGCGACATAGGCGCTGTCGGTGATCTCCACCCCGCAGCGCGCGAGCGGGGAGCTTACCGGGCCCATGCAGTAGGGAATGACGTAGAGCGTGCGGCCGCGCATGCAGCCGCGGAACAGTTCGCGCATCTTCCCGTGCGCCGCCTCCGGGTCCATCCACTTGTTGTTGGGACCGGCATCCTCTTTCGAGCGGGTGCAGATGTAGGTCAGGTGCTCGACACGAGCGACGTCGGAGGGGCTCGAGCGATAGAGATGACAGCCGGGGTAGGCCTCGGGGTCGAGCCGCGTGAGCTCGCCGTCACGCACCAGGCGCGAGGTCAGGGCTTCGCGCTCGGCGTCGGTGCCCTCGCACCAGTACACCTCGGCGGGCTCGGTCAGGGCGCGAACCGACTCCACCCAGTCCGCAACGGGCCGGCTGAGATGGGCGAGGGGAGTCGGTAGGGGAGAGGCGGTGGCCATGCGCGAGTCCTCTTCGTTGCGGTGCCCGGCACGGCATGCGGCCCCCCGTGCACCTGCTGTGAAGGGACGAGTCGTCCGACCCGTCCCGGGTGATCTTTCTCAGTATATCCGCGCCGCTCCGATCCCCTCATAAAGTACGATAAAAGACACCGATTTGTTCCATAATCGCACACCGCAACCTTGCAGCATTTTCAGGTTGGGGCGGATGTGCGCCGGGGGAGTCCTCTGTGCCGCTCGATCACGAGGCCGGATGTGCTCGAGGAATCCCCCGTAGAATGGCGCCATGTTGGATCTCGAGGACATCTTCGCAGCGGGCGGTCCGCTCGAGCGGGCACTGCCGGCGTTCAACGTTCGCGGCCAGCAGTTGCACATGGCCGAGCGGGTCTTCGCCGCCATCGCGCGGCGCGAGGCGCTCGTGGTCGAGGCCGGCACCGGTACCGGCAAGACCTTCGCCTACCTGGTGCCCGCGCTGCTCTCGGGCGCCCGGGTACTCATCTCTACCGGCACGCGCACGCTCCAGGACCAGCTCTTTGCGAAGGATCTGCCGCTCGTCGGCCGAGCGCTCGGCAGGCCTGCCAAGGTCGCGCTGCTGAAGGGCCGCGGCAACTACCTGTGCCGCTACCGGCTGACGCAATCGGGGGAGCCGCTGCCTCTGCCGGGCACCGACGCCGTTGATGCGCAGGCGGGCGGCGATGCGATGGAGCGCGTTCGCCGCTGGGCGCTCACGACCCGCAGCGGCGATCTGGCGGAAGTGGCCGGACTCGCCGACTCCGATCCGGTCTGGGCCGAGGTGACCTCGACGCGCGAGAACTGCCTCGGCGCGCGCTGCCCGGAGCTTTCGCGCTGCCACGTCGCGCTCGCGCGCCGCGGCGCACTCGATGCCGACATCGTGATCGTGAACCATCACCTGCTGTTGGCGGACCTTGCGCTGAAGGAAGATGGCTTCGGGGACCTGCTCGGCGCGGCGGACGCGGTCATTCTCGATGAGGCGCACCAGATCCCCGATCTCGCCACGCAGTTCTTCGGCGCCCAGGTGAGCAGCCGGCGCATCGAGGCGCTGTTGAGCGACGTGCAGGGGCGGCTTCACCTCAAAGGCGACCGGGGCGCAACGGCCGCTCGAGCGCGGGAGGTCGCGGAGGAGATCCGGGCCGTGCAGCTGTGCCTCGTACGCCTCTCGGCGGCCCTCGCCGGACGCACCGGCCGGCTCGACTGGGCCGAGAGCGAGTCACAGATCGGTGCGCCGGTGCAGGAGCTCGCGACACGGCTCGCGGGCATGACCGAGCGGCTGCGCGGGCTCGGTGAGGAGGCACCGGCGGCGGCTCTGGCGGAGCGCTCGGCGGAGCTCACCGCGAGCCTCGAGCGCATCGGGGCGACGGGCGAGCAGGAGGGCGCGCGCTCCATCGAGGTCTCGGCGCGGGGGTTTTCCTTGAGCCTCATGCCCTTCGACATCGCGCCGCGCTTTCAGGCCCTCGTGAGCGCGCGCCGCTGCGCCTGGATTTTCACCTCCGCGACGCTCTCGATCGGGGAGGACTTCAGCCATTTCACGGCACGCCTCGGCCTCTCGTGCGAGACGCTCAAGATCGACAGCCCCTTCGACTACGCGCGCCAGAGCCTGCTCTTTCTGCCGCAAGGCTTGCCGGAGCCCCAGTCCCGGACGCATCTCACCGCGGTCCTCGAGCTCGCGCGGGAACTGATCGAGGCGGCGGGCGGCGGCGCGTTCGTGCTGTTCACGAGCCACCGCTCGCTCTCCCAGGCGGCGGCGCTCTGGCGCGCCTCGGGAGCGGGGGGACGGTATCGGCTGCTGGTGCAGGGCGAGGCGCCGCGCGAGCGGCTGCTCGAGTCGTTCCGCAGGGACGGCAACGCCGTGCTGTTCGGCACCGCGAGCTTCTGGGAAGGCGTGGACGTCAAGGGCAGTGCGTTGCGGCTGGTCGTCATCGAGAAGCTGCCGTTCGCCTCGCCCGAGGATCCGTTGGTGCGGGCGCGGATCTCGCATCTGACTGCCACCGGAGGCAACGCCTTTCGCGACTACCAGCTGCCGGAGGCGGCGCTCGCGCTGAAACAGGGCGTCGGACGGCTGATCCGCAGCGAGGAGGATCATGGAGCGGTGGCGATCTGCGATCCGCGCCTGACGGGCCGCGGATACGGCAAGGTGTTTCTCGCGGCGCTGCCGCCCATGACCCGCACCCGCGACCGTGGGCAGACGCTCGAGTTTCTCCGGCAACACCTGCCCGCGGCGCCGGCGAGGGCGGAGGCCTCATGAGGCTCCTCGCCCTCGACACGGCGACGGAGAGCTGCTCGGCGGCGCTGCTCGTGGGTGCGCAACTGCTCACGCGCGAGGCGGAATTCCCGCGCGGCCATGCCGAGCACATCCTGCCCATGATCGATGAGTTGCTCACCGAGGCGGGCATGACGCTCGGGCAGATGCGGGCCATCGCCTTCGGCCGCGGACCGGGCTCGTTCACGGGCGTGCGGCTCGCTGCGAGCATTGCCCAGGGGCTCGCCTTCGGGGCGAGCCTGCCCGTGGTGGCGGTCTCGGACCTCGAGGCGCTCGCCCTGCGAGGCTTCGACCTCGATCCGGCGCTCGAGCGCATCCTCGTGTGCAATGATGCGCGCATGCGGGAGGTGTACTGGGGTTGCTTCGGGCAAGCCGGCGGGCTCCCGGTTGCGGTCGGCCCCGAACAGGTGGGCGCGCCCGAGAGCGTGCGCCTCCCCGGGGGCGGGGCGGCCGCCGGCATCGGCCGGGGATTTCTCGCCTATCCGCAGCTTCACTCGCTCGAGGGGGTCGTGGTGCGCGCGCCCTGGGAGCGGCTGCTGCCGAGGGCGGCGGAGATCGCCCGCCTGGCGGTGCGGGAGGTGAGCGCCGGCAGGCTCGCCGATCCGGACTCGGCGGTGCCGGTGTACCTCAGGGACAATGTGGCCCGGCCGTCATCACCTTGAAATGTGACCGCGCATGAGCGGCGCTGTCATGATTCTGCAACAATATTCCTTTGAAATGACGGCGCACTGCAGGTCCGCGTCATGTCGGGAAAATTGATACTCATAGTGGAAGACGAGCATGCGATCCGGCAGATGATCGCTTTCGGGCTCCGGCGAGCGGGCTTCGACGTGCGCGAGGCTGCCGACTGCCGCGAGGCGCGCCAGTCCCTCGCCGACCAGCGCCCGGATCTCATGCTGGTCGATTGGATGCTGCCGGACATGAGTGGCCTCGAGCTCACGCGCGCGGTCAAGCGGGACCGCCAGACACGCGAGCTGCCGATCATCATGCTCACCGCGCGCGCCGAGGAGGGCGACAAGGTGACCGGTCTCGAGAACGGCGCCGATGACTACATCACCAAGCCCTTCTCCCCGCGCGAGCTCGCGGCGCGCATCAATGCAGTGCTGCGCCGGGCGGGCGCGACCGGGCTCGATCACGTCGTGGAGTTCGAGGCGCTCAAGCTCGACCAGCAGGGGCAGCGGATCACGGTCGATGGCCAGACCGTGCCCTTGGGGCCCACCGAGTACCGCATGCTCGAGTTCTTCATGACGCACCCCGAGCGGGTCTTCAGCCGCGATCAGCTGCTCGATCGGCTCTGGGGCGGCAACGTCTATGTGGAGGAGCGCACCATCGACGTGCACGTGCGCAGGCTGCGCAAGTCTTTGGAGAAATACGGTCTCGACCGGTTCGTGCAGACCGTGCGCGGATCGGGGTACCGGTTCTCCGCCAAGGCGGAGTGATGCGCACCGCCGCTCAAGCCTGGTGGTTCGCGGCCGCCCGGCTGATCGTCGCGGTGCTGATCGGCCTGATCCTCGGCGCGCTGCTGCACAGCCCCTGGGCGGGCGTCGCCTGCGCGCTCGCGGTGTACCTCGCACGCCAGCTCATCTTCCTCGCGCGCGTGGACTGGTGGCTGCATCATCGCAGCGTCGCCGAGCCGCCCGAGACCGGAGGGGTCTGGGGGAGGGTGATCTCGCAGATCGTGCGTCTGCACCGGCGCAAGCGCTTCCACAAGGAGCGCTTCGTGCAGCTGATGCGCCAGTTGCGGCTCTCGACCGCCGCGCTCCCGAACGGGGTGGTGATCCTCGATGCCCAGCGCGAGATCGTCTGGTTCAACCGCATGGCGGGGCGTCTCCTTGGACTGCGGCCGAGCGTGGATCTCGGGCTGCGCATCGAGAACCTGCTGCGCGAGCCGCAGTTCACGCGCTACCTGGCGAAGGGGGATTTCGCGAACCCCGTGGTGGTTCGCCGCTCATCCCCGAAGGACAGTTATCTCTCCCTGCAGCTCGTGCCCTACGGTGAGGGCGAGCAGTTGCTGCTCGCGACCGATGTCTCGCGGCAGATGCGGCTCGAGGCGGTGCGGCGGGACTTCGTCGCCAACGCCTCGCACGAGCTGCGCTCGCCCCTCACGGTGATCTCCGGTTACCTCGAGACGCTCAGCCAGGACCCGGCTCTCGATGCGGAGCTCGCCTCCCCCGTGTCCGAGATGCGCCGCCAGGCGCAGCGCATGACCGCCATCATCCACGACCTGCTCGAGCTCTCGCGTCTCGAGGAGACCGATGAGCGCGTCGGCGGCGAGCCGCTCGACATGGCCGCGCTGATGGCGCTCCTGCGCAAGGACGTGCTGGCGCGCCCGACCCATCCCCGGGAGGTTCGCGTGCGCGTCGACTCCGATGCAACGCTGGTCGGCAAGGAATCGGAGATCCATTCGGCGCTCGCCAACCTGGTCGACAACGCCGCCAAGTACACCCCGCCCGAGGGCTCGGTGGAGATGCGCTGGTGGGTGGACGCCGAGGGAGGGCACTTCGCCGTGACCGACACCGGCATCGGCATTCCGCCCGAGCACATCCCGCGCCTCACCGAGCGCTTCTATCGCGTCGACCCGGGCCGCTCGCGAGCAACGGGCGGATCGGGGCTCGGGCTCGCGATCGTCAAGCATGTTCTTCAGCGTCATGGGGCGGAGCTCGAGGTGCAGAGCACCCCCGGTCAGGGCAGCACCTTCACCTGTCACTTCCCGCCCGAGCGGGTGCGCCTCGCCGACGATGCGCTCCTGCACGGCTAGCGGGCGCCGGTTGGGTTATCATCGCGCGCATATCCGGAGGCACCATCGATGGAAACCGCCGACCTGACCCATCACATCTCCCGCCGCTTCAACGAAGACCTCGAGCGCGTGCGCAGCAAGGTCCTCTCGATGGGCGGGTTCGTCGAGCAGCAGATCCAGAAGGCGATCACCGCGTTGAGCGAGGGAGACAGCGCGCTCGGTGAGGCGGTCGCCCACGGCGATCACCAGGTCAACAACATGGAGGTGACGATCGACGAGGAGTGCAGCCGCATCCTCGCCACGCGCGCGCCCGCGGCGGGGGACCTGCGCGTCATCGTCGCCATCATCAAGACCATCACCGACCTCGAGCGCATGGGCGATGAGGGCGAGAAGATCGGCTACATCGCTTCCCGGCTCGCCACCATGGAGCGGCCGGTCGACAAGTACCGCGAGATCAAGCATCTCGGGCGCATCGTGACCGAGATGGTCCACGATTCGCTCGATGCCTTCGCCCGCATGGACGCGGAGTCGGCGCTGCGCACCGCGCGCCAGGACCGGCTCGTCGACGAGGAGTACGAGGCCATCCAGCGCCAGAGCATCACCTTCATGATGGAGGATCCGCGCACCATCCGCCGTGCGCTCGATGTGATGTGGGTGGTGCGCTCGCTCGAGCGTATCGGAGATCACGCCAAGAACATCAGCGAGTACGTGATCTACATGGTGTACGGCAAGGACGTGCGGCACACCTCCCTCGATGATGTGGAGCGGGAGTTGCGGCGCGAGCCCGCCCAGCCGCTCGAGACGCGCGAAGGGCCGGCATCGTGAGCCTCACCCAGGGAGTCTGTGCGGCTCTCGCGGGCGATCGCTCGTACCGGCGCGCGGCCAATGCGCTCGGCTTCCTCCTTTGCGCCTCGCTCCTCGGCTACGCGCTCTACGCCCAGTTTCACCTGGGCCTCGATCCGTGTCCGCTGTGCATCTTCCAGCGCATCGGGATCGCCGCGCTCGGCGTCATTTTCCTCGTCGCGGCGCTGCACGGCCCGCGCGGCTGGGGCTCGCGCCTGTACGCCGTGCTCATCGCCCTGGCGGCGGCCGCGACCATCGGCGTGGCGGCCCGGCAGATCTATCTGCAGCACCTGCCGCTCGATGAGATGCCGTCCTGCGGCGCGCCGCTGTCGATGATGATGAAGTTCCTGCCCCTGACCGCGGTGATCCGCAAGGTGCTCACCGGCAGCGGCGAGTGCGGCATCGTCAACTGGACCTTCCTCGGCCTGTCGATGGCCGAGTGGGTGCTGCTGTGGATGCTCGCCCTCGGAGTCACCGGGATCCTGGTGAACGCGCGCAACTCCCGCTAGGCGAGGAGATTTCTCAGCACGTTGAAGTACATCTGGTGGAGCGCGTCGATCTCCGGGACGCGCACGCACTCGTTCACCTTGTGGATCGATGCGTTGACCACGCCCAGCTCCACCACCTGCGCTCCAAGGGGGGCGATGAACCGCCCGTCGGAGGTTCCCCCGCCCGTCGAGAGGCGGGGATGTGAGCCCGTCACCTCCCGCACCGCCTCGCGCACCGCATCCGAAAGTTCCCCGGATGGGGTGTAGAACGGCTCGCCCGACACGTACCACTCGAGCGTGTAGCGCACACCGTGCTTGCGCAGGATCCCCTCCACGGTGTCCTTCAGTCCCTCGAGCGTCTGCACGGGCGAATAGCGCAGATTGAAACGCGCCTTGAGCTCCCCGGGGATCACGTTCGGGGCGCCCGTGCCGGCATTGAGATTGGAGACCTGGAAGCTCGTTGGCTCGAAGTGCTCGTTCCCCTGGTCCCAGACCCGGCGGGTGAGCTCGGCGAGCGCCGGCGCCAGGGTGTGCACCGGGTTCTCCGCGAGCTGCGGGTAGGCGACGTGTCCTTGCACGCCGTGCACGGTGAGGCGTCCGCTGAAGGAGCCGCGCCGGCCGATCTTGATCGTGTCCCCGACCGAGTGCTCGCTCGAGGGCTCGCCCACCAGGCACCAGTCGATGCGCTCGCCCCGCGCGGCGAGCAGCTCCGCGACGCGCTTCGTGCCATCCACCGAGGGCCCTTCCTCATCGCTCGTGATGAGGAAGGCGATCCTGCCGCGATGCCCGGGATGGGCGCTGACGAAAGCCTCGGTCGCGGTGATCATGGCGGCGAGCCCGCTCTTCATGTCCGCCGCGCCGCGGCCATAGAGCAAGCCGTCGCGGATCGTCGGGGCGAAGGGGTCGCTGCGCCATTCCTCGAGGGGACCGGTCGGCACCACATCGGTGTGGCCGGCAAAGCAGAACACGGGCCCCGCCGTGCCGTGGTGCGCCCAGAAGTTCTCCACGGTGCCAAAGCGCAGCACCTCCACCGTAAAGCCGAGGGCGCGAAGGCGCTCGATCATGACCTCCTGGCAGCCCTCGTCGGCGGGCGTCACGGAGCGGCGGGCCATCAGGTCCAGGGTGAGGTCGAGGGTTGCGGACATGGGCGGGACGGCGGGTCTCGGGGTGGATGGGTGCGCGATCATAGCCCAAGCCGCGAGGGCAGTCGCAGTGAGCGGTCCGCCCCGGGGCGCGGCGCGCGCACCGCGCTTCACAGATCTGCAACACGGTGGGCTCACACTTGCCGATCGCCCGGCGCCCGCGCGCGCAGCGGGCATCGCCCCGTGTCATCAGATTGTCACATTGACCCCGTTAAATACGCGCGTCCGAATGCGGGCGGGTCCCTGAATGCCCGGCCGAACGAACGACCGCGAAGACAATAGACCCACTACGGAGCCACTCATGTTCAAGAAATCAATCGGCGTCGCGTGCGCCGTCGCGGCGAGCCTCGCGGCCGCGATGCCGCCGGTGCACGCGGACACACTGGCCGATTTCCTGTCACAGGGGAAGATCAGCGGCCAGCTGCGCTCGTTCTACTTCAGGCGCGACTACTCGACGGCCTCCGTGCCGAACGCGCATGCGTTTTCCCTTGCCGGCCTGCTCAATTACCAGACGCCCGACTTTCTCGGTGGTCTCAGTCTCGGGGCGAGCTTTTTCACCGCCAATGCCCTTGGCTCGCAGAACAGCAATCCGAAGCGCATCGACGTGACGCTCATGGGTCCCTCGAACGCCATCAACACGCTCGGGCAGGCCTTCGTCCAATACCACGGCCACGGCGCCCTGGTGAGAGTCGGCGATCAGCTCCTCGCCACCCCCTGGATGGGCACAAGCGACTCGCGCGTGGTGCCCGCGTCGTATGAGGGCGCCTACGGCGAGTACTCGCCCCTCAAGGGCCTGACCTTCTCGGCCATGCGCATCACGCGCTTCAAGGGCCGCACCGCCGATGGCTTCTTCAAGGACAACCTCTACTATCAGCCGACCTGGAACGGGGACGTCAGCTACGGTGGGGTCTCGAACCTGCCCGCGAACGCGCCGCAGGCGGCGGGCACCTCCGCCGTCGCCGCGACCTACGGCAATTCCGACCTGAAGGCAACGGCCTGGTATTACAACTTCCTCGGCTTCGCGCACATGGTCTATGGGCAGCTCGATGGCACGCTGCCGGTCGGTTCGGGCATCAAGCCCTTCGCCGGCGCGCAGGTAGTGCACGAGTGGGGCAGCTCGAACCGGTTTGCCGAGACCGGGACGCATTTCTTCGGTCAGCCGGGCACCTCGGCCGACAACGTCACTCTGGGCGGCATCGTCGGTGTGGGGGGGTACGGGGCTACGCTGTCGGTTGCCTACGATGACGTGCGTAACGAGGGATCGGGCGCGCTCGGGCAGGGAGTGTTGATCTCTCCGTATACCGCCGGTTATGCCACCGATCCGCTCTACACGACTTCGATGATCCGCGGCCTGGTCGAGCTCGGCCCCGGCCGCGCCTGGAAGGTCAGGGGCACCGAGGCGCTTCTCGAGAAGCGTCTGCTGCTCTCGGCCTCCTTCGCGGAATACCGCACGGATTTCGAAGGTGTGGACACCGAGCTCTACTTCGGTGTCATCTACAAGCCGCAGGGCTGGGTCAAGGGGCTCACGCTGCGCAATCGGCTGGGGATCAGCCACGGCAATGCCAATCCGGGGGCCGGCCGCTTCATCTACAATCGGGTGATGATCAGTTACGCCTTCTAGTGCGGGCGGCCCGGGTGTGCGGGCGCGGCCGAGCCTGCGGCACGTCCCGGAAAGGGACCCGAAGAGGGCGGGACTGCGGTAACCTTGCGCCTCCGTAATCGTACCGAAGCGGGCGGCGGCCGCGCATCCGGAGCTCCGGAGCGCGGCCGCCGCCGCGGGCAACAGCGCATGCACAGACGAGACCGTTATCCGGCCGGAGGGCGGCCATGACTGAATCGCCGGGGGCGGTTCACGAGGGTGCCGGGCAGCGGCCGCAACGGAGCGAGATCCGCAAGGAGCCGTCCGCGCCCGCCGCGGCGGATGCCGGCAAGATCGAGGTACGCAACCTCAATTTCCATTACGGCCGCCAGCAGGCCCTCAAGAACATCAACCTCACGCTGGCCGACCACAGCATCACGGCCTTCATCGGCCCCTCCGGCTGCGGGAAGTCGACGCTGCTGCGCGTCTTCAACAGGATGTACGCGCTCTATCCGGGGCATCGCGCGAGCGGCGAGGTGCGTCTCGATGGCGAGGACATCCTCTCCTCGGCCATGGACCTCACGAGTCTGCGCCTTCGCGTGGGCATGGTGTTCCAGAAGCCCACCCCCTTCCCGATGTCGATATTCGAGAACGTGGCCTTCGGGCTGCGCCTGGCGTGGCGGATCGGCCGGGCGGAACTGCGCGACCGCGTGCACGCGGCGCTCCAGGATGCCGCCCTCTGGGAGGAAGTGAAGGACAAGCTGCACGAGGACGGACGGAGTCTCTCCGGGGGCCAGCAGCAGCGGCTGTGCATCGCGCGCACCATTGCGCTCGAGCCGGAGGTGATTCTGCTCGATGAGCCGACCGCGGCCCTCGATCCGATCTCGACCCTGAGGGTGGAGGAGACGCTGCAGAGCCTGCGCGAGCGCTTTTGCATCGTCATCGTGACTCACAATCTGCAACAGGCCGCGCGCGTCTCGAGCGCCACCGCGTTCATGTACCAGGGAGAGCTCATCGAAATGGGGCCCACCGGACAGCTGTTCACCGCACCGCGCGACCGGCGTACGGATGACTACGTGACCGGGAGGTTCGGCTGATGAGCGGCGAGAGTGCCGAGGCCGCCCCGGGCGGGGCGCCCGCAAAGCGGGCCGAAGGCCTCGCGGACGCGCCGGCGCCGGACTTGCCGGGCGAGCTTGGAGTGAAGCCGAGCGGCCGGGTACACCTTCCGGAGTCACTCGGGGAGGGCCTGACGGGCGGCCCCTCGGGGGACACCGCCGTCGCCGACCCGGTGTTCACGTGCAAGGACGTCAGTGTCTTCTACGGCGCCATCCAGGCGCTGAAGGATGTCACGATCGATATCGCACGCCGGCAGGTGCTCTCGTGCATCGGCCCCTCGGGGTGCGGCAAGTCGACGTTCCTGCGCTGCCTGAATCGCATGAACGACACCATTGCCGGTGCGCGCGTGACGGGCCGCATCGCCCTCGATGGCCAGGATATCTACGACCGGCACACCGACGTGGCGCGGCTCAGGGCGCGCATCGGCATGGTTTTCCAGCGGCCCAATCCCTTCCCCAAATCGATCTACGACAACGTGGCCTATGGTCCACGCATCCACAACCTCACCCGCAGCCGTGCCGATCTCGATGAGCTGGTGTTCACGAGCCTGCAGCGCGCGGGGCTGTGGCGGGAGGTCAAGGACCGGCTAAGCGCCCCGGGCACCGGTCTCTCGGGAGGTCAGCAGCAGCGCCTGTGCATCGCGCGCACCCTCGCCGTCGAGCCCGAGGTGATCCTGATGGACGAGCCGTGCTCGGCACTCGATCCGATCGCCACCGCGCACATCGAGGACCTCATCGAGGAGCTGCGCAATTCGTATGCGATCGTGATCGTGACGCACTCCATGCAACAGGCGGCCCGCGTCTCACAGCGCACCGCCTACTTCCACATGGGCCGCCTGGTCGAGGTGGGTCCGACCGAGCGCGTGTTCACCAATCCGAAGCATCGCCTCACCGAAGACTACATCACCGGCCGATTCGGTTAGGCCGGCGCGCCGCATGCGCGGCGCCGCATCGAAGCTCAAGCCCGCATCGAAGCTGAACCCGGCATGAACCCCTGGCGCCGATCTCGCGCCAGGGAGCGCGGATCTCGCCTGTGTTGGCCCGAATTGTTTGCAAACCGCGACACTTCCCGCCCTCCGGAGCAACGATTGTGACGCGCTCCTGCGGACCGGGATAGAGTATGCCCAGGACCGGGGCTGCCACGTGCCGCAGCCCCGCAGGTGGAGGTCATGTCGCAGGTTGGTGCAGCGGTGCAGCCGAGGACCCTCGGCCGTTATAACTTGATCGACCGCCTCGGGCTTGGGGGGCAGGGTGAGGTGTGGCGCGCGCACGATGGAACGCGGGGCGTCGATGTGGCCCTGAAGATCCTCGCCCCGGCGCTGGCGCGCTCCGCAACGGTCTGGGCCGCGCTCGAGCAGGAGCACAGGCTCGCGATGCGCCTCAAGCACCCGGCGATTCTCGAAGTGCTGCCGCCGGAGCGGATCGAGGGCTACGTGGTGCTGCCGATGGAGTTGGCCGACGGAGGCGATCTCTCCCGGCTGCGCGGCCGGGGTTACCTCGAGATCGTGCCGGTGCTGCTCGAAGTGGCGGCGGCGCTCGCACATGCGCATGCCTGCGGCGTGGTGCACAGGGATCTGAAGCCGGGCAATGTGCTGTTCGATGGCCGCGGGCGCGTGAAGCTCGCGGACTTCGGCATTGCCGCCTTGTTGCCGGGGGCCGGGGAGGGGCGGGCCGATGCGGGTGCTCAGGGATTGTCTCCCTTCACGGCGAGTCCCGCGCAGCTTCGCGGCGAACCGGCGAGTCCCGCCGATGACATCTACGGTTTCGGGGCGCTCGCCTACGAGCTGCTCGCGGGGCATCCGCCGCATTATCCGAGGTTCGATGCGGCCCGGATGCAGACGGGACCGGTGCCGCCGCTCTCGCCGGCCCGGCAGGCGCCATTGCAACTGATCGAGCTCGTGATGGCCATGCTCGCCATCAACGCGAATGAGCGGCCCGCATCGATGGAGCAGGTGATCGATGAGCTCGAGGCGACCCTCAACTCGACGCTGACGCTGGATCCAACCGACCTCACCTCCGAGCCCGAGATCGCGCGTGCACCGGCCGCGCCGAGCCCATCGTCACCTTGGCGGCCCGCGCCGCCCGAGCAGCCGCCTTACGCTCCCACCGCTGCTGCCGCGGTCCCGCATCCCTCGGCCGACCCCGCTCCGCCGCCGGATTTCACCGCGCAGACAGTGGCCGAGTCGCCTGCCCCCGCGGTGGCGGCGCCCGCAGCGCACGCACCCGCCACTCACGCACCCGGGGCGCACTCGTTTCTGCCGCCGATGATGGCCGACCCCGAGCCGCTGTCCGCCGAGGAGCTGCTGAGCGCGAGGCTGCAGGGGATGCCGCAACGGTATGGGACGCGCCCGGGGCGCGCCCGTGGTCCGCTCGCGGGAGCGGGCGGACCGAGAGCCCGGCCGCGCCGCGTGGGGTACCTCCTCTTCGGGCTCATCTGCGGCGCCATGATGGCCGTCGCGGTCTTGAGCTGGCTGTCGACCCAGGATCTGCGCGGCGGCCCGCTGGCCGCCCTCTCGAGCATCGTCTCGCGTGCGCGCGAGGGGCACCTGTTCCCGAGCCTAGGGCAGGGCGCTGCGGATTCTGCCTCGAAGGCCGCTCCGGCATCGCTCGCTCCCTCGCCCGATCCTCTGGCCGCCGAGCGCCAGGCGTTCAACCGTCGTCTGAGCGCACTCGCCACGCGCGGCGCCGCCACCTGGGACGCTGCGGATTTCGCGGCGGCGCGAATTCAGGAAGCAGAGACGACCGGCGCCGAGGAGGCCGGAGGCATGGCGGTGGCGCGGCAACACTGGCGGGAAGCGCAGAAGCTGCTCGCGGCCATGGAAAGCAAGGCGCCACAGGCGCTCGCGGCGCAGCTGAAGGCCGGCCAGGCCGCGCTCGCCGCGGGGCATCGGCAGGCAGCGGCTCAGGCGTTCGCGCTGGCGCTGCGCATCGATCCGGGCAGCCTGCAGGCCGAGCAGGGGGCGCGCCAGGCGCAGCTTCTCGGGAGCGCGCGGCCCATCGCGCCCGTCAATCGCTTCGCGCGCACGGCGCCTAAGCCGCGGTACAGGTTCGCGGGGGCCGCTCGGGGCCGTTTCGATGCCCGCTATCGGGACGCCGGCTATGCGAAGGCTGTTCGCGCGGGCCTCATGGCCTTCGGCAACGGGCGCCTCTACGAGGCGCAGGCCGACTTCGAGCAGGCGCTCGTCTTTCGTCCCCAGGGGATCGAGGCGAGCACCGAGCTCAATGAAGTGAACGCGGCGCTGCACGCACGGACTCCGAGGCCGTAGGCGCCGCCAGCGCCGGTCGGCGTTGCGCGCTATTCCGCGCGCAGCAACTCGTTGATCGAAGTCTTGGCGCGCGTCTGCGCATCCACCCGCTTCACGATGACCGCGCACGCGAGTCCGTAGCGGCCATCGGCCGAGGGCAGCGTTCCCGGCACCACCACCGAGCCGGCCGGCACGCGGCCGCGCAGGGTCTCGCCCGTGGTGCGGTCATAGATCCGCGTGCTCTGCCCGATGAACACGCCCATGGAGATCACCGAGCCCGCCTCGACCACCACGCCCTCGACGATCTCGGAGCGGGCGCCGATGAAACAGTCGTCCTCGATGATCGTCGGGCTCGCCTGCAGCGGCTCGAGCACACCGCCGATTCCGACACCGCCTGACAGGTGCACGTTGCGTCCGATCTGCGCGCACGATCCGACCGTGGCCCAGGTATCGACCATGGTTCCGGAGTCGACGTAGGCGCCGATGTTGACATAGCTCGGCATCAATACGACGTTCGAGGCAATGTGTGCGCCCCTGCGCACCACCGCGTGGGGGACGACGCGCGTTCCGCAGGCACGCAGGTCAGCCTCGGAATACTGCGCGTACTTCAGCGGCACCTTGTCGTAGAAGCGCGTGAAACCCGCCTCCATCACCGCGTTGTCGTGGGTGCGGAAATAGAGCAGCACGGCCTTCTTCAGCCACTCATGGACGACCCAGGCGCCGTTCACCTTCTCGGCAACGCGTGCGCGGCCCGAATCGAGGCGCGCAATGCACTCCTCGATGCTCGCGGCGAGATCCTTCGCGACGTTGCCCGGATTGAGCTGCGCCCGGCGCTCGAAGGCGCTGTCGATGGTTGCTTTGAGAGTCTCGAGGTCGCTCATGCCCTGTCTCTTTCGATGAAATCTCGGATCCGCTGCGCCGCCTCGACGCATGTGTCGACGGTGGGCACCAGGGAAATGCGCACCCGGCCGGCGCCCGGGTTGCCGGCGGCCCCGGTGCGCGCGAGGTAGCTGCCCGGCAAAACCGTGACGGCCTGCGCCGCGAACAGCCCGCGGGCGAAGCGCTCATCGTCGCCGCGCACGTCCGTCCAGAGATAGAACGCGCCGTCGGGCTTCTCTACGGGCAGGACGGGGGCGAGGATCGGCAGCACGCGCTCGAACTTCTCCTGGTAGAGGCGGCGGTTGTGGGCCGCATGGGCATCGTCCTCCCATGCCGCAACACTCGCCAGTTGTGTCGGCACCGGCATGGCGCTGCCGTGATAGGTGCGGTAGAGGAGGAAGCGCGCCACGATGCGCGCATCGCCGCACACGAAGCCCGAGCGCAGTCCGGGCACGCTCGAGCGCTTGGAGAGGCTGTGAAAGACGATGCAGCGCTCGAACCGGTCTCGGCCGCTCGCCCGGCACACCTCGAGGAGCCCCGGCGGCGGGGCGCGCTCATCCAGATAGATCTCCGTGTAGCACTCGTCGGCGGCGATGATGAAGTCGTGCCGCTCGGCGAGCTCGAGGGCGCGCAGCAACAGCTCCCGGGGCAGCACCTTGCCGGTGGGATTGCCCGGGTTGCAGAGGAAGAGGACCTGGCAGCGGCGCCAGATGTCCTCGGGCACGGCCTCGAGGTCCGGGAGGTAGCCGTTGGCCGCGCAGGTATCGAGCAGGTAGGGTTGCGCGCCCGCAAGCAGCGCCGCGCCCTCGTAGATCTGGTAGAACGGGTTCGGCATGGCCACGATCGGATCGCTGCGCTCATCGATGGCCGCCTGCACGAAGGCGAACAGCGCCTCCCTCGTGCCGTTCACCGGCAGCACCTGGGTCGCGGGGTCCACGCTCCCCGCGGGCAGGTGAAAGCGTCTCTGCAGCCAGCCGGCGCAGGCCGCGCGCAGCTGCGCGAGCCCGATCGTCGTGGGATAGGTGTCGAGGCGGTGCAGGCTCGAGCGCAAGGCGTCCAACACCATCGCGGGCGGGGCATGGCGCGGCTCGCCGATCGACATGGCGATGGGCGCGAGGCCGGCCGGAGGGCTCACCGAAGCCGTGAGGCGCGCGAGGCGCTCGAAGGGATACTCGTTGAGCCGCTGCAAGCGCGGATTCATGCGGAACAGACCTCAGTGTATGTGCTGTCAGGCGGCCGAGCGCCGCTCGAGGGCTTTGCCGAGGTTGTCGCGCAGGCGCACCGCCGTCGCCTCATCGAGCGGCCGCCCCTCGAGGTCGGTGATGTAGAAGACGTCCTCGGCGCGCTCGCCCACGGTCATGATCTTGGCCGCCTGAAGGGCGATGCGCTCGCCGGTGAGGACCTTGCCCACATCGCACAACAGGCCCGGACGATCCCCGGCGGTGAGCTCGAGCACGGAGCGGCCATTGCGCTCATCGGTGCTGAGTGCGATCTGGGTCGGCGTGTGGAACATGCGCACCTGGCGGGGCGCCCGTCGATGGACCGCGACGCTGTCCTGCGGCCGCTGCAGCGAGCGCCACAGCGCCTGCTCGATCTCCTCCAGGCGGTCGGTGTCGGTGATGGGCGCGCCATCGTCTTCCAGCACGTGGTAGAGGTCCAGGCTGAACCCGTCCCCGGCCGGGGTGATGCGCGCATCGACCACGTTCAGCCCGAGCTGGTCGAGCACCGCGGTGGTGCGCGCGAACCCGTGGTGGCGCGCGCGCGTGAAGATCAACACCGCGGTGGTGCCGCGCACGCTCTGCGGATCGAGCGCGACCAGGGGCTCCTCGGAGTGCGGATCCCGCTCGGTGAGGTGGCGCGCGTGCCAGGCAATCTCCTCGGGCGAGTGCTGCAGGAAGTAGGCGGCCGAGAAGCGCGCCCAGTGACGCTCGATGTCGGCGGTGGGAATGCCCCGCTCGCTCATCAGCTTTCGTGCGGCCTCGCGCGTCTCGCACACCAGCTGCTCCTCGTCGATCGGCGTCTCGAGACCGCGGCGCAGCGCCCGGCGCACGCGCTGATAGAAGTCCTGGAAGAGCGAAGCCTTCCACGAGTTCCACAGCTTCGGGTTGGTCGCGCGCACATCCGCGCAGGTGAGCACGTAGAGATAATCGAGGTGTGCCTCATCGCCCACTTCCCGGGCGAAGGCGTTGATGACCTCCGGGTCACCGATGTCCTGCTTCTGCGCGGTGAGCGAGAACGTGAGGTGACTGCGCACGAGCCACGCCACTATGCGGGCGTCATAGGGAGAGAGCCCCTGCTCGAGGCAGAATGCCTCCGCGTCCACCGCTCCGAGTTCCGAGTGATCCCCGCCGCGTCCCTTGGCGATGTCGTGGAAGAGCGCGGCGAGGTAGGCGACCTCGGGTCGCGGCAGCTGCTGCATGATGCGAGACGCCTGCGGCAGCTCGTGATCGTAGCGGGGGATCGCGAAGCGGCGCAGGTTGCTCACCACGAACAGCGTGTGCGCATCCACCGTGTAGGCGTGGAACAGGTCGTATTGCATGCGCCCGACGATGCGCCCGAAAGCCGGAATGTAGCGCCCGAGCACCCCGTAGGTGTTCATCCTGCGCAGCTCGTGGGTCACCCCCACCGGGGCGCGCACGATCTCGAGAAAGAGCCGGTGGTGGCGCGGGTTCTGGCGGAATTCCTCATCGATCAGCCACAGGCTCCGGGTGACCGCCCGCATGGTCGAGGCGCGCACCCCCTTGATCTCCGGGTTCTGCTGCAGCAGCACGAACAGCTCCAGGAGCGCAGAGGGGCTGCGCGCGAACACATCCTCGCTCACCGCCTCGAGCGATCCGCAGCGCACCTGGAAGCGCGCGTTGAGGGGCCGTGGCGGCTCGTTCTCGGTGAGGATCGCCTCGCGAAACAGCTGTAGCAACAGCTCGTTGAGCAGGCTCACGTCCTTGACGGTGCGGTAGTAGCGCTGCATGAGCTGCTCGACCGCGAGCGTGTAGGAGGCATCTTCGTAGCCGAAGGTCTGCGCCAGCTTGATCTGATGGTCGAAAAGCAGACGGTCCTCGCGGCGCCCGGTAAGCACGTGCAGCCCGAAGCGCACCTTCCAGAGGAAAGAGCGCGCCTGCTTCAGGCGCCTGAGCTCGGCGAGCGAGAGAAAACCATGGTGCGAGAGCTCATCGAGGGTGTCGGACCCGAAGTGGCGCTTGGCGACCCAGGCGATGGTCTGGATGTCGCGCAGTCCTCCGGGGCCGGTCTTCACGTTGGGCTCGAGGTTGTAGGCGGTATCATTCGCCTTCAGGTGCCGCTCGGCCTGCTCGTGCACCTTGGCCTCGAAGAAGTCCCGGACCGGCCAGATGCGCTCGGGCGAGAGCGCCTCGCGCATCCGTGCGAGCAGGGCCTCATTGCCCGCAAGCAGCCGCGCCTCGATGAGCGTCGTCATGACGCTGACATCGGCGGAGCTCTGCTCGGCGCATTCCTCGACGGTGCGCACGCTGTGCCCGACCTCGAGGCCGATATCCCAGAGGAAGGCGAGCAGGCGCTCGAGTGCGCCCCGCTCGGCGCCCTCCGGTGGCTGCGGCACGAGCAGCAGGATGTCGATGTCCGAGCACAGGTGCAGCTCACCTCGCCCATACCCGCCCACCGCCACCAGGGCCCAGGTGTTCATCGGCCCGGTGGCATGTGCGCGCCAGGCGGCCTGCAGCACCCGGTCGATGAGCGCGGCGCGCGCGTGCACCAGCGCTTCCACCGGCTCATCGGCGAGGAAGCGCGCCTTGAGCTCCTCGTGTGCCTGGTTCAGCACCTCTCGGAACCTCGCGGGCGCCTCGGGAGACTCTCCGAGCAGCTGGGGCAGGCGGGCGAGCAGCGGCCAGTCGGGCTCGCCCGGCGGGGCGAGCGTGCCGGTCTCTTCCACGGGATCTGAGTCTGGGGTCGCCATGGCGCTCAGTGCGCCCGCCGGTCGGCCGCCCCCAGGGTGAGCACCTCGTAGCCGGAATCCGTCACCAGCACCGTGTGCTCCCACTGGGCCGACAGGGAGTGATCCTTGGTGATGACGGTCCAGCCATCGGGAAGCAGGCGCACGTGGCGCTTGCCCGCATTCACCATGGGCTCGATCGTGAAGGTCATGCCGCGCTCGAGCGTGAGCCCGGTGCCGGGCTCCCCGTAGTGCAGCACCTGCGGATCCTCGTGATACACCCGTCCAATGCCATGCCCGCAGTACTCGCGCACCACGGAGTAATTGTTCTGCTCCACGAAGGTCTGGATGGCGTGTCCGATGTCCCCGAGCCGCGCCCCCGGGCGCACGGTCTCGATGCCGCGCCACATCGCCTCGAAGCAGGTCTCGGCGAGCCGCTGGGCGTGGGTGGGGGGTTTGCCCACGAAGTACATCCGGCTGGTGTCGCCATGGAATCCGTCCCGGATCACCGTGACGTCGATGTTGACGATGTCGCCCGCCTTCAGGCGCTTATCGTTCGGAATGCCGTGGCAGACGACGTGGTTGACCGAGGTGCAGATGGTTTTGGGGAAGCCCCTGTAGTTGAGGTTCGCGGGGATCGAGCGCTGCACTTCGACGATGTAGTCGTGGCAGATGCGATCGAGCTCCTCCGTGGTGACCCCGGGAACCACGTGCTCGGCGATCATGTCCAGCACTTCGGCGGCCAGCCGGCCGGCGATGCGCATCTTCTCCTGCTCTTCGGGCGACTTGATGGTGACGTGCATGAAACTTCCAGAAAGGCTCGAACCGAAGCCCAGGCCGCGCCGCCGCAGGATGCCGGCGGGGGCGCGCGCAAGACGTTGTTCAGGCGAGGGCTTCATGGTATAAAGCGCGGCCTTTTTTGGCAATCAACCCACACGCGCATCACAGCTT
>DAIDHH010000082.1 GCA_027452045.1 Gammaproteobacteria bacterium
CGAGATCGACAACTGGCGATGGCAGGGGGTGCCGTTTTTCATCCGCGCCGGCAAGTCGCTCCCGGTCACCTGCACCGAGGTCGTCGCGGAGCTGCGGCGGCCGCCGACGGTTTTCCCGACGTGGACGCCGCGTAACAACTATTTCAGATTGCGCATCAGCCCGGTGAATGAGCTCGCCATCGGACTGAACGTGATGGACGAGGAGGAGAAGGCGGTCGGGCAGCCGGCCGAGCTCATGGCGAGTCGCCACGCGGGCCCGAAGGAGATGGATGCCTACGAGCGGGTGCTCACCGACGCGATGGCGGGCGACCGCACCCTCTTCGCGCGTCAGGACTACGTGGAGGAGGCGTGGCGGATCGTCGATCCGGTTCTGGAAGTGGCCACCCCCGTTCACGTCTATGAGCCCGGCACCTGGGGGCCGCAGCAGACCGAGCGGCTCGCGCCGCCCTCGGGCTGGCACAACCCGGATCTCACGGAGGCCGCATCGCTTTGAGCCGCCGTGCCTGCCCGACACTCGCGCCTGCGGGCTCCGGTCGGTGCGCTCGGGCGCAACGCCGGGCATCTCGCCTCGACGGTTCCTTTCGACGGTGGTCCAGACCGGTTCCGGACCTGCAGCGGCCGGTAACCCTCGATGCCTGCCTGTAGCCTCGAATCAGGCGGCGAGCGCTTCCTTGGGCGGCTTCACGATCGCGGCGAGGGTGCTGCAGATTTCCGTCTCGGTGAGGTCCTTGCGCTCGCGCATGCGCTCGCGGCTCGCCTCGCGGGCGAGATCGGCAAGCGACACGATGCCGGCGAGCGAGCCCGACCCGTCGAGTACCGGCAGGCGGCGGATGCGCGCCTCCCGCATGACCTTCTCCGCCTGGGACACCGAGTCCGAGGAGCGGCAGGTCTCGACCGATTTCGACATCGCATCCCTGACCTTGAGGTCCTTGAGCGTCTGGTGTTGGAACAGGGCATTCATGGCGATGTCGCGGTCGGTGATCATGCCGATGACCCGGCTGATCCGGTCGCCGGCGCACACCGGCAGGGCTCCGCAATCGTTCTCCCACATGAGTTGCGCGGCGTGCTCGAGGGAGTCCTCCGGCCCACATGAACTGACCTGAGTGTGCATGATCTCTTGTACACGCATGGGATGGATCTCCAATGGCTGAAATTCGTCGGCCGGGAGCGACATGAGCGCCTCCGGCACTTGGGTTCGGTGCCAGTCCATTTCGCGCCTGCGGCGGCGCGGATGCAATGCGTAGCTACACTGATTTTTCGTCCCGGCTCAGCCTGCGGCGGCCGAAGGCGAGCGTCGACCACGCCGGTGCAGTTCGCCGCGCACGCCGGTGATGACCGTATACTCCCGCCTTGCGCGGCAGTTGGACGTCCGCGCCCGGGAGCAGAGTCGATGCACGATGAGTCGCCGAAGGTCTTTCTCGTTCGCCATGGCGAAACCGAATGGAGCCTCCTGGGGCGCCATACGGGACTGTCCGACATCCCATTGACCGAGCGCGGCGAGCACAGCGCGCGGCAGCTGGCGGCGCGGTTGCGCGGGCTGAGCTTCGCGCAGGTGCTGGTGAGCCCGCTACGGCGGGCCTTGAGAACCTGCGAGCTCGCCGGCTTCGGCGCGCGCGCGCGGACGGATCATGATCTGGTCGAGTGGGACTATGGCGAGTACGAGGGCCGGCGCACCGCGGACATCCGCGCCGAGCGGCCCGACTGGCAGCTGTTTCGCGACGGCTGCCCCGGTGGAGAATCCCCGCAGGCGGTCGGGGCGCGCGCCGATCGGGTCATCGCGCGGGTGCGGGCGATCGAAGGCAACACGCTGCTGGTCTCGAGCGGGCACATCATGCGAGTGATCACCGCGCGCTGGCTGGCACTCGATCCCGGCGCGGGCGCTCTATTTGCCCTCGACACCGCGAGCGTGAGCGTGCTCGGCTACGAGCACGACCGGAGCGAGCCTGCGATGCGGCTTTGGAACGACACGCGGCACCTCGCCGCCGACTGAATGGGCGCGGCGGCGCCGGCCCTCAGTCCTGATGCGACTCCGATGAGGGGCGGCACGGCGGGCGAAAGCGCCGCCACAGCAGGCTCAGGCCGAGCCAGCCGGCGAAGGTCGCCGCCGGCCAGGCGAGCAACTCCGGCAGCCAGAACCCGAGGGCGGCGAGCGCGATCAACGCACCGCCGGCGATCGACAGGACGCCACGCTCGGAATTGGCGAGGACCCGGCGATTGGAAATGGCCGCACCCACCGTGTTCGCCAGGCGCAACGCGCTGGCGGCGGCGCGCGAGGAGCTGCCCCCGCGGGCATTGCGCGCCACCCCGGCGCGTGGCTGCGGCCGCCGGCCCCGCAGCAGCAGCTCGGTGGAGTTGTCGAGGTCGCGCAGGTACTGGGCCTCCATCTGCGCCGCAAAACCGACATCCTCGACGGCAGCATCGATCTCGCAGTTCGCGAGCCAGCTCGAGAGGTTGAGATTGGAGGAGCCGACGCGCGCCCAGCGGCCGTCAGCCACGGCGGTCTTGGCATGCATCATCGAGCCGTTCCACTCGAATACGCGGATGCCCGCCTCGAGCAGTGGTCTGTAGCCGGCGCGTGAGAGCGCGGCGACCGCCGGAAGGTTGTTGCTGCCCGGTACCAGCAGCCGCACGTCCACTCCATCGGCGACCGCCGCCGCCAGACCACGCACATACGTGGGTATCCCGACGAAGTAGGCGTCGCTGATCCACAGGCTCCGGGTCGCCATGGCCGCGATCAGGCTGTCGAGTTGGTACATGGCGCCGTGCGCGGGCAGGGTGGCGATGACACGCAGCGCCACCTCGCCGCACGATGGCGGAGTCGGCGCCGCGGGGAAGGGCAGCCGCGGCCCGAGCACCGCCCAACTGTCCCGGAAGGCGCTCTCGAGGTCGGCCACCGCAGGGCCTTCGATCAGCAGGCCGCTGTCGCGCCAGGGCGCGATGCCCTGGGCTGGATCGCCCAGCCACTTGCCGGCAAGACACACTCCGGAGATGGAGCCGACGCGGCCATCCACGACGAGGAGCTTGCGATGGTCGCGGCCGATCCACCCGAGCGGGCTCTCCACGCGTGGCGGGTTGAAGGCACGCACCGCCACGCCGGCCGCCCGCAGCGGGCCGAAGAACGGCCGATGCGCGTTGCCGAGTGTGCCGAACCAATCGTGGATCACCGCCACCTGCACTCCGGCGCGTGCCCGCGCGATCAGCAGGTCGCGAAATCGCCGCCCCACGGCGTCGTCGGCGATGAGGTAGTTCTCGAGCAGCACGTATTGGTGGGCGGACTCGATCAGCCCGGCCCAGGCCTCGAAATGCGCCTCGCCATCGATCAGCAGCTCGACGCGGTTGCCCCCGACGAGCGGGGCGCCCGCGGCCCGGCTGAGGGCCTGGCCCGCCAGAAGGCGCAGCGAGGGCTGAAGGCGAGCCGGAAGGGCGGCGGGACTGTGCATGGTAGGAGTGTAGGCTGAAGCAGGGCCGGGTCCGCAATAGCGGCATGGTCCTCGAGCAGCGCCTGTCCAGCGTCCTACTGGCGCGATCGCCCGGCATGGCGCGTTGCGGCGCGCAATGACCGGGCCCGCAGGGCGGAAGGCCGCAGCAAAAGGCAGGAATTCACGCCGGGGATGCCGTGGCCGGGGTGAAGAAACCTGCTTCGCTCCCGCCGTTCACGGGATGCGCGTGCCTGCGGCAACGGCAACCGACGGTGCTATCGGCGAGGAGGCTTGCCGCGACGCTTCGCCGGGTGAGCCTGCCGGTGCGCCTTGTCCTTGCGCTTGGGCGCGTGGGGGGAGTCGTGGGAGCGCGGACGCCGCTCGGAGCGCTCGGGCTTCGAATCGACACGGCTGATGCGCAACTCCGTTCCGCGTACCCGTACGGCCTGGAGATTCTCAAAAATCTCAGGGGGCATGCCCTCGGGAAGATCCACGAAGCTGTGATCGTCGCGGATGTCGATGTGCCCGATGTTGCGGCCGTCGAGGCCCGCCTCGTTTGCGATGGCGCCTACGATGTTCCCGGGTTGGACGCCGTGTTCGTGGCCGACTTCGATGCGGTAGGTCTCGAGCCGCGGACCCTTCTTCGAGCTGCGATGAGGGCGCGGCTCGGACGCTGGCTCGTCATCCCTTGCAAAGCCCCCCTTTCTCGCTCTCGGCTCGCCGCGAGGCGAGTCCGGAGGAGATTCCACGTGCGGCGCGCCGGGTTGGGGCGTCAACAGGAAGGGGGTCGTCCCTTGCAGCAGGCTGGCCAATGCCGCGGCGAGCTCGACAGCGGGCATGTTCTGCTCGCGCTCGATCTCCTCGATGAGCGGCTGGAATACCTTGCCTTCGCCGCTGCGCACCGCGCTCGCGAGGGTTTCCTTGAATTTGAGAATGCGTTGCTCGTTGACGTCCGCGATGCTGGGCAACAGCATCTGCTCGATGGGCTGCTTGGTTGCGCGCTCGATGATGCGCAACATGTTCCGCTCGCGCGGCGCGACGAACAGAATCGCCTCTCCATTGCGTCCGGCACGGCCGGTACGGCCGATGCGGTGAACGTAGGTCTGCGAGTCGTACGGAATGTCGTAGTTGACGACGTGGGAGATCCGATCGACGTCGAGGCCCCGCGCGGCGACGTCAGTCGCGACGACGATGTCGACCTGTCCCGCCTTCAGGCGGGAGATCGTGCGTTCGCGCTGCTGCTGGGGAATGTCGCCGTGCAATGCGGCCACGTTGAAGCCGCGCGCTTCCAGCCGTTCGGCGAGTTCGGTCGTCTCGAGCTTCGTGCGCACGAAAACCAGCATGGCCTCGAAGCGTTCCGCTTCGAGCACTCTCGTGAGCGCATCGAGCTTGTGCACGCCGCTCACCAGCCAGTAGCGCTGGCGGATCTTCGGAGCGGTACTCGCGCGATTATGGATCGTGACCTGCGCAGGTTCGCGCATGTGCGTGTGCGCGATCCGGCGGATGGCCGCAGGCAACGTGGCCGAGAAGAGCGCGGTCTGTCGCTGCGGCGGTGCCTGTTGCAGAATCCACTCGATCGCATCGACGAAGCCCATTTGCAGCATCTCATCGCCTTCATCGAGTACGATGAATCGGATGGTGTCGAGCTTCAGCGCACCCCGTTTCATGTGGTCCATGATCCGCCCGGGGGTGCCCACGACCACGTGTACGCCGCGCTTGAGGCCCTTGAGCTGCGGGACGTAGCTTTGGCCGCCATAGATCGGTAACACGTGGAAGCCTTGCAGATGCGCGGCGTAGCGCTGAAAGGCTTCCGCAACCTGAATGGCGAGCTCGCGAGTCGGTACGAGCACGAGTGCCTGAGGGCTCGCCTCCCCCAGGTCGATCCGCGCGAGCACCGGCAGTGCGAAGGCCGCCGTCTTGCCGGTGCCGGTCTGCGCCTGCCCGAGCAGGTCGGAGCCGGACAGGAGCAAGGGGATGGTCTGCGCCTGGATCGGGGAGGGCGATTCATAGCCCACGGCCGCCAGCGCTTCGAGGATGGGGGCGGGCAGGCCGAGCTCGCCAAATCCGGGTATCGGTTGATCATCGTTCATAGGGGTTACTCGATTCGTTCTTCGCGGCCGAGGCGCCGGCGGATGGCTTCTTCCCGGGCGTCCTCGATCACCTGGATGACGCTTCCGGTATCGACCGGCGACTCCTCACGCACCGCCACGCCAGTGAGGCGGCGGTCCGGATGCAGCTCGCCAGCCTCATAGAGCGCCCACATCTCGCGGGCGAACTCGGTGTCGAGCAACTCGGGCGCAAACCGGCCGAGCGTGGCTCTGATGTTGTTGACGTCGCGCTCGAGCATGGCGAACGCGGCATTGTTGCCCGAGGCGTTGACGACCTGAGGCAGGTCGATGATGACGGGTCCTTCCGGGGCCAGCAGGACGTTGAATTCCGAGAGATCGCCGTGAATGAGGCCGAGGCTCAGCATGCGCACGATCTGCTGCATGAGAATGCCGTGATACTCGCGCGCGACATCCGGCGTGAGCTCCACTTCGCCGAGCCGCGGCGCCGGATCTCCCGACGCATCCCTCACGAGCTCCATGATCAACACGTCGTTGAAATAGCCGAAGGGCCGCGGAACCCGCACATCGGCGGCCACGAGCCGGTAGAGCGCGTCGACTTCGGCGTTCTTCCACTCGTGCTCCTGCTCTTTGCGGCCGAAGCGGGTGCTGCGGTTCATGGCGCGGGTTTCGCGGCTGCCGCGGACCTTGCGGCCCTCCTGGTACTGCGCGCGTCTCTGGAAGCTGCGCTGCGCCATGTCGCGATAGACCTTCGCGCAGCGATGGTGCGGCCCCGAGCGCACGATGTAAACGGTGGCTTCTTTGCCACTCTTGAGCGAGCGGACCACCTCGTCGATGACGCCGTCGTCGATCAAAGGCTGCAAGCCTTTAGGAATCTTCATAGTCTCCGTGGGCGCGGTATCTCGGCCCGCGAAGCTCGTCTGGAAAGGGGGGGGATGCGCAAAATGCGCGTCGGGAATGGTTACGAGCGAAGTGTATCATGGCGCGAAGGAGGACGCCTCGCCACGGTGGCCAAGCCCCCTCGAAGCGAACGGGGGGCTCCCTCCAACCCTCGACCCAGCGCACGCGGAGCGGGATCCGGCATGAGATCCGGTGTGTAGAGAGCCGGAGTCGTGCTGTGCGGGTCAGCTCGAGCTGGTGGGCCCTCGCTGCTTCGCCATCAGCTTGGCGATTGCCGCCGTGGCCGGCTGAGCCTGCGGCAGGTGGGCGCACCCCGATCGGCCGCCTTGAAGTCCCCTTGCGGCGTACCCGCTGCGGGCTGGTTCGGAATCGCACGGACCGGCTCGTGATAGCGCCTCGGCTCATGCCGATTCTCTCCTGCGAGATGACCATGGTCGGGCACGAACGGTCTCGGCTCGGGCCCGCGCATGAGTGGCTGTGTGGACGAGTGCGCTTGTCGGCGTGACGGCATGCCGGCGGTCGACGCCGGAGAGCTGAATATGGGTCCCGCACCAGGGCAGCGCGCCAAAGCGCTCGGCAGCGGGGGTCGATCGCATCCGGGCTATGTGTGGCAGCGCCCCGACTCGCCGCGTTACCGCGTGCTTCAATGAGGACTTGGATAAACCAATGGAGATTCAGATGTACATCGGCGGCGGCATAATCGGAACCATTCTCGTCATCGCGCTCATCGTCTACCTGTTGCGCAGAGCGTAAGCGGTGTGCGCGGGGCGGCGGCAGCGAGCGGGACCATTCAACGATCCATCGCTGAAGTCTGACGATATCAGCGTCGAGCCTTGCACGGGCCGCGTTCGGCCGAGTGGGCTCGTGAGATCTGGGGCCCACATAGTGCAGGCGATGTCCGATGCGCGTGAGGTCGGCGTTGCGGCGGCTGTGCAGAATGACATGCAGACGAGGTAGGCGTGCGCTGCGCGATCTCGAAGCTCGTGGTAGTTCAGTAGAGCGGTCCCTCGCTGATCGCTGCCCTCAATGGCAAGCGGGACATTCTGCAAGCAGATGCAGGTGACCGTCCGGATCGCGCAGCAACGCGTCACGATTGGACCGCCAGACGATGCGGGTGGCAGCCACGTCGTTTACCTGCAAGCGCCGGGCCGGCCGGCTGGGCGGACTTCGGTATCGGAGCAGCTCGAGGTGCGGCGTGCCGGTCTGCGGCACCATGGGCACGACCTCGACACAGACGCCGGCGAGTCCATCGAGAGCGACCTGTGTCGGACCCTGGTTCAGCGTTGGCCGGCCGACGGTGAGACCGAGCTCCTCGTAAAAGCCGCGGCTCGCGGCTGCATCGGCGACGCAGATCGCGGAGTGATCGATGCCCGACAGCCATTCGCTTGCGCGGCCGCTCTCGGGCGCAGTCGGAAACTGCAGGAACTCCAGGGGGTGTCCCTCAGGATCGCGGAGCTTGACGGCCGTCAGGCCGCCTGCCGAAGCCCCGAGTCTCACCGGGCCGGCGAGGGAGATCGGGGTCGCGCCATGTGCGCGGGCGCGCTCCCACGCCGCCGCCGCATCGGGGGTGACCAGCGCAAAGTGCTGAAAGCACAAGTCCGCCGCGGTCGCATTCTCGGGATACGGACGTCCCTTGCGATCGAAAGCCTCGAGCTCGACCCGCTGCCCGCCCACGTGCAGGTCGATACGGATGCCGCCGCCCGCCAGTCCGAGAAGCGTCATTTCCGTCTGCGGCACCGCAACCGCCCGCCCCACGGAAAAGCCGATGGACTCGTAGAATCGCGCCAGCCGCTCCGGCACAGTGGTCGTGAGCCGAAAAGCGGCGATTGCGGCAAGAGGCGCGTTCAAGGCCGAACGCAACCGCGCACGTTGACATAGATGGCCATCAGCGCATGCGAGGCGCAAATGAATAGTCGCGACCGGTTACGGCCGCCAAACGCCAGATTGGAGACCGGCCAGGGCGTGATGACCTTACCGAGCAGCTCACCGTCCGGGCCGATGCAGTGGATGCCATCCGCCGCGCTCGACCAGATGTTCCCTTGCTCATCGGCGCGCAAGCCATCGGCGAACCCGGGCAGCACCTTGTGGAATTGCGCGCCGCCGGTGAGGCGGTTGTCACCGTCCACATGGAACCTGCGAATGTATTGTCGCGGATCGGCATCGAACTGCCTGCCGCTCTCGGCGACGTAGAGGAGGCGCTCATCGGGAGAGAAGGCGAGGCCGTTGGGCCCCTCGAAATCGTCGGCTGCGATCGCCAGATCGCCGGTGGCGGGATCGAGCCGGTAGAGGGTCGGCGGCAGCTCCGCCTGTTGCTTGCCGCCCTCGTAATCGGTGTTGATGCCGTAGAGCGGATCGCTGAACCAGAGCGTGCCGTCGGATTTGCAGACGACGTCGTTCGGCGAATTGAGTCGCTTGCCCCGATAGTGGCTGACGAGCACGGTCACGGTGCCGTCGAGTTCGGTACGCGTGATGCAGCGGCCGCGATGCGAGCACCCGATGAGGCGGCCTTGCCGGTCACGGGCATGGCCGTTGGCGAAACCGGAAGGCCTGCGGAACACCGACACGCCACCATCCTCGCTCCAGCGGAGGATGCGGTCATTGGGAATGTCGCTCACGTAGAGACAGTCATGATCGGCGAACCAGACCGGGCCTTCGAGCCAGCGATAGCCTTGACCCAGCATCTCGAGCGGGGCGTTGGGCAGCGCCATTGCCCGGAACCGCTGGTCGCAGATCACGATATCGCTCATGGCCGCCTCAGCTGCAGTGGCAGGGTTCGCGACTCGCAGCGACGTGCAGCCGCACAGTCATCAGCACGGCCGGCGCATCGCCGATCGTGCCCGAGCGATGCCCCTTCTTGCCATGCGTCTCGATGCAGTGCTGGTCTTCGCCGAAAGAGAATTCGCCCGTGCCCTGCTCGATGCGGACGCCGTCCATGCTCTCGATGAACCATCGGCCGGATAGCACCACGATCCACTGCGGCGCCGGGTTCTCGTGCCATTCGCCCACCCAGCCGACCGGCTGTACGGTGAAGACGACCGTGGAGGAATGCGTGCCGTGCTCATCGTTCCATTGCGGATCCGCGCCGCCGATGCGCCGAAGCTCGTAACCGGTCAGTCGGCACTCGCGCTGATGGCTGACGCCATCCTCGTCCACATAGAGGTGCCAGTATGGAATCGAGGGCTTCGGTCCGGGGTCGCTCATCAACGTGACCCCTGCGCAATCGAATAGGGATCGCTCGAGGCAAACGGGTGAGCGAGGAAGGGCCTCAGGCCCGATCCATTGGTGCCAAGCAGGATCAGCAGGAAGCCCGCGCCAAGGGACAGGTTCTTCAGGAAATCCCAAAACAGGGTGCGCCCCACGCTTGCTCCCTTGACCCAGAAGTCCCCCTGCGTCCAGAACCGCTTGAAGAGCACGGCCGTTGCCGCGCAATAACCGGCAAGACCCAAGGCGCAGGCGCGGTCGGCAATTCCCGTGACAACGCCGAGCGACATGAATATCTCGATGGCAAGGCCACAGATCAGCACGACGACCGCCAGGCGCCGGCTCGCGAAGACCTCCTGCGCCTGCTTCACCGCGCCCTCGAAGCCGATGATCTTGTCGAGCGCGCTGAAGGGCAGAAACAGCGTCACGAGGCCGTAGCGGACGAGGAGCTCGACGATCGCCGGGGCGCTCATTTGAGCCTCTCCCCGATGTGATCGGCGACCCGCAGGGCATTGGCGATGATGGTGAGCGTCGGGTTCACGGCGCCGATCGCGGGAAAGAAACTGGCGTCGGCAAGGTAGAGATTGTCGAGCTCGTGCGCCTTGCAGTTAAGATCGAGCACGGATGTGGCTGGATCGGGCCCGAAGCGCGCGGTCCCGGCCTGGTGTGCCGTGCCTCCGATCGCGATATCCTGGCCGAGGTACAAAGAGCGCTCGAGGAGCAGCGCCTTGTGGCCCGCGCGGCTCAGCACGTCCTTCAATTTGCGCTTGAGGTGGCTGAGCGCCTGCGGATTGGTCTCGATGAGATCGAGATGCACCTTGCCGTCCCGGTAGTAGACCCGGTTCTGAGGGTGCGGCAGATCCTCGGCCTGGAGCCAGAAGTCCATCGCGCAGCGCGCCATCACCTCGAAGGGCATCCCGGGCAGCCATTGCAGCCACTCGGGCAGGACCTCCCCACGGATCTGATCCGCGTGGGATTTCGCGCACATCTGCACGAGTCCAAGTGGGTGGTGCCAGTCATCCGCCCCGAAGTAGAAGTCGCTGATCGCCAGCGTCTTTTGAAATATCGTGTCGTTCGCGTGCGGCAGGATTGCCATCAGCACGCTCATGTTGTGGCGCATGTAATTGCGTCCCACCTGGCCGGAACCGTTCGCAAGCCCGTTCGGGTGCGCATCGTTGTGGGATCGCAGCAGCAGCAGAGCCGACGAGAGAGCGCCGCACGCCACTACTACGACGTCGGCCGAGTAGGCTTCCTCGCGACCCTCGCGCGTGACGTGGACCGCGCCGACCGTCCGGCCCGATGGATCGGTGTCGAGCCGCGAGACGTAAGCGCCGGTCATCAGCGTCACGTTCGGATACCTTGCCAGCATCGGATCGACGCAGATGACCTGCGCATCCGCCTTGCCGTTCAGGAGGCACGGAAACCCATCGAAGAAGCTGCATCGAATGCAGGTGCTGGTCGGCGTGGGCTTGCCGTTCCTCTCATCGAGAAGGATGCCGAGCGGCAGGTGAAATGGATTGAGCCCGATGTCCTTCAGGGCCTGCGCCAACTCGGCGATCCTCGGCTCGTGACTCACCGGCGCGTGCGGATATGGCCCGCTCGCCCAGGGCTCGAGCGGATCCTCGCCGCGCAGCCCATGAACGTGAAACAGGCGCTCGGCCTGCGCATAATAGGGCTCGAACACCTCATATCCAACCGGCCACGCGGGCGATATGCCGCCGGCGTGGACGACCTCGCTGAAATCGCGCTCGCGAAGGCGCAACAACGCCGCGCCATAGACCTTTGAGTTGCCGCCGACGTAGTAATGGAGCGCCGGAGAGAACGCCTCTCCCCGTGAGTCAGTCCAGGTCTCCTTCGCCTGATACTCGCCATCGACAAAGACCGCCTGCGCGCTCCAGTTCTTCTCCGCGCGCTCGAGATAGTCGCCGCGCTCCAAAATCAGAATGCGCTTGCCGCTCGGCGCAAGGCGCTGGGCCAGCGAGGCGCCGCCCGGTCCGCTGCCAATGACGATGATGTCGTAACGTTCAACGCCCAAAGGTCACCTCCGGCGCATAGAAGGCGGACACGTACCCGCGCGAACCGCGATTCGCCGGCCGCACACCTCGGCGCTCGGATGGCGCTAACCGCCGGTGGCGAAGCCGGGATAGAGCGTCATGCCTCCGTCGATGAACAGCGTCGTGCCGACCACGTAGTCGGAGTGGTCCGAGGCGAGCCACACCGCGGCGCGCGCAATGTCCTCGGGCTCGCCGATGCGCCCGTAGGGCACGAGTGTCATAAGTCGCGCATACGCCTGCGGCGTTTGCCATGCCACGGTGTTGATTGGCGTACGGATGGCGCCGGGAGCAATACTATTGACGCGGATCCGGCGCGGGGCGAGCTCCTGGGCCATGCTCTCCATCATCATCCTGATGCCTCCCTTGGAGCTCGCGTAGTTGGCGTGGCCTCCCCAGGGAATCTCCTGGTGCACCGAGCTCATGCAGATGATCTTGCCGGCGGCACAGGAGACCTCCGGTACCACGCCGCGGCGCAGGAACTCGCGCACCGCCTCGCGCGCGCACAGGAACTGGCCGGTGAGGTTGACGCTCAGCACCTTGTTCCAGTGCTCGAGCGTCATGTCCGGGAAGGGCGCGTCGCGCTGCAGGCCGGCGTTTGCGACCAGGATGTCGATGGTGCCGAACTGCTCGCGCATGCTGTGAAACATGGCCTCGACCTCATCCTCCGAGGAGACATCGGCCTTGAAGGCGGCCCCGCGCGCTCCACTGCGGCGGATCTCGTCCACGACCGACGCGGCGGCATCATCGCCCGCCACATAGTTGACCATCACGTCGGCCCCCGCCTGAGCGAGGCCGACCGCCACGCCGCGCCCGATACCGGAGTTCGCCCCGGTGACGAGCGCCTTCTGCCCGGACAAAAGGCGGTGAACGGGGAGGGGCGGGGCGCTCGAGGCTGAAGGGGCGGGTTGCGGTGGGGTCAAGGTCGTTCTCGCGAAGTGGTTACATGGCGTCAGCGCCGGAAGACGGGTCGATGGGGCGCGGCTCGCAAACCGAGCCGGCCGGAACGTATGTCGGCAGGCGCCTGGCAAACTTCCTGAGCGCAAGGATGCCGCTGCCTTCGGCCTCGGTGCACAGCCGCTTCAATCGCTCCAGCGCGCGCGCTTGACTCGCGGATGCCTCATCCCAGATCTGCTGCAAGCGGTCCCGGAAGTCGATGACGGCCCGTAGCACCTCGTACCGGTCGAGGAGCTGGCGCAGCTCCTCGCGGGCCTGCTCATCGAGCAACCTCGGGTGCCGGGCGAGCAACTGTGGCGCGCCCCGTGAGAGCCCGGCGGCGCTCTGCCCCCGTATCAGCTCGCGCAATACCGGCCGTATGACTCGCCGGCGATAGTCACGCAGGACGTGCATGCGCTGGGCGAACAGCGCCCGGACGGTGTCGGCGCCGAGACTCGAGCGATCAGGCATGAGGTTCGACGTCGGCGCCAGGCGTCTCACGCTGGCGAGGCCGAGCGTCCGAAACACGCAGATGAACAGCCAGCCGACGTCGATCTCCCAGCGCTGCACCGAAAATTTCGGCGATGAGGCAAATGCATGATGGTTGTTGTGCAATTCCTCACCGGCGATCAGCACTCCCCAGGGCACAATGTTCGTGGCCGCGTTCGGCACCTCGAAGCTCCGATACCCTAGATGATGGCCGAGTCCATTGATGACGCCTGCTGCGAAGAATGGCTGCGCGGCCAGCTGAATGGCCAGCATGCAGATGGCCGGCACGCCGAACATGGCGAGTTGCAACACTATGAACATCGAGATGCCGAGCTTCGGAAAGCGGCTGTAGAGATTGCGCTCGAGCCAGTCGTCTGGCGTGCCGCGCCCGTAGTTGGCGAGAATCTGCGGATCGCGTGCCGCCGCGACGTAGAGTTCGTAGCCCTCGAGCAGGACGCGCCTGATGCCGAATAGCACCGGGCTGTGGGGATCTCCGGGCTCATCCGCAAACGCGTGGTGCCTGCGATGGACGGCAACCCATTGCCGCGTCACGGTGCCCGAGCAGAACCACAGCCAGAACCGGAAGAAGTGCCTGAGCGGCGGGTGCAGGATCAGTCCGCCATGGGCCTGATCCCGGTGAAGATACAGCGTCACGCCAAGAAACATCAGTTGGATCAGGGCAAACGTAAGCGCGGCATAGCCCCATAGCGGAAGGCGAACCACGCCGTAAACGAGATGAGCGGGCATCACGCGGCCCCCCGTGGCCGGCGCCGCGTCTCGCTCCGCACGGCGGCAATGGCGCGCGAAACCTGCTCGCACCTCAGGAGCGCGCCGTTCTCAACCCTAGGAGCCACTGACATGGCACGAGGAATAACCCGAACGTGCAAGAGCTTCCGTACGATAGCGCACGTAGGGCTGACGGCCGCTCTAGCAAAGCTCGGCCTCGCGTTCGGGTTGGTTGCTCCTCGTCGGCTGCGGCGTCGCCACCGCGTAGACCGCGCCGGTCGGTGAATCAGCGTCATCATGTTGGAGCTCCGCGACCATGCCCGCACGCCCGATGGCGCGCTGCTCGGGGCGCTGCGGGGCCCCCCGCTGGTCGAAGTGCTCCGCTACGTCCTTCGGCTCGTGGTCTGGAAGATCCGGCAAACCGGGTCACGGTGCGCCCTCGACAGCGCTCCGCCCGGACCTCCTCAGTGGCGCCTACGTTCCGTGTCGCGAGTTTCGTCGAAGACGGGGGTCCGGCCTGAACCAGGCGATTGCGCCATTAGGCCCGGATCCTTGCCCCCGATCCTGGCCTCAGTTCCGGACGACCTTGATTTCGCTATGAACCCCCCTCACGTGGGCGGTTGAACGCGCAATCGAGACGGCCTTCTCTGCCGCTTCGCGGGTTTTGACGCGTCCGCTCAGCCACACGACGCCATGCTTGTCGGTTTTGACATGAATGTCGCCCAAACTGGCGATGTGCTGCGCAGCGAGCCGGGCCTTGATTTTGGTCGTGATCGCGGAATCCTTCACGTACGTTGCCGCGTGCGCAGTGTCTGAATGGGCTTCGTGGGCGGTCGCAACCATCGAGCCGCCGAGCAAGGTCGCGAGGATCGCGCAGCCTGTCACAAGATAAGTTTTCATGATTCTTCCACGTCGATAAACTGTCACGAGCATCTCATTTCCTTCGAGCGACTTCCGTTCGTCACCGCACGCACAGAGTGCGCGTCGGTGTCGCTGCTCGTGAACCGAGCACCTCCCGAGTGGCGGGCGCGCATCGCGAACGAGATCTCCAAGGGGGGGCTGCGCGGCGGGGGATCCACGCAGACTGCCGGCGACGTGCTCGAGGAGCACTGCCTTGCGTCCGGGGGATCTGGAGCTCGAGCGGACCGGGACCTTCCGGGTGCTCGATTCGAGTTCGACCGCGGCGGATGCTGATGATGCCAGTATCGTCAGCGCCTTGATCGGCATGGGCGAAGCCCCGCAGATTCTGCTCGTTGCGAAAGATGCGGAATTTCACCTGGCCGTTCTGCTCGTTGCGAAAGATGCGGAATTTCACCTGGCCGGTGGACGAGTGGCGAGCATCCCATGGATATCGCAGGCCGATCTGTATCGACACGACTCTCTGCAAGCTGAGCGGAAACGGCAGCGTGCAGCGCAGCGAACCAAGACCTGCGCCAGAGCCTCGAGAGACTGAACCTTCTCGGCTACCTCTTGGCGCCGAGCGTCGCGGGAGATAGAGACAGGAGCCTCGTCGCGCAACGCGGCAACACGGTCTCCGCGCTGCTCGCGACCGTCGAGCGCCTGCTCGAGCGATCGAGAGATGCGAGGGTGCCGCTTACCGCGCGGGAGGCCGCGGGGAAGCCACGGCAAACCACATCGCGACGCTCACTCGCAGACTTCGCGGGATCACGGAGAGGGCTCTCGCCGCTCATCCCGGCAAGAGCATCGCCGCTGATTTAGGCATCAGCCAACGCGCGGTAGTGATCTATCGTGCCGCGATCACGAATGGGACCGGCTCGAAATCGCTTGCGGCACGCCGCTGCGGTGGTTCGAGCCGATCCACCGCAGAGGGGCCGGTCATGCCATCCTCCATGCCACCGTGGAGGGATGCCACCGATGGCGCCGGAAGCGGCCGTTACTGCTTTAGCGCGTCTCGCACGGCATCCTTCGCGCGGCCGATGGCATTGTCGACCTTGCCCTCGACCTTGTCTGCTTTGCCTTCCTTGCGCAGACGCGCGTCGCCGGTCGCCTTGCCGACGGCTTCCTTTACCGCGCCTTTGACCTCTTTCGCAGAGCCCTTGATTCTGTCTTTATCCATAACGAGTGTCTCCTACTGCCAACTGGTGATGTCACATTATACGCTGCCCGGAGAAGTCCAGCGGCTGGCACTTCGGTGGGGCAGGCTCGGAAAACGCCCACGCTTGCAGAACAAACGCATGTGTGGATCAATGTCGGGGAGCCCGCGCTTTGCCGTCTTGATCCGCCGACGGAGTGTCATCGATGCTGGCCGATGCCGGGCGATAATGGCGCCTTCGTCCTGGTTCGCGACCCGCGTGAGGCCGTTGCGCCGCGAGGCGCGGTGCGCCGGCTCGATTTTGAGTCCGGGTCGCTCGTTCGATTGAGGTCGGCGCGCGATGACCTGGCTCTGGCTCCCTCCAACGAGTGGGTGCGCGATCTTGCCTGTGAGGGCAATGTTGGCCGGCCTTCGTGGGCGACCAGCAGGTCGTGCATGTCATTGGCGTGCTCTTCCTCCGTAGTCAGAATGCCTTCCAGCATGGTGCGTGTGGCGGGGTCGTCATCGGAGAAGTAGCGGATGAGCTCCCGGTAGTGGTCGATCGCAATGCGCTCGGCGATGTAGTTCTCGCGGATCATGTCGATGAGATTGCCGCCTTGCGTGTATTGCGACGCGGAACGCGTCAGTAGCCCATCCGGGCTTAAATTGGGCATGCCGCCGAGCTGATTGATGCGTTCGGCGACCGCTATCGCATGAGCCTGCTCGTCCTGGGCGTGTTGTGCAAACTCGGCCTTGACGCTTTCGCTCGATATGCCCGTGGCCGTGATGGCGTGCATCGTGTAGCGCAGTACACAGACGATCTCCGTCGCGAGAACCGACTGGAGGATCGCAATCGCGCGGGTGACGTCGCCTTGGTAACTTTGGGTCACATTGCCGGTTTCAAGATGTGTGCGGGCGCGATCACGCAGCGTCAGTACGTCGGTCAGAAACGGGTGGTCGTGATCGCTGTTGGGCGCGGCTTTGGTCATTGCTGTCTCCGGGTCATCGAGTGGAATAGGATGGAATTGTCACGCGGGCCGCGGCGCACTCGCGCAAGACCGCCTCGCGATCTGGCGTCGTTCATGATGACGGACCGATGAGAACGTCGAAGTCCGTTCCTTCCCAGCGGTCGGCCTCGAGCCAGTGGAACGTGAAAAGGATCCGCGTTCCCGTTGCGAGCGCCTGGGTCGGCAGATCGGTGCAGTGTGCTCCCAGACCGGTGTCATGACTCGATAGGTCCTGGACGCTCTGCCACTCGTCTGCGCTCCAGTGAATGCAGGTGGCCGCCAGCGTTTCGATGCGCAGCGTCCTGCCGGCCGGTAGCGAGCGGATTCTGTGATTGAACCGCCATACCAGCCGGGGCGACACGGTTTTCTCTACGAGGTAGCGGCGCACGGTTTGCGGCGGAAGGTCGAACAGCCGGCCATCGCGCAGGGAGCGCCGCAGCTTGAGATACTCGGCGTGCGCCCACACGAGCGGCATGGCCGATCCGGACGCCCGGCCGACATACAGCTCCCGTTCCGGTATGTCCGCTGCGCCCCAGATTTGTTCCGGTATCAGGCCGCCCTCGTTGGCGAAGGCTTCCATCATGGTCATGAGTCGCCTCGCCGCGTCGATCCGGCCGGCAGCGAGTTCGTAATGCGCCCGCTCGCCGGTGAGCAGCGGCCAGCCGCGGCCTATCCCGGTGCCGTCAAAAGGAGCGCCATCCTCATGTTCGCCATAGCCATCGTCGTTGTAGCGATGCCAGGTGGAGCCAGACGGCGTCTCAACCTTGAGTAGCGCATCAATGACCTTGACCGTGTCGCGTATGCGCGGATCGTTGGCCGCGCGTACGCCGAAGCGCACCAAGGCCAGGGCGTCCGGGCTCACCAGATGACCGGCGTCACGATTGCTCCCCGTGGGCGCGACGTTCTGGATACGCACGTCATTCTGTCGCAGCGGTGCGTCCATTCCCTCGGGTGCTATCCGGACGTAATATCCGACGACTCCGAACCGCGTGCTCCAGTCGGTGTTCGAGGCGTACATCCAGCGGTCGATGCAGCTGTGCCACACATCGGCCGTCTCGCGCAGGTAGCCCGCAACGGACGCCTCCTGACATAGATCGGCGAGGTCCGCGGCCGCGAGGAGGGCTGCGATTTCCGCGCCCACCGTGAACGGTGAATAGCCAGGGTCCTCCTCCCAACGATCCTGCGGACTCACGGGACCGCTGCGGATCAGATATCCGGCGGCTCGCCGCACCATGGGCCAAAACCGGCTCACGTCGGCTGGGCTCAGCGCTTTTTCGCGCCGAGCCAGGTCCACCAGCAGGATCGGCAGCGCCGTCTCGTCCATCTGTATCCCGTTCCAGTACGGCGATCCATCGAGCCACATGTTCTGCGGCCAGTGGCCGTCCTCCTGCTGTGTGGCCTGCAGATACGTCAGGGCGCGGCGCACATCCTCGCTTGCGCCGGCGGCGAGCAAGCCGCCCGCTGTTTCCACCATGTCCCGCGGCCAGACCAGATGGTATCCGCCGAGGTCGTTGTCCCCCTTACTGAATCCCCATGGGATGGCGAGGCTGGCGATCAGGCCGCCGGGGGCGAGCTTCGATTCGTGGGTACGCAACACGGCGAGGCTGATGTCGGACAGATCGCCCGGGCTGGCCGCCGGCTTCTGCGGCGAGGCGTGAGTCCCGATCCATCCCTGCCAGCCAGCGATGTAGGCCTTGCGCGCCTTGGCAAAGCCGTCATGCAGGCTCGCGATGGCGTTTCGCGCCGCCGAATCGGAGTCGCTGCCGAAGCCGAGCGCCAGAACGAAGGCCCCCTGCGACATCCGGAGGTCGATCTCGCCAATCATGGCCACATTGCCGTTCTCGGCGCGATCGTATTCCCAGGTCATCCGCTTGTGCGCCTTCAGATCCTGCCAGCCATCGGTCGACCCGACGTAGCCAACCGACCGCTTCGTCCATGCTACGGAACACGCGAGCGCGAGCGCATTACCCTCGCGTTGTGCAAGCAGCAGCGGTGTGCCCTCGAAATCCTGCACCCAAGCGGTGTTGCCGCCGCCTTGATTGCCCAGGTGCGGCGCCAGCAGGACATGCAGGCGATAGTCGGACAAGACGCCTTTTCGCGCGATGAACCGAACCTGCTGCAGCACGGTATCGCGATGAGGATCGGTCAACGTCTGCTTCTCGATGCGGTAGCGACCGTCCCGGCTGTCGTTGAGCAATCCGAACGCCGGCACGCCCCTGGCCAACCAGTGAACCGAGGAGTTGGCGTCGCGCTTCTCCTCGGAAAAGAACGCTCTACCGTCCGTGACGATCAGGCCCATGTCGCGCACGCAAGCCTGGTCGATACGCGGGTAATAGATCTCGTTGAAAATGCCGTGGCTGAGGGTGAACCAGACGTGACTGTCGGCGCTGAGCGCCGTGCCCACGCCCACCTTGGCGCTCGAGGTCCATCGCGCTGCGATGCCGGGTGCCCCTGGTGCGAGACGCGCCGACGGATTCGGTGTGTTCATGGTCATGATTTACGTGGCGACATCGAGGGAAATCGCCACGGGGAACGCTAGTTCCACAGCAGGGAAGCGTCGGTGCGTTGGCGCGCATTGGTCTTCCCTGGACGGGTCGGGGTGAGGCGAATTGCCTCGCTCCTGCGGTGACGGCTCGAATCCGCGTGAGACGATTGCGCCGTCACCGCGATCGGCAACCCATTCCGCAGTCCGGCTTCCCTCACCGGGTTTCATAGCCCCGGTCTGCGCTTCTTCACACAGACCTCCCCTTCGATTATCATAGCACGGTATATATCGTGTTATGGAGTTCCCATGCCGGCGGACATCTTGCGGGAGCTGGGACCGATCTTCCTCGGCAGTCGCCTGAAGAGGCTGGCGGAACGCATGCAGGCGGGAGCTGCGCGAGTGCTCACCGATGCCGGGCTGACGGTGCAGCCCGCTCATATGCCCCTGCTGAGTGCGCTCGATCGCGGGCCTTTGACGGTGGGGCAGCTGGCCGAAGCGGTGGGCACGAGTCAACCGGGCATAACGCGCGCCGCCCGCCAGCTCGTGAGCCTCGGCCTCATCGAGGCATCGCAGGGGGCGGATCAGCGCCAGCGTACCCTCTCGCTCACCGCGGCCGGGCAGGCGGCGATGGCGCGGGTCAAGGTGCTCGTCTGGCCGCGCGTCAAGGCGGCCGTCAATGAGATGTGCGACGGACTCTCAGGGCCCTTGCTCGAGCAGATCGCGGTGATCGAGACCGCCCTTGCCCGCAGGCCCCTGAACGAGCGTGTCGCCGCCTTCGCGCCCGAGCGACTCCTCATCCGGGAGTTCAGCGATGATCTTGCCGCCACCTTCCATGAGATCAATGCCGAATGGATCAACTCCATGTTCAAGCTGGAGGAGAGCGACCTGGAAGTTCTGCAAGACCCGCGAGGGCGCATCATCGACTCAGGCGGCACGATACTTTTCGTAGAAGCTCCCGGACTCGGAATCGTCGGTACCTGCGCGTTGCGCAGGACGGGCGATGACAGCTTCGAGCTGACGAAGATGGGCGTCCGCGGCAGCGCGCGCGGCCTCAAGGCGGGCGAGTTCCTCCTGGCGGCAACCCTCGAGCGGGCGGCGACGATGAATGCGAAGACGCTCTACCTGTTGACCAACAGACGGTGCGAGGCGGCGATCCATCTCTACGAGAAGCTGGGCTTCCGTCACGATGCCGAAATCATGGATAAGTACGGCTCGCGATACGAGCGCTGCGACGTCGCCATGCGGTATTGGGGGAAGCCGCACGGTTGACCGTCATCGCGGCCGCGATGACGCCGACTTCACCACATCAGGTCATCGGGCACGCCATCATCGGGGGTTGCCTCGTGGGTGGCGCCGCATCCGATCACCGCGCCCTCGTCGCGCTCGCGAATCCGAGCCGCAATCTCGGCCGGCACGAGTTCGTAGCCTCCGCTGCGGCGCACGATCGCGATTTCGCCCCGGCGGAGCCGCTCACGTACGAGCTGGTCGGCGGGGATGCTGCGAATTTTGTTGCCGTCGACAAAATTGTATCGCTCATCGGTCGGAGGTCGCGGCAGGCAATTCTGTTGGATGAGCTGCTCGATCTGCGCGTGGCGGGCTCTTTTGTCCGCCTGTTCCTTCTGTTGACGGTTCAGCTCCTGATCGCGAGTCGCTTTGGCAAGCTGCGCCCGCTGGGCAGCGAGTTCCGCGTCGGTCGGCGCCGCGCGCTTTTCCTTCGGGAGTTGCTGCCGACCCCGCTGTTGTTGCCGCAGATGCCGTTCGGCTTCCTTGGCCTGCTTTTCGTTGACCAGACCCGCTTGCAACAATTGATCGCGCAATGACATGCTCATGAAAATCACTCGGTATCAGTAGAGTCGTACTTCAGCCGCATCGATGCGGTCACGGCATTTGGCAGCGAATTATGCCGGAATTTCTCAGCGCCAATCGTGCCGAGCGCTGGCGTTCTGGTGGCGGCGAAGGATTCGCGGCACTATCGCGCGAAACGGGGTGCCGCCATACCCGCAAGTGCGGTCGGCCCCAGGGATTTACTGGTGCCGCTTACGCCATAGGGTGCTCGGCTACGTTTGGCACCTGCGATCAATGGCGGTCCTCGTGAGACCCGGGGCCGTTGCTATGGCAGCTGGCGGAATGCGGTGAGATCATCCGCTGCGCGATGAGTGCGCAGGCTGCGGCGGCCTTCCGCGCTGGGCGCCTGCCTTGGTGCTGGCATGGGCGCAAGAGCATCGAGCCGAACTGACTCGCGTACGATGCGATGTACGACGCCATTCACGCGCACGGTGAGTGGAGGCTGGTCTGAAGGTACGATAGCGGCGAGGTCGTTTTTGCCCCGAGTGTGCCCAACGGAGCGAAGGAGTGGTGGCACAGAGAGCAGATGGCTCGCCAAGCCGCTGTGTCGAATGGTCGGGGTGACAGGAACCTCCGCCAAAATGTAAGTCACTGATTCTGCAAGCGTATTTTGCCTCAGAAACGGCAGATGTATCACACAGAAGTATCTCACCCCCCAGCGCGACGGCGGGGGAACAGCGCGAACTGATCTGCGGGGCCTGGATCCGTTCGACTGGATGACCCGGTTCGCAGTCCCTGGCCGCTGAGGGCGGCGTCTCCCCCGTGGTCGGGACAGAATACGTTCGCGAGGTCCGCTCGGTGAGTCGCTCTGGCCGATAGACTTCCACGACTGCGCGCGAAGTCGTGCCGTAATGTGAGCTGCCGGGCGAGCTGAGGGGCTGAAGGCCAGAGGGAGCGCAGTGCGACCCAAGGAGGGCACAGCCAGGAGCACGAGAACGGGTTAGGAGCCGGAACCTGCTATGAGCAAGATCCCCAAGGGAATCACACGCCAGGATGTCCTTGATGCCCTCGCATCCCTGGACCGAGGCGACCCGCATGCATTCGGTGACTCCACGGGGTATGACCTCGTGGAAGACGATAAGCATTACCCTCCCAAACCCGTCCTGGGGCTTGCAGCGCGACGGCTCCTGCAACACCCGCTGGGTCCCTATGACTTCAAGGGCGGCGAGAAGTCCGAGTGCTTTCGCATTCTTCGGAATCTAGGCTTCGTGGTTGTCCCCAAG
>DAIDHH010000083.1 GCA_027452045.1 Gammaproteobacteria bacterium
CGTCGGATCGGACAGGCCGTTCGTGCCGAACTGCAGATTGATGCCGTTGTAGGTGTCGACCGTGCCCCACAGCAGATTGAAATTCGTCTGCGGCGTGGCGAAGGTCAGCACGATCGAGCCGTTGGGTTCGGCCGACAGGTATTCCTGCAGCCCGCCCGATGAGCTGAACGGACTGGCGGCAATGTTGGTGGTGCTGCCGGCATAGAAGCCGCTCGCACCGTTGCCGGTGGCGCCGTTCGAATTGATGGCGATGCCCATCGGGTAGGTCGCCGAAGCGCCCGTGCCGGTGCCCGACTGCCAGCCCGAGGAGCTCGCTGTGCCGAAGTTGAGCAGCGAGATGCCATTGACCGTCAGCCCCTGGCCTGAGGGCACCTGCGGGAAGGTCGGTTGGTTGACGATCGTGCCGGTGATGGAGGAGACCCCGGACGGCAGCGAAGGGCCCACCAAGGTCGCGAATGCCGCGGGAGTCGAGGCGAGGGCAAGACCCACGGCCACCGAACTCGCTACCAGGAACTTCTTCATGAATATCTCCTAATCCTGATGAAACGTGCCCGCAAGGCGTCATGGGCGGCCGTTGGGACTGGATCAGACCGATCAAGTTTTGTGCCATATCGAAATAACTATGAATATCAGCATGTTGTAATTTCGGCGGGAGCGTGCTGTAAAAATATTCGACAATGATCGCCGATGTCTTTGACAACATAATGCGCCGGTCGCGGCGAATGGATGCACCGGCAGAGCGTGACCCGTTGAGCGGCGTTGCGCCATGCGCGGGTCGCCTCCGTCCGGCAGGCCCCGGGCAATGCGAGCCGCAGTGCAACGGCGGACCGCCGCTGCGCGGCTCACGGTGCAGAGTCCCCGGGCCGGCGCACGTGCGGTGCGACGAGTCGCTTGCTTCGGGTGAGAGAATGATTCGGTGCGGGCTGACCGATTGCCGCAGCAGCTCGCTGAGCTCCTGGCGCTATAGCAAAGCCGGTGTCAGCCGGTCGCACTGCCGAACGGGTCCCGGACTTCGCAGGTCGGCAGAAACACCTGCGGCTGCTTTGATGATCGTGGAACTCGATCGGCGGGCGGATGCATACGCGACGGCACCCCCGTCCCCGGAATCGGGAGCCGCCGGAATCCACCGCTGGCGCTTACCGTGCGCTTACAGCGAATCAAATCTCCAGGCGGCGAGTATAAGTAATTGATTTAATGGTTCCGGGAATAGGATTCGAAGGCGGCAGCGAAGTGCCGTAAGAACCAGCATTTCGCGATTCCGGAGCCCTGAAGATACCCGTGCTCGTACCCCACTGACGCCCGCGCTGGCCAAGGCGCCGTCCGCCGTGGTCATCACCCAGGGTGGACGGCTGACCACATCCGAACCTTATGTGGAGGTCCGAACATGGCTGCCGCCAAGAATACTTGTGCCAGGAAAGCGCGCTCTGTCCCGCATTGCCTCAAGCCCCGCCCGGTGCCGCCCGAGTCTCCGGCGCGGATTCTTTCCGCTGTCCGTCTGCGCCTGAAGTTCGTCATGGCCGCAGCTTTTACCGTCTGCGCCGCCCTGAAATTCCAGAATGCCGAACTCGATGAGGACATCGCCTTGATCGTGGGGCGCTGTGTTGGCGACGAGGTCGATCGGCAGATCGAAGCAATCGACCACGTGATTGGAAGGCTGCCGGGTGCCCGGGGGAGGGAAGCTCCGCGATAACCATCAGTCCAGGGGAGCGGCGCGTACGCGGCAGCGAGCCTTGACAGATTTCACTGAAAAAGGCATTTTCAGCAAATGCTGAAAATGGCAAAATCAGTGAAAGAGACGGAAATCAGGGCCGTCGATGCGCTTCGCTCGGTCCTGGAACAGGTCCCTGCAATCAAGCTCAAGAGCATCGCCCGCGAGTCGCGAATCGACCATACCGATTTGGACATCGTCGCAAAGCTATCGGTTGCGGGTAGGGGCCATACCCTGGCGTGCGAGGTCAAAATGAATGGCCAGCCCCGCCACGTGCGAACGGCGCTGCTGCAATTGCGCAGCTACGTCACCGGCCTCGGACGTGATGTGACCCCGGTCCTCATCGCTCCTTTCCTCTCCCCTGTAGCGCAGGAGCTATGCCGTGAGCAGGGAGTGGGCTTTCTGGACCTCGAGGGCAACGTGCGCCTCGCATTCGACACGGTCTTCATCGAGCGTGCCGTCGCGAGCAGGCCCGCTGTCGAGCGCCGCGAGCTCAAATCTCTGTTCAAACCGAAGTCGGCGCAGGTGCTGACCGTCATGCTCCGCGACCCAGCCCGCTCTTGGCGGGTCGCTGAGCTGGCGGAGGCGGCAGCCGTCAGTCTGGGTCACGTGAGCAATGTACGTAGCGGCCTGCTTGACCACGAATGGGGGCAGGTGTCGCAGCAGGGCTTGTTCTTGGCTGCCCCCGATAGATTGCTGGATGCCTGGCGGGACGCTTACGAGCCTCCCGCCGGCCGGCGCCTCGGGTTCTACACGACTTTGCACGGCGGAGCACTCGAAAAGGCCGCACGCCGGATTCTTCGTGCTGGGTCCTACAAGGGACGGGCGGTCTTCGCCTCGTTTTCCGCAGCCCAGTGGCTTGCGCCATTCGCTCGCACCGGAACGCAGTTCTTCTACGCCGACGAGCGCGGCCTCGACCGGTTGCAGACCGCCCTGGCATTGTCGTCGCCAGCAAAGGGAGAGAATGTCGTCGTTAGCGTACCTGAGGACGAAGGGGTATTCCGCGACGCGGTCGAGCCCGCACCCGGGGCCGTGTGCTCCGGTCTGGTACGGACCTATCTGGATCTATCCGCGGCCGGCGAGCGAGGCCGAGAAGCTGCCGAGCACTTGCGACGGGAGAGGATGGCATGGAAAGAGTGACTCCGCCGGAGCCACAATCCGCTTCCGACTATGACGACCGCACGACAGCAGCCGTGAAGTCGGTCCTGATTGAGGTCGATCAGATACTCGGAGCGTTCAAGGGAAAGTTCGCCGTGATCGGCGGGGCGGTTCCGTGGCTGCTCCTCAACAACGAAGATATGCCTCACGTCGGAACGCTCGATGTCGATCTCGGTCTCCACGCGGAGGCTCTTGGAGACGGTGAGTACGCCATGCTCGCGGAGGCCCTGATGGGGCATGGATATCAACAGCGCAAGGAATTGCGGCGCTTTCAGCTGGTCCGGCAGGTGCCCGTCTCGGCAGGCGGTCCGATCGATGTCATCGTGGATTTCTTGATGCCACGCGATGCCGAAATCGTCAGGAACATACCGCCTCTGATCAACGAGTTCGCGGTTCAACGGGCAGACGGTGCCGACCTTGCGTTTCGGTTTTACCAGATGGTGGCGATTACCGGCTCAATGCCCGCCGGCGGCACCAATCGGGTGGAAATCGCGGTCTGCTCGATCCCGGCGCTGCTGGCCATGAAGGGCCACGCTGTCCGAGGTCGCTACAAGCAGAAAGACGCCTACGATATCTACTACTGCATCCGGAACTACCCGGACGGTATCGGCTCCCTTGTGGAGGCGTGCCGGCCGCTCCTGGTTCATCCCAGCGCCGCAAACGGCTACAGGTTCATCGCCGAAAAGTTCGACAGCGTGGACAGCTACGGACCGACATGCGTTCGCAAGTTCGTCGAGCAGACGGCAATTCTCGGTGATCGCTCACCCGAGCAATGGCAGCAGGATGCATTCGGGCAGGTCGACGCCTGGCTGCGCGCGCTGCGCATAAGAAGCTAAAAAAACTGTCGCTGCCTGAGCACGCGCGTATGACGCGCCGTGATTCGACCTTGCGACAAATTTGCGACAGATCCGCTGGCAGGTCCTGCCGGGGTCGCGTAATTCATTGATTTTATTGGTGCCGGGAATAGGATTCGAACCTACGACCCGCGCATTACGAATGTGAAATAAGCGTCTTTTCACATTCCCCACGAAATCAGCCGCTTGCCTCTTCCAGCCCACGAAACGCAGGAAATTCTAGTGTTTCGTAAATTCTACTCTCGATGACCCATTGCTACGGTCGTCTACCGCGATATACTCTACTTGCACTTATAAGGGTTTGCAAGCCGACCTGTGCACTACCTCCCAGGTGGTTCGCGATCCTGCACTTACTGTAGCGAGAGGGTACATGCGGGCGATCATCGGCGCGAAGCTCCTGGCTGGCAAAGACGCCAAGGCGGCCGACAAGCCCTTCGAGATATGGGACTCCCGGCTCTCCGGCTTCGTCCTGCGGATCCAGCCGTCCGGAGCGCGGTCCTATTACGCGCAGATCGCCCGCGGCAAGCGCGTGGCGCTCGGGAAGGTCGGGGAGCTGACCCCGGACGAGGCCCGGGAGCGTTGCGAAAAGGTGCTCGGAAACGTCGCCCATGACCGTCCCCCACTGCACGGGCTGACTGGCGTGGTGGAAGGTCCGACGCTCGGCGATTTCATCGAGGCGCATTACAAGCCGTGGCTCAGTGCCGAGAAGCCCAATAGCGCTGATCGCACCCTCCAGCGGATCAAGACCTGTTTCGGCGAGTGGTACAGCACGCTCCTGACGGAAATCACGGTCGAGCGCATCGAGCGATGGCGGGTGGATAGACTCAAATCAGGAATCGAACCGACGACCGTGCTGCGCGACGTGATGACCCTCTCGGGCGTGCTGACCCGGGCGGTGAAACTCGACAAGCTCGCGGCAAACCCCATTCGACGCATTGAGCGACCCAAGATCGACCGCACGCCGAAAGTGCGATACCTGGACCCCGGCGAGGAGAAACGGCTCAGGGAAGCGCTCCGCGAGCGTGACGAGGAGATGAGGAGGGCACGCGAATCGGCGAACAAGTGGCGCAAGGCGCGAAAGGAGGAACCGCTGCCACCGCTCCCGCACTACGGGGACCATCTCATACCGGCCGTGCTGATCTCGATGAACACGGGTCTGCGCCGCGGCGAACTCCTGGCGTTGCGGTGGGCCAACGTCGACCTGAAGGGGAAGCAGATCACCATCGAAGGATCGACGGCGAAGTCTCAGCAGACTCGGCATATCCCGCTCAACGCGGAGGCGCTGGACGTGCTGCAGAAGTGGAAGGAACAGGCGTCCGATGATCCGCGTGTGATCGCGATCAACACGGGATTCAAGACCGCATGGGCGGCTCTCTTGCTGCGCGCGAAGATCACAAGTTTCCGCTGGCACGACCTCCGCCACCACTTCGCTTCGAGGCTGGTGCAGGCCGGCGTGCCCCTCAATACCGTGCGCGAACTGCTCGGGCATGGCTCGATGGTGATGACATTGCGCTACGCGCATCTCGCGCCGGACCAGAAAGCCGAGGCGGTCGCAAAGTTGGTGCAATCGTGATGACGCCAGCGGAAGCCCGACGAACTCAACATGCTTACCACAGCAACAAACGATTTCGGTAAGAAATGAGAACACGCAAGGAAGACACTCAGCGCGCCGCGGAAACAATCGAGGCGCTCAGCTTCGATCCGGCTCGCTACGATTGCGCGGGCATGGATGCCATAGACTGGTGGGTCTGCCTGGAATATCGAAGTCACCTTGGTGCGCGGCTTCTTATCCCAGGATGGGAGAGCGCGGCCAGTCGGCGGATCAAGAGCATTGCTCAACGGTTCGGGGTGTCCATGACCGGCGACCCCGATGGGGAAGGGGTGCGGGAGAAGTTGCTCGCCGCGAAGGAAAATCGTGTGGCGAATGATAGTGATTACGGCGAGCTGAGAGCCGCCTACGATGCGCTGAGAGCCGAGACGACTCCCCGATTGATCGCGCGTGATCCCGCTGTCGAGGTGGGGCGGGACCGTCTGTGTCGTGCGCTTAGCGATGCACACCCGTCGCTGTCCACGATGCAAATGGTGGAGCGACTGGGCGGGAATGTCGCAACGGCGCGCACCCCTGCGGTTCGGCGACTCTTGGCGGATCCGCTGTTGCCAGAGCTCCGTCGTGAGGTGCGGGAGGCGATGGCACACGCGGTGAGTGAAGAATGCGTCCGAGACGCGCCAGAGGACAAGAGTACGCACTGGTGGATCGCTAGGCCGCGGGTCGATCTACGTGTTGGAGATGAGGTGTTGGAGGAGGGGTTTAGGCGTTGGCTTTCTGCGGTCCGTCAGCGGTACGAGCGAGAGGGCGTCACTGCCGCGCCCGCTCGGCGCGCGCCGTTCGAGCGGTGGAATCGGTACCGAATCCTGGGCTTTATCGACCTACAGCTCGCAAGTAACGCGTTGAATTTATCAGTGAGTGACAGTGCGCTCGGTCGGCTGTTGTTTCCAGACCCTAATAAGCTGGGAGGGGCGCAGGACGATCCACGTCGGTTGCGCCGCACGGTACGTGAGGTCGCAATGGATGTCATGACCTACGCCACACTGGTCGAGCTCGGGTATGAAGTGCAGTACGACGTGCAACGACTCGCCGGGGGACTGCGATAGCCGACGCGACGCGCAGCATAGCGCCCGGCCGTTCCCAGTCGGACCGAAACTGGATATAAAAACAGCCACGATCGCGGCCGGCGATACTTGGCTCATTCACGTACAAAGACATCACACACGATGCAGCTCCGTCAAATGCTGGATAACGGAGTCATGCCATGCCTCTTGTGGATGAACGCGCCGCCGCTGCCCATCTCGGGGTTTCGGTCGCATTCCTGCGTGCCGATCGGTGCCGCGGCCATGTCGGTGGCCACACCCCTGGTCCCCCCTGGTATCGAGTCGGCCGCGCAGTCCGTTATGACTTGGCCGACCTCGACAAATGGCTCGCCACACGGCGTGTCGATCGCTCTGCCGCGCGCGGCGCCGCCGGCCTGACGACCCAACCAGCTTCCGCTGCCTAAAAAAGAAAAACCGCGCTCCTGCCAGGGCTGCGCGGTTTTTCACGGTGTCAAGCTGTGGGCCGACACGGGCAATATACCTCGCGTATTGACGCGGCCGCAAGTGCGGAGACGTTCCGGTGCGCGGCTGCAGCCGCGGGACTGGTTCTGCCCACTATCCTGATCCCCGACGGTCGGCCCCACCGATTTTCCACCCGCGCCGACCGCCCTCGCGACGACGCCGGTTGGTACATTTGGCACGGCGACCATGGCACCGCTGGTGACTGGCGCCGCTCCGACATCCGCATCTCATGGTCGGCTCGCTCGCGTCACGACCAGCCCTGCGGCGCCGCTGAGATCGCGCGCCTCCGGGCGGAGGCGGCGCAAGCCCGCGCCGCGGCAGACCGCGACGCGGCGCAGAAGCGCGGGGATGCGGCCCGAGAGGCGCAGGCCGTATGGGCCGCGGCTGGAACCGCACCGGCCGATCACGGCTACCTCGCGGGCAGAGGCGTGCAGGCGCACGGGCTCCGGATATTCAGCGGGGCCGGGACCTGGCGCCGCAAGATCCGCGACCTGCCGCTCGACGGCTGCCTGATCATCCCACTGTGCTCCCCGGACGGCACGATCCAAACTCTCGAGTTCGTCAGCCCCGCCGGCGAAAAGCGATTTCTACCCGGCGGTCGTAAGCAGGGCTGTTATTACGAGCTCCCCGGTGACGCAACAGCGATCCTCGTAGCTGAGGGTTTCGCCACCGGCGCAAGTCTCCGCGAGGCAACGGGGTATACGGTGGTCTGCGCCATGGATGCGGCGAACCTGCGGTCCGTCGCACAGGCCCTCCGGACGGTGAACCCCGACGCACTGATCCTGCTGGCGGCCGATCACGACGAGAGCGGCACCGGCCAGCGCGCCGCTGAAGACGCTGCACGTGCCGTCGGCGGCGCCGTGGCAATTCCGGCAACCGAAGGTGCGGACTGGAACGATGTGCATCGGGCGGAGGGTCTCGAGGCGGTCCACGTCGCCATCGCCGCCGCGATCCGGGCGCACCTAGCGGAGACTTCCGCAGGCCGCGCCGCACTCACCGCCGCCGCACCGGCGGTCGCGCTATCGATCGGTCCCCGGCTCGCCTCCGCGATGGAGCGTGCCGAGCCGCGGCGCAGAGCGGCGCATGACCGGACCGACATCGACCAGCCGCGCGGACAGATAGCCGACGCGATCCGCGACCGTCTCGTCCGCATCGCAGCGTCGCGTGACGACGCGGGCGAGATGGCCGGTCACACCGACAGCCTCATCGTCGGGGCTACGGTGGGGTTGGGCAAATCGACCAGCGCCGTGACTGCTGTAGCGGCAATGCGCCCCGCAATCGACGCCGGGGAATTACGGATACTGCTCGTGGTCGACGGTCATGAGCAGGTCGCAAGATACGCGCGCGAGCTCGGCGCGCTCGGTATCAGGGCGATGCCCTACGTGGGGCGCACCGCGCCGGTGGAGGGCATCGCGGACGACTGGCGGCAGTTGGCTACCACATGCTGGGCCATGGCGAAAGTCCGGCAGGTCGCGGACCAACATCATCCACCCGCAGCCGCATATTGCCGTATTTGTCCACATGGCCTCCTCGCGGCGTCCGAACACGCCAAATTTCCCGCCCACCAGTATGAGGCGTACAAAAAATTCCTCGTGGCGTGCCAACGCCAGGGACTCGACCCGACAGCGGTCCAGCCCTGCAAATTTTTGTATGAGGCCATGCCCAAATATTTAGCCGCGCAGGTGCTCATCGTGCCCTATCAGGCGTATACAAACCGCCTGGTGCGGCCCGAGCAGAACTCGCCGCCGTGCGCCGTGATCATCGACGAGGACGTCCCGCTCACACGCGACATATCAGTCACGCTGACAGACATCGACCAGTGGCGGGCGCGCATCGAGCGCGGTGACATCGACATGTTAGGCCGCGCGACCGAGACGGACCACCCTGTCATTTTCGGCTCGTTGCGCGCGCTCACGACGGCCATCGGGGAGCGCGGGCAGAATCCCGACACCATCGCGGCGCTGCGCAACGCGCTCGATGCGATGACCGAGCAATACAGCGACGATCTCGAGCACGGGGCCACATGGGCGTGGGAGCGTATCCGGTGGGTGAAGGATGAGACCGGACGCGAGACCGGCGAGATCGACGCCCCGCTGCGCGCGCTCGCCACGCTCCGCGCCGCGCTCGCGGGCGACGGCGCGGCGGCCACATGGGGCGAGGACCTCGTACTCCGCCTCACCGAGCTCACCGCACTCGGGGAGCGCGTGTGCGAGGGCGACACAGTGCTGCTGGATGCGACAATCGACGACGATGCAGTTGCCGCACTTCGCGCTCGAGCCGCGCGCACCGGCCGCAAAATCGACCTGCTCGACGTGCAGGTCCGGCAGCACGTGGAAATCACACACCTGACCGGGCGCAGTTATGCGAGGGGACGCCGGACCGACCCGTGGCGCGCGGAAATGCTGTCCCGCTACGGGCTGGACGCTGCTGCACTGGTCGCGGCGGTGAGCGCAGTCCACGGGGGGGCTGGTCAACGCAAGTGGGGCATGATTACACATCGACCGATCGCGATCGATCTCGCGGTGCATCAAGCCATGGAGGCACACGGGGGGCCAATCGAGGTCGGATACTACGGTCGAGACGGGCGCGCCCATAATCGGTGGGAGCGACGCAACCTGATCCTGCAGGGGCTTCCATATCAATCCCCTGCGGTCGTCCAGATGCGGTGGGACCGACTCCGAGCGTGCGATCCGACACTCCCTGCGACACCGCCGCCCGAGTTTGCCATCAGACTGGTGGCCGCTGATGTCGTGCAGGCAGTGGGCCGATCCCGCGCCATCTACGCTCCGCCTGCTGACCCGATCCAGGTCATCATCGCCGCGAATGTCACTCCCGAGCTGCGCACCGCGCTGGCCAAGTACGGTCTACACATCGCAGAGGAGCGCCGCAATCCGCTCGCCGGGCGCGCGCCGCGCGACAAGGCCACCGCTCTGCGGGTGCTCGTCGAGGTGCTCGACAGGTGGCGGCGACGCGGGCACATCACGAGCACCGCCCGGGACACGCTCGAGCGCGCCTGTCGGCAGGCAGAGCTGCGCGTGAGCAGCGAGACATTCCGGATGCTGCTCGACGAGCTCGTGCCACCCGCAGAGCGCGGGGGAAAGCGATACCGAGACCAGCTCCGATACGCGCTGCTTCTGGCCCAGCGGGCGCGCGAGGCGCTGCGCGCCATCGACACTGCCGTCCGGCGCGCGGTTGAGTCCGTGACCGAGGGCATGGATACGGCCATCCGCCCGCTCGCGCAACGGCTCCTCACCGGCCTCGGCGACCTGCTCGGGCTGCAGACCTCGCCGACCACCGGCCCCCCGCTGCGTGCCGCGCCGGCCTGAGCCGGACCGCCACCGCCACTCACCCTTGTCCCCCTCGTTTCCCGCACCGTGGGACGGGCGGACTTTGCTGCTCGCCGAAAAAACGCGGTCTCTCCATGATTTCCGCTTTCCAAACGGCCCCGCGCGGGCAAGAAATCGATACGGCGAAGCCGCCTCGCCGCCGGGAGCAGCTCGAGTGCCGGAAAATCGAGCTCCTATTGCTCGCGTCCGGTAAGAAGCATTTTCTTACGGCGTACGAGCAATTGTCTCTTGGTGCGGGGTGACGGACTCCGCCGGAGACTCCCCCCATCATCCCCCGCATGATTCCACCCGCCTCCAGCGGGCTCTGGCCAGGCCAGGGAGGGCTTCTCTGGGGTGGCATCGGGGCAGATCGTGGCGCTTAGGGCGCTATGGGTGCTGCGGGCAGCCCAGCGCAGCCTCAAACGCCGCAGAGGCGCCCGGCGCGGAAAACAAGCTCGGCCCGGAGCAAATCTCGGTGCTGCGGGTGCCAAGGGCGGTCCTGGGGGGTGGATTCAGCATGGCCTTTGGCGCCGCCGGGGCGGCGATGTCCGGCTGAATCACGCACACCGCCTTGACCGTGGATACCAATTTGGTATATTGCCAGCGATGCACGTCATCGCGAAGCCCGCCTTGGTGGAGTTCTGGAAGAAGCATCCAGACGCCGAGGGGCCGTTCGAGGCGTGGTACCGGATCATGCGCCGGGAGGTCTTTGCGGACTTCAACGCCCTGCGGGAGACCTTTGGCAGCGCCGATTACGTTGACCCGTTCACGGTGTTCAACATCGGCGGGAACAAATACCGCCTGATCGCGGTGATCCATTACAACCGGCGCAAGGTGTACATCCGCCAGGTGCTCACCCATGCCGAGTACGACCGCGACAAGTGGAAGCGGAGAAACTGAATATGCGCCATGCACACAGCACTACCCCCGACCCGCAGGCGATCCTGCGGGCCTGGATGCCGTTCAAGAAGGCGATCGGCGTGACCGCGGTGCGGAACGAGGCGGAATATACGACCGCGCGTTCTGTCGTCGATGCGCTGATTGACGTGATCGGCGACGACGAGAGCCATCCCCTTGCCGAGGTGCTCGATTATCTCTCCGACCAGGTAGAAGCGTATGAGGACGAGCACACGGTCATCCCCGAGGCATCCCCCGCCGAGACGCTGCGCTTCCTGATGCAGCAGCACGAGCTCAAGCAGGAGGATCTCATCGACTGCGCGCCGCAGAGCCGGATTTCAGACATCCTCAACGGCCGGCGCGCCGTCAGCAAGGATCTCGCGAAGAAGCTCGCGCGACGGTTCAACGTCGCTGCCGATCTGTTTATCTGAGGATGTCCATGGAATCTCCAGCCAAGGTGCCGAGACGCTCAAATCAGGAATTGATTGAAGCATTGGAGCACCTGAGGTACGAGTACTCGATGCTTCTCGCTGTCTCGGCGGCCTTGCGCTCGAATCTCGCATCGGATCCGCTGTTGAGGAATGTACTGCTGGAATCATTCGTGATCCACTTTCGCGCGCTCGTAGATTTCCTATACCGCCCGGACAATGCGCGCCCTGACGACATGGCAGCAGAAGATTTCCTCGGCGACAAAACCGACTGGAGTGAGGTGCGGCCGACCATCTCTCCGATACTGGACAGCAGCAGACGCAGGGCGCACAAAGAGATTGCGCATCTCACCTATGCGCGCTTGACGGTCACGGAGTCGGAGAAAGAGTGGCCTTTCAGCGAGATAACTGCAGAAATTCGGCGCCTGATGGATCTATTTCAGGAGACGTCTCGGTGGAATTTGAGCAACGCGTAAGGCGTTACTCTGTCCGAGAGTCCGGGCGTTCGAGTGCCATTAGTCTGGCAAGTCATGAGTCCGATGAGCTTTCAAGCGCTTCGCTGCCTTCTGGAGTCTTTCACGAAACCAACGAGTGCTGGTCGCCCACCCGAGTGTCTCTGCCCCCGGCAGGGAGAGGTAGTGTTCGATAACTTCGATCTCCTCAAGTGGCAATTTCTGCTTTCTGTATAAGATGGCAAGCTGTTCGTAAATCCATGGGGCGGCTGGGCACTTGTCTGCAGGCCGCACACCTGACTCGATCTTCTTTGCCTCCGCACGCAACCATTCCATCGCATCATCGTAACGACCTTCGCGCTTTGCAGCAGCTATTCCTTCCACAGGATCTCTCGATAGGACTGACTCCCACGGCTCGGGCAGGGGTTCCCGAAAATTCGTCGGTCTCTGCGTAGCGATATTGGCGCAGTCCACTCGACAGATACTGCCACAGAGGTTGAGGTAAACCCGTAGGGCAAGAAAGGCGTCCTCCAACGCGCTATGAAATTCGCTCTCGCGCGAAAGCCCGTAGAATCTGGCGACATTGTCAAGGCTTGCACTACCCGGCATCCCGCGACGCCGCCACTCAGTCATCGTGCAGTAGCTTCGAATCCTGATCAACTCTCGTCCGGCAGTCTTCAACTCTCGGTTCAAGAAGCCAACGTCAAACTCTGCGTTGTGGGCGACGATTAAATCGGCCGACTCTGCGAGTTCCATGACTTTCTCGGCAATCTCCGCAAACGTCTGTTGGTGACTCAAAACCCAGTCGCTATAGCCATGGACGCGCCGGGCCATGGGGTGGCTCTTAATTCCAGGGTTGCAGACCAGATACTCGAACGCTATCTGTTCTGTGCCGCCAATATTGACCAACGAGCTTGACTTCAAGAGAAGCCCAGCAAAGCTCACCACGCGATCCGTCGCCTCCAGGCCGGTAGTCTCAACATCGATGGCCAGTACCCGTGAGGGCATTGTTCGAGCCTGGCGTTGCGCGGCGACGAGGAGCGGAGATGGAGGGGAGCGCTCCACCTGTGGTTCCCGGACGGGCTTTACCGGTGGAGGGATACTTGGTCGCGCTGTGTTGCCAGAGGCATTCTTTGCGACGTCGTTCGTAGTCGACGAAGAGGCGAAAAGCCTCCGAAGCCACTCAATCATGCATCACGGACTCGCCGACTCGCCGGGTCAGGATCAGCATAGCGCCCCCTCCTCGTGCGCGGCTTCTGTTTCTTGAGTCCGCGCCGTCGGTCGATTCTAGCGCACTGCCGCCGCTGCGGCCTCGGTGGCGAAACGCATGGAGAGTTCGCTGGCCCGATCTCGCTGCCGCTCGCTGAGGCGGCGAGCCGATCGCAGGATCTTCGTCGCCGCCTGAAGGTCGGCGGCCTCCGTGCCGGGGATCCCGCCCTCGAGGAGGGCTATGGCCGCGCTCCGCTCGCGGGGGTCCAGAGCCCACCCCTGCGCCACTGCGCGCAGGCACCAGCTTATGGCGGCGAGGGATGCCGCCGGATCAGGTGGGGCTGGAGCGGTCTGCCCGCAGTCCTCCTGGTCCGCGCTCATCGCCCGAGGTCCTGTTCGGGCTCGTCCTCGGCCTCGATCGCCGCGCCTGGGCGATCCCGCTCGACTCCGCCCGGCGGCTCCCCACGGGCCATGCGCTCGCGCTCATCCTCGACGATGCTCGCCAGGTCGGCGTCCTCGACCTCGATGCCTTCGCGGGCCGCCGCACGAGCGGTGCGCTCTCGGAACTCGCTGCTGCCCTGGATGCTCACTCTGCCTGACCACTTCGCCGCAGCGATCTTGAGCGCAGCGTGTTCCGCGGTGGAGTCATGCTCGAGCATCTCTATCCGGTGCCGCTCAGCCAGGAACACCTCGCGTCCTTGGCGGTCGCGGTACCGTCGGAGCCGCGCCTCGGAATCCCACTCGTAATGCAGTCCGAGGGAGCGGGCTGCTGCGAGTTCTGCAGACCAATAGCCGCGCCTCAGAGGTCGCATGCCGCTAATGCTGTCTCTCGACTCAGGAGGGGCGGTGGTGCCATCGCGGCGAGTGCGCCGAAGCCGCCCTCGAGCCGCACGCTCCGCCTCACGCCGGACCTGGCGGAGTGCCATGTACTGCCTCTGCGTGCCAGTTCCCGCCGCCACCCACTCGTCGCGCAGTCCTTTGGTCGCCAAGCTGATGGCAGCAGGCATGTCGAGCGTGATCCGGTGTCGGGCTGCGTACTCTGTAAGCGCCTCTCGTGCGGCATCGAGCTCTGCCGGTGTCGGCGGTGCCTCACGCCGGGATTCTCTCTGTCCAGGGTCCCGCTCCGCTCCCGTGTCCTCCTGTGCGCGGCTCCTGTTGTTGAGGCGAGGGTCGTCTGTCGTTTGTTCTCGCTTAGCCTGCTCGTCCGAGCGCTGAGACTCGGCCTGTCGCACCGCCGCAGGGAGTGCTGCGGCTACGCGCGCGGCCAGGTGGCGCTGATCGGCACCGCCGCGGGCGATACCGCGCGCGGTGCCATCGCCCGCATGGACCGTCAGCCAGTGGGTGCCGTCGGGCAAATCCATGACGCGCACGCCATGCTGAATTACGGCGCGGCGAGCGGCTGGTGACAAACCTCGCGCGATGACCGCCGCAGACTGTGACGCCTGCCGCTGGTCGCGCGCGGCGCGGGCCTGTGCGAGGTCAGCGGACGTGTCGAGAATCGCACAGTCGAGCGCAGCGGCACCGCGCTCCTGCTCGCCGACCTCGCGTGCCGCCGAGAGCCGCTCCGACGCCTCGGCCTCCCAATCCTGTCGCTTGCGCGATTTTTCTCCGCGGCGCTCGAGCGCGGTAGCAGTAGGGCCCATATGCCGCGTCGGCTCGCGGTCGATGCCCTGTGCCTTGAGCGTCCGATGATCGACGCGGGCTTCGTGGCCGGCATACTGCAGGGCTGCATTGCACATCGCCGCCCACCGCTCGCGGATCGCCGCCAGGTCGGCTTTTCGATCACGCCCGGCCCGCTCCTGCTCACATTTTGCCCCGAGGACGATCGCGCCGGACTCGAGCCGCCGCACCGTCCTGGTCGACATCAGCAAGTGCGCGTGGTGATTGCGCTCATCACCATCCTTACTGGGCGCATGGATGCATACATCCACCGCGCAGCCACGCTCTGTGGCCAGCGTGCGGGCGAAGCCGACGGCGAGGGCGTGACGCTGCTCGGCAGTGATCTCTGAGGGGAGGGCGATCTCAATCTCCCGCGCCACACACGCATCCTTGCGCCGCTCGGCTGTCTCTGCCAGGTTCCAGAGGGTCGCCCGGTCAGGACCAGGCTGGCCGTCAGGTACGACGATCTCCGTGTACTCTACGCCGCGCTTTCGGGTGTAGTCATGTTGTCGCCCTGTCCGTTCGTCCTCGATGCACTCAGCTGCGCGATAGGCTGCTGCCGCAGTGGCAGACCGGCCTGCCGACCGCGATACCGCTTTTGCAGCCAGGTGGTAGATCGCCATCTACTGCGCAGGCAGATTAAACAGCGCCCGGTCATCAGGGCGCGTGAGTCTGGCGCTCAGTAGCGCCATCAGAGCCTCCCGCGACCACCCATCCTCGCCATGCTCTACGGCGGCGAGCACCACCGCGCCTGTGAGGATTTTGCGTCGTGTGTCATCTGCCCGCTGGCCCTTGAGGACGCGGGCAAGCTGACGGGCCCCGATCTGCTCTCGCTGCGTCTGGAGCTGTTTGAGCCTTTTTTCGGCGGCGGCGATCCGGTCATCGATAGTAGGCATGATGTGCTCCTGCTAGGTGACGTAACTCGTACATCTCCTCCGCAGGGTGGGACCCAAACGCCCGAGCGAAGCGAAGGGCGCACTTAGGAGTTCTTCGCTTCGCTACGAACTCCGTGCGCCGGGGGCGTTGCCCCCTGGACCCCAAGGGCCGGGGCATCGGCGACGGCGCTCACGCGCTCGCCGCCTCGGCCCGGCCACCTCCGGCAAGCCCTCGGTTCTGCGCTGAGGTTTGTGGCGGACAAGTCCTGACCCCATCCCCGCCAGGTCCCACACCGTGCCAGATGCGCCTCCACTCGCAGTCGTGCCGGCCGCGCGCGGTGCCTGCTCGGTGGCGTCGATGCCCTTGTCGGCCGCGCGGCTCGCCGGTGCGTGGAACGGCCGCACCGGTGATGCGCGCAATGGCCGGCGCGAGCGCTCAATCCATTCCCGCCAGCACCCCGGTGTAGGCCGCTCCCGAGGGATCACCCCCATTCACCGGCGGTGTTCCGGCGCCGGGACTGCGCCCGTAGGGGCCCGGGCGACGGAGAACAGACATGACGACATCATTACGACGCACAGAGCCCGCAGAGCCGCCTTGGCACCGACGTTCCCCACTCTGGACGCATGAGGCCGAGATCCGCCGCCTGCGAGCCGAGGGCTACTCGCTCCGCCAGATCGTGGACCGACTCGACCTCGGGCTGAGTCGCTCAACCCTGCATCGCTGGCTGCGGCGCGCCGCAGCCGCCCGCCCTGCGGGCGAGTCTGCGCCCGCAGCGTCCCCGTCCGCGCCGGCTGCGGCGGATTCCGCAGAAGCCGCCGCCGATGACGCGGCAGCACTCGCCGTACTCGATTCCTCCGGCTTCACCCCACCTACTACGAGGGCTCTCAAATGACTCATTCGATCTATATGACCATCGCCGCGGTTGGAAACTGCGGCAAGACCACCATCGCCCGGCACGTCCTGGCCAGCGGCGGCAGTCCCATCGCTACCCTTGAGACACATAGCGCGAGCGGCGATGAACGCGACGTCATCGACCGTGACGGCCTCGCCGCGCGGCTCTTCGCGCCGCCGCCGGGCGGCCTCGTACTGGATGTCGGTGTCGGTGACGCCGTGGACGCGCTCGAGGCGTTGGCGCTGGTGTCGAGGCAGGATGCCTCGCTGGTCGACCGCTTGCGCATCGTGGTCCCACTGCTGCCGGACTCCAAGTCCGTCGCCGGGTTGCGCTGGCTGCTCGCGCAGATACCCGAGTCACTACGCCCTGCGGTGCGGGCAGTCTGGAATCGCGTGCGCGATGACTCATTGCGCGACAGCGACGTTGCCCGCGCCGCGCGCTCCGTTGTCCGCCAGGGCGACGCACAACTCTGCGTGCCGGTGATTCACGAGTCACCACTGTTTGATCCCGCGCACCCACTGGTGCGGCGCCGCGGCGGCATCGAGGCCCTAGCAGGATTGTCCGATGACGAGATCCGGGCGGCTCCGATGACTGACATGCCCGCACTGCTCGCCGGCCGCGACGCAGCGCAGGCCGCGCTCGCGGACTGTCGCGCGGTAGCAGCCGCCATCACTGAGTGACCCAGGAGATACGTATGCGTCATCACATTCCCATTCGGTGCGCCGCCGCAGCCGCGGCGGTCACCCTCATCCTTGCGTCCGCGGCACCGCCCGCAGAGGCGGTGGCGGAGGTGGCCGGCGCGACTTTCCCCGAGCAGATTGTGCAGGAAGTCACGGCCGTCGAGCAGGATGAGCAGGCCGTCATGCAGACCGAGCAGCAGATCAGCATGCTGGCCAACCAGGCGATAAATCTGGGCACGATGCCGCTTCAGTTCTGGGGGCAATTGACCGCCCCGGTCATGCAGATGCAACAGATCATCGGGCAGGCGCAGGGCATCGCCGCGAGCGTGCAGGACACCGCCGCCCAAACCGCCTGTGAGTACGGCGATCCCACGGGCTCAGTCGGCTATGCCGGCGGTACGTTGGCGCAATGGACTCAAGGGTTCAATCAGCAGATCTCGGGCGTGCTGCATGAGTACGGCCTGTCCCAGCAGCAGGTCGCGACCTCCGCCGCGACGGAGCAGACGTTGCAGGCCGCCTCGCGCTCGGCACGGGGCCGCAATCAGATCCTCCAGGCGTGCAACGCGATGAACAGAGTGTTCGCGACCGAACTCTACCAACTCGACACCGACATGCGCTCGGCCAATACAGCAATCCTCCAAGACCGGACTGCGAATGATGCCGACCGCGCCGCCAACACGAGGGCACTGCAGGACTGGCTGAGTACCCCGGGTTGGGCGCCGCGGCAGTGAATGCAAGAGGAGTGACCTCCATGCGTCATCGTCACCGACTCGTTCTTCTCGCCGCTCTCGCGGCGCTACTGATCCCCGGAGTCGCGCTCGCGCAGGGGGCAACTTCGGCGCCGAATGTAGCGCGTTGAATTACACTATCATGTGTGATAGTGTATGCTTATGAAGCCTCGATCCCGACGCACGGCGTCCTGCTGCCCGCCGAAGCCCGCGCTCGCGAAGCGAGATCTCATTCCTGCCGCGCAAGCCGGTGATCTTGCGGATCTGTTCAAGATGCTGGGGAACGAGACCCGCGCACGGCTTCTGCATGCACTCGTGCGGGCCGGCGAGCTGTGCGTGTCGGAGCTGGCTGATACGGTGGCGATGAAACCGCAGGCTGTCTCGAACCAGCTGCAGCGCCTTGCCGATCGGCGCATCGTCGCAGCGCGCAGGGAGGGGACGACGATTTACTATCGGGTCGTCGATCCCTGTGTGGCCGAGATCCTCGATCGAGCCCTTTGTCTGCTTGAGGATGCCAAGAGTGGCGTTCACACCCGCACAACATGAGCACGCGCACGGTGTTGATCGGCGTGTCCGCGGCGCTGGGTGCCTTTGCTGCCCGCGCTCAGACGTCGGCGCCGGCGCCGCCGAAGAGCGTTACTGAGCTGCAGCGCGAGGCGCGGCCCAGTTACGAGACCGAAGCGCCGGAAGCGAAATCGGAGAAGAGGGCGCCCGCGCGCAGGCTTGAGCCGCCGCAGGAACAGAACTCATCTGACCCGCCGGAGTCGCAGCTCTCCGAGATCGTCGTCACGACGACGCGCATTCCGCGACACATCGCCGATGAACCTACCCGGATCGAGGTGGTCGGACCCGAAGAGATCCGGGAAGAGACCGCGGAGAGTCCGGGCAATGTCTCGATGCTCCTCAATGAGACGTCGGGGGTGCACGTGCAGATCACTTCGCCAGGGCTCGCGGCGGCAAATGTGCGCATTGAGGGCTTGCCGGGTCGATACACCGAGATTCTTGCCGATGGGCTGCCGCTTTACGGCGGGCAGGCCAGCAGCATGAGTCTGCTTCAGATCCCGCCCCTCGATCTGGGGCGGGTCGAGATCATCAAAGGCGTCGCCTCGGCGCTCTACGGTGCCTCGGCATTGGGGGGTGTCATCAACTTCATCTCCCGCCGCCCCGATGGCAAGCGCGAGTTGTTGCTGAATGAGACCAGCCGCCAGGGGACCGACATGGCGCTGTGGTGGTCCGGCCCCCCTTCCCGGGTGGGCTGGACTTATTCAGTCTCCGCAAATGCGGATCGGCAGGTCGAGCAGGATGTGGACGGGGACGGCTGGGCCGACATCCCGGGCTATCGCCGGGCGGTCATCACGCCGAGGCTGTACTGGAGCGACGGGGCGGGGCGCAAGCTCTACCTCACCGCCGGAGCGCTCCTTGAGGATCGTACGGGGGGTACGCTGGCGGGCGGACACGTACCCAGCGGTGATCCGAACGGCACCCCTTTTTATGAAGCACTGAAGACCCGGCAGTACGATGCGGGACTGATCGGCCAGTGGCCGCTGTCGCCGACGCGGATGCTGACCGTGCGGGCCTCGTTCATGGACCGAGGCGAGCGGCTGACCTTTGGGGGGACTTACGAGCCGAGCGATTACCGCACTGCACTCGTCGATGCAGCCGTGAACGGCACCGCTGGCACGAATCGCTGGGTCACGGGTCTTTCGTTCGAGGAAGACCAATACCGCGACGAGACGCTGCCGGCACTTGATTTTACCTACCTCGTGCCGGCTCTGTTCGCCCAGGACGAGATCAACCTCGGCAAAAGCGTGATCCTGTCTGCCGGCGGCCGTGTCGATGCGCACAGCCAGTACGGTACATTCTTCAGTCCGCGCCTGGCGGCGCTCTGGCGGCCGGGCGGGAAAGCCTCGCCGTGGCGGGTGCGATTGTCGCTCGGCGGGGGCTTTTACGCGCCCACCCCGTTGACCGGCGAGACTGAAGCCACCGGGCTCGCGCGCATCCTGCCGCTCGGGAATCTCCATGCGGAACGCGCCCGCGGTGCATCGGTCGACATCGACCGACTGTGGACTCTGCCACACGGCTCACTCGAGACCGATCTCACGGTCTTCGGTTCGGAAGTGGCGCATGCGGTCGACTTGGTGCAAGTGGGCGCCACTCCTCCCAGGTTCGCTTTTGTCAATGCTCTCCGGCCGATGCGCGCCCTCGGTACCGAGCTGCTCGTGTCAGGGCGCAGGGGGCCCTTTGAATTCACCGCCATCTACAATTATACCGATTCGACCGAGGTTGAGCCGGATTCGACCTCCCGCATGACGGTGCCGCTCAATCCGCGCCACAGCGGCATCGTCACTGTCTCCTGGGAGAAGGAGCACTTCGGGAGCATCGGCCTCGAAGCCCTCTTTACCGGCCGGCAAACCCTGACAGGTACCCTTACCCCGAACCCGTACCGCACGATGAGTCCAAGTTTTGTCATGTTCGGCGTTCTACTCGAACGCCAAGTGGGACCTCTCACCGTGTTCCTGAATGGCGAGAACCTGACCGACCGGCGCCTCACGCGCTTCCAACCGCTTGTGCTTCCTGCGCAAGCCGCCGACGGCCGCTGGACGACCGATGCCTGGGGACCGCTCGATGGCCGTGTCATCAGCCTGGGAGTGAGATGGCGATTCGGCAAATCGGCCGCGGAGCACAGCTCGGAAGATCATGACGAGGATGAGCCTGCCGGGCGCGACCCGTCCGATTCACCATGACTCGACCTGTCGCTCACCCGCATGACTCGTGGCATCGCTCGGTCCAAGACCCGATCGGGCACCAGCGAGCGAGCGAACGACCGAACGTCGAAGACGAAGCTCCGGTCTCTGAGAGAGAGAAGGATTGCGTGATGAACGACGACATAAAACGGGCTCGCAAGGGGTTGTTCGTGCAAACGACGCTCGCCGTTTTGACCGGTTGGCTCTGTTGCATCACGCCGCTCGTACTGGTGCTGCTCGGAGTGGCCTCGATCTCGACTGCGGCGAGCCTGGATCATGTGCTGAACGGCACTTATGCTTGGGCATTCCGCGGTGCGGCGCTCGTGTTCCTCGCGGTCGCAGTCGGGGTGTATTTCAGGCGGCGCGGCGTCTGCACGTTGGATCAAGCGCGGCAGCAGCGTAACCGCATCATCAATACCGCTTTTCTGGCGCTGCTTTTCGCCGTCGGTGGCTACATGGCTCTCTGGTATCTCCTTGGGTATTGGGGCGCCGCAGTGGGGTTGCCTTGGAGGCCCCGACGTTGGGAGCTGATCTCCTCGGGAGTTCTGCTCGGTGCCGCAGTCCTGCTGCAACTGACGGGAGGGCTGCTGTGCCGTACGCGCGGGGAAGCTGCGACACAGGTGGTGCATTCCAGCTCCGACACCCCCTCGACATCCCAATGAGCCGAAGACGAGGGCTCGCACGGATTTGTGAGCCATCATTTCCCGCGCATCGCGGGAGAGGCTGCCGCCCGGAAGCGCTTCTCCTCCTGGCGGCGGTCGGGGATCTGCGCCGTCTCGAGCGGAGATGCTGACCCAGTCAGGGTCGACGCGCCCTGAACGTGGCGCCGATCGTCGCCGCCGCGGTCTTGTAGCCGGTGAAGCCGACGAGCTCCGCATGCACGAAGCCTGCCGCACGCAGCAACGCAAGATAGTTCTGGGGTTCGACCGTGCCCGCGACGCAGCTGGCCCAGGAATCGGAACTCGCCACCTCGCCCGCATCCGCTCGAACCATATCCGCGATCTGTAACCGCCCGCCGGGCTTCAGGATCCGGAACGCCTCCTTGAACACGCACGGTTTGTGCGCCGAGAGGTTGATGGCTCCATTCGAGATGACGATGTCGGCACAGGAGTCCGGGAGACCTGTCGCCTCGACGTCGCCGATGTACGCTTCGACATTGCCGAGGCCGGCGAGCGCGGCGTTCTCTTGGGCCTTCTGCACCATCGCCGGCGTGAGATCGATGCCCATTGCGCGGCCCGCCGTCCCGACCAGAAGCGCCGCGATACATAGATCGGCGCCCGCACCGCATCCGAGATCGACCACGACCTCGCCCGGCTGAATGCGCCCCAGGCTGAACGGGTTCCCGACGGCGGCGGCGGATTCCCATACGCGCTCCGGCAGGCGCTCCAGCCAGCGCGCCTCGTATCCCAGCGCCCGAGCATTCTCTTTGCCTTTACCCCAGCCGAACTCCTTGCCAGGGTTGCGCGCGAGGTCCGAATAGAGCGCGCGGATATCCTCGCACGGGGCTTCGGGGTTCTCAGAATGTCTGTCACTCATGGCTCTGCTCTGATCCGGCTCACGTCATCGCTCCCGGTCAGCGTGACAGTAGACGCTTCTTTTCCTCGAACTCCTCCTTGTCGATCTCGCCTTTGGCGAAGCGTTCCTCGAGGATCTCGAGCGCTCGCCGGCTGGATTCTCGACTGGAATGATCGCCTCGATGGTCCCACCAGGGTGGCCCCATGCCGAAAGCGCGGATCAGCGCCACCCCGATCAGGACTGCGATCACCAGGAATACGATCATCATGATCGGGCCGAAGATCATTCCGAACCACGGCATCGGCCACCAATTTTGCGGCATCATGGTCTCCTCCAGGTACTAACCTTGGCCGCTAGCGTGACCTTGCCCGCGGTGGCGAGTCGATAGAGGAGGTAATTCGCGCTGGCCTCGCTCACGCCAAGGGCGGCGGCCAGCGCCGCGCCATCCGTCTCGCCTTTGGCAACAATTTCGCCCGCCTTCTCCTTGAGCCCCTCGAGCCAGTCGCTGAAGACCTTCTCGAGCTCTGGCGTGGCGTGAACGGCGAGGGCATTCGTGTCCCGGATTGCGTTCAGCGTCTCCGTCCACAGCCCCATACATATCCCCGTCATCGCCTCGGTTGACGACTTTCCCTCGCCTTGACGCACCTGGGCCATCATCTTCCGCATCATCTCGGGCGGACCGCCGCCCTGACCCATCTTGCCCATCATCTTCTTCGCCATGGCCATGCCCATCGCCATGGGGCCGCTTTCGTCCGCTTCCGTCGGCTCGCTTTCGGGTCGTTTGTTCTCTGCCATCTGCATTCTCCTCATGTCATGGAAGACGGCGCACACGTCTTCTCGAACACCGCTCCATAGTGGTACGGCAGCAGCTCGACCGTGCGCAAGTGACGAAGACCAGCCGGCTCGAGGACGGCCTGCACCGCGTCCGGGCTCATCCGCATCTCGGTTCGGGGTCCGCGCGGCTGGCCGAGAACCACCGTTTCCTCGCGTGGCCGTCGGTGCCAGTTGACGATCGCGGCACGGCCCCCTGGCCGCAGCACCGCGGCCATGGCGCACGCGAGGCGTGTCGGGTCGGGCACGCCATGGAAAGTATTCGCCATCAGCACGAAATCCACGGGTTGAGCCACGAAGCTCGCGATATCGTAGGCATCCGCTTGCAGGAACTCGCAGTTCTCTGCACCGACGGCTGCCACTCGCTTGGTTGCCTGCTCGAGCATCCGCTCATCGACGTCGATCGCGAAAACCTTCCGCGCGAGGGACGCAAGCGGCGCGGTGAACCAGCCGTCGCCGCTGCAAAGGTCGATGACATCCATTCCCGCCTCGACCCCGAGCGCGAGGATGACGTCCCGGGGATCGGGCCAGAGCGCCCGCCACCAATCGGCGTCCGGCATTGCTGTTGCGGGGAAGACTCGATCAAGTGTGCTCACAAGATCCAATCCGATCGGGTATTATTCATCGCGTTCTGGCAACCGCCAAGCCGGCGCGAAGCTGGCGCTGATGCAAGCCTAACGGGTAGCCCCGCGGCCCTCCATTCGTGAAAACCGTCATCCAGGCGCCCGCCCTTGAACCCGCGGCCGCGCAGCAAGGCCACCGCTTCGAACGCCAGCACGCGGCACGGGCCGCGGCGCTGGCAATAGGCGACGATCTCCCGGTCCCTCGGAATCTCCCGCAGCCGGCGCGAGAGTTCGCGCAAGGGAATATTGACAACGTGCGGCAGATGTCCTGCGGCATATTCGTCCACTGGCCGTACATCGAGCACGGTGACGACGTCCTCCTTCAGTCGACGCACCAGCTCCGCGCGAGACACCGGTGCGAGCGCATCGCGGATATGAAAGTAGCCGCCTGTCACCTCGCGGACTTGCGCCGAATGGCGCGCGGCGACGCTGCGCTCGCCCCGGGCCAGTTGCGCCAGGATCTCGAGCCGATGCGGGTGCGCGAGCCCCTTGGAGAGCTCGGCGAGGCCCGCGAGCATGGCGCGCTGGGGATTTTCGCTTGACATGTGTTCCGCCTCACACGACACGAGCGCTCGAGCCAGGCGCTCAATGACAGCCTCCAAACCGAAGCGAAGTGCGGCCAACGCTTCCGGCTTCCATGTTTCCGGGTTTTCGGGGAAATATCGACGTTTGCAGAACGCTCACCGGCGCTTCGTACAAAACTGTTGGTACAGTGTCTTCATCAGCGCGGCGACTTCCTTGCTCCTGAGAACATAGTAGACGGACTGTCCGCTACGATGAGCCTCGACGACGTGGTGCTCGCGCAGCAGCGCCAGATGCTGCGAGACGGCTGATTGGCTGATGCCGACGCCGGGCTGAAGCTGGTTCACCGACTTCGTGCCTTCAGCCAACTGACACAAGAGCATCAGCCTCATTCCATTGGCGATCACCTTCAGAACCTCACTCGCCCGAACCGCATTGGCCTGCAGCTCGACGAGTTCCCTCGGGCGCAAGGTTCCCGCGGGCTTCGCAGGAACCGCCGCGGCCTTTGCGCACGCATTCATCCACCGCGCTCCCCAAAATCTTCGGCGATCATTTTGGCCTCGTAGGAAGCCTGGACGTCGGCTCGTGGCGCCAACGTCGGGTTGACCGCTGCGCCGAATCGCGCTCAAGTGTCCCGACGCGGCCGAATAGCTCAATAATTCTTTCACTATGAGTCATGACGCTTGTGGTGAGTAGCAATCCTGCGATCTCAGAATCCCCGTCAATCAGTCTTTTCGGATAGGCACGCGATTCGTCGGTTTTCATCTCCGCCGCGGACCTCATGGAGTTCCCTTGCGTTTGCGATTCAGGATGCCGCTCTTGCTACCGACCGCCTTCAACCGATATTGCCCTGACACACCTCCCTGGATCGCCTCTGGTGACGGGCGTATCATGGCTACGCCTGCAGCAGGATCAAGAATGTGCAAGAATGCTCCTCCTGACTCGCCGGACAGACCTTTCTGATCGGTGATGACCTTGCGGTCACGGAGACTCGCGTGCAGCGCCACATTTCACGCATGGAGTTTTCACGCGCGGAGATAGCGAATGGCGTCATAGCCACAGCGACTGCGCAGTGCGCTCAATTTCGTGCTTCTGAAGCCGATAACGCGGTGACGGTGGCTCCAAGGTAACCCTCGGGGCGGGAATCCCATAGAAATTGCCGGCCCCATAGGCGGCCATATCGTCGCCCACTTCAATGTAGCAAAAGCCGTGACCATTGAAGCGGCTGGTGGGAGACTTGCCCTGCACCTCCGCCGCGACGTTCTCGGCAACGACCCGCGCCTCCTCGTCGGCAAAGACGCCGGCCTTCGGCAGGTACATGCCGATGGGAAGTCGGATCGAGGTGACGTCGCCAATGGCGTAAACGCCGGGGTGGCGGCTCTGGAGTGTGCTCGGCTCGACCGGCACCCAACCCGAAGCATCGGCGAGCTTCGCCTGGCGAACGACCGCCGGAGCCCGATGCGCCGGAACGCCGACCAGGAGGTCGAACTTCGTGTCTTCAAGCTCGAAACGGATGGTGTGAGAAGATGGCTCGACCTTCATCACGATCTGCTCGGGATGGAATTCGATCCCACGGGCTTCGAGCATCTGCACCAGCGCCACACCCACCTCTGCTCCCGCGACGGGCATCGGAAGATCTTCCGGCGTGTAGACGGCGATTTGGCTCTTCTCCCGTACCCCGCGCCGGCGCAGCACCGTCTCGATCAGGAATGCGGCTTCGTAGGGTGCCGACGGACAGGAAAAGGGCGTGCGCGCAACCAGGACTATCACTCGGCCGCCATCGAAGGTTTCGAGGGCACGCCGGATGGCAACTGCCCCCTGCGCCTCGTAAAGATTGAGGGCGGTCTCGGCAAAGCCGGGGATCGCCTGCGGATGGCGTTCCGCGCCAAGGGCGATGATGAGATAGTCGCCAGCGAAGGCGCCAGAGGTGGTCTTGACCGTTCTTGAAACCGGCTCGATGGTTTCGATCTCCGCCTCAACCCATTCGATTCCCCGCTCAGAGAGCCGTGAAAGGCTGCGCTCGCCTTCTTCCGGCCTCTCGCGTTCTCCGCTCATGAGCCAGAGGTTCGCCATGCGCAAAGCGAAGGTCGCGTTCTTCTCGATGACGACGACGCGGTGCTCGGGCGCCAATAGACGGCGCAGATGGGCTGCCGCGGTGAGACCGCCGATGCCACCACCGAGGATGAGAATCGTCTTAGTGCTCATTTTCCCCTCCACCCAAGCTAACCAAAGGTGAGGACGCGGTCGGCCTCTTCGGTGAGCCGTGCAAGGTCGTCCATCGATGACATGGGGCAGACTGCGGCAGCATCCATCTTGCGGATGCGCAGGCACGTGGTGCAGCTCAATACGACGCCGCCAAGCTCATCGAAACGCAAGAGGAGCTTGCCGACATCGAACCGCTCATTGCCGATGTTCTCGATCTCGACCGCGGAGCCCAAGAGGAACATGCTCGCCTCATGACCTCGCGACAGCACCGCCTGGCCAAAACGCAGCGCGTTCCAGACGGTTTCCGTGTCGTTATTGTTGACGATAAGGAGGTATTTCATTGCAGCTCTCCTGTTGCGGGCATTTTTCCAGAACTTGACTTCATAGCCCTCGCTCCTGGTGCCGTTCTTTTCCCTCGCGCGATCTCATGGGTAGAGCTGTGGTCCGAGGAGGAAATTGTCGCCACCGGCGAAGCGGCCAGAACGGCTGTTGTCGAGATTTGCAAAAGGTCAAGCACATGAATCTCCTGGGTTGAGCCGCATCAGGTTTTCGGTTGCGAAGCTTTGGCGCGGCCGGCCCTGCATGCCGTCTTCCACGAACGTCACCTGGGGCGAACCGGCGTCGTGCCGGACGAGGAGAGCGGTCTTTGCCGCGATTCGCGGGCGGGGCCTGCTCCACATCACCGTGGCTGTCATGCCGGAGTCTCCCAGGGGCGGCGGTTGAGTGCGTATTCGCTGATTCTGCCGATGAGGGGCATGAGCAGCATACCGGGCAGCCAGGTGCAGAGTCGGCTTTGCCGGAAGGTGTTGATGCCGACCGTCATCCCCTCGTGGCCCGAACGCGGCTGCGGCCGGTAGGTACCGAACAACCAATCCCACCACGGCAGGTTGAAGCCGAAGTTGCTGTTCGTTTCATCCTCGTTCACGGAATGGTGCACGCGGTGCATGTCGGGGGTGACCACAAAGAGGCGCAGCACCCGGTCGAGCGCGGCCGGCATGCGGACATTGCCGTGATTGAACATCGAGGTGCCGTTGAGCAGCACCTCGAAGATCACCACGCTGGCCGCCGGGGCGCCGAGGAGCACGATGGCCGCGAACTTGATCAGCAACGACAACAGGATCTCCAGCGGATGAAACCGCGCGCCGGTCGTGACATCGAAGTCGAGATCGGCGTGATGTACGCGGTGCAGCCGCCACAGCAGCGGCACGGCGTGCACCATGACATGCTGCAGGTAGATGACCAGGTCGAGCGCGATCACGGCGATAGCAATGGTGAGCGCATCGGGCAGATGCGTGACGCTCAACAGACCCCAGCCATGTTCGCGGGCGAATAGCGCAACGCCGACGGCGGCTGCCGGGAATACGAGGCGCGCGATCAGGGTGTTCAGGGCCACGATGCCGATGTTATTGAGCCAGCGGGCGGCCTTGCTGACTTGCAATCGACGTCGCGGCGCCAGGATTTCCCAGAGCGCCATCACTGCGAAGATCCCGAGAAAGAATCCAAGGCGGAGGGACTGCTGATGTGCGAGAAGAGCGGCGGCGGACATGTGAGTTCTGCTATTGCTCTAATACTCTTACGAGTATTAGAATACTCGCTGGAAATCTAAGGCGTCAACCGTGAGTTTCAAGCAAGATCTTTTTGCGCACTTCGGCCGCATCGGCCAGGCGGTAAGCAGCGGCAAACGGCTGGAAATGCTGGAATTTCTGGCGCAGGGCGAACGCAGCGTCGAGGCGCTGGCGACGGTGGCAGGACTCCCGATGGCCAACGCTTCGCATCATCTTCAGCAATTGCGCCGCGCCGGCCTCGTGACGAGCCGGAAGGAGGGGCTCAAGGTTTACTACCGTTTGAGCGGCGACGATGTGGTCGAGCTCATGGCAAGCCTGAGGGCAGTGGGCGAACGCCATCTGGCGGAAGTGGAGCGGCTCGTCGACACCTACCTCACCGCCAAGGACCGGCTCGAACCGCTCTCGCGCGCCCAGCTCCTGGAGCGCCTGCGGGGCGGCACCGTGACCGTTCTTGACGTGCGACCGGCCGAGGAATATGGGGCCGGTCACTTGCCGGGCGCCGTCAACCTGCCTCCGTCCGAGATCGAAAAGCGGCTCGCCACGCTCGATCCCGGGCAAGAATTCGTCGCCTACTGCCGAGGTCCTTATTGTGTGCTCGCCTTCGAAGCGGTGGCGCTGCTTCGATCTCGCGGATTCAACGCACGCCGCCTCAAGGAGGGGTTTCCGGAATGGCGCGCCGCGGGACTGCCGGTCACCGCTTCGAGCCGGGAACCCCGACTGGCTCGCGAGGCGGGTGACGGTGAGTCACCTCGGGATTGACGGTTCGTGCCTTGACCCGCGTCATTGCAATCCAACATCACGAGTGCGAGACGCTCGGTGCGATATCCGATGCGCTCGCGCGCTCGGGCATCGACTTCAATCAGCTCCTGCTCTGCGAGGGCTCCCCCGAACCGGACATTGCCCCATGCGACGGCCTGATCGTATTGGGTGGGCCATACAGCGTGTGCCGGCCTGAGGGCCATCCCAGGTTGCTGCGCGAGCTCGCACTGATCCGCCGCGCATTGGCGCTCGGACGACCGGTGCTCGGGATCTGTCTCGGCAGCCAGTTGGTGGCCGCGGCGCTTGGGGCCAAGGTTCATCCCGCAGCCGCACCCGAGATCGGCTGGCTGCCGGTGCGGCTCGAGGCCGCGGGAAAGGACGATCGGCTGTTTCACGGCCTTGCGGATTCGTTCGTGACCTGCGTTTGGCATGGCGATGTGTTCGACCTGCCGCCGGGCGCCGTATCACTCGCGCGCTCGCGCATGACTGCGTCCCAGGCGTATCGCTACGGCGCCAACGTGTATGGCCTTCTGTTCCATCTGGAGATGAAGCCTGAAATGGTCGCGGCATGCGTCAATGCTTTCGAGCCCGGGCTGCGTCGCGCCGGAATCGATCCGGATGAGTGCCTGATCCAGGCGCAGAGCCACTTGAATGCGATCGAGCCTACCGCTGCGACCGTTTTCGACCGATGGGCTGCGCTGGTGAGGAGTTCCACCTGAATGTACGTTACCGAGATGCTCGCGGCCGATGCTTGCCGTGCTGGCGCGCGAACGGCCTCAGCAACACGGCGTGATGATAGCGGGCGTTGTCGAGCACCAAGATCATGCGGCGCCCGCCATGTCGGTAGCGCAGCAGCTGTTTGAGGAAACGATTGAAGGTCCGGGCTTTGAATAGGGTGCAGATGTGACGGACGAGCTGAACGGCACGCAGAATGACCGCGCCGAAGCACGCCACGGATCGGCGCGTCAGCGCGAGCAGCAGATGAGCATCCTTATCCCCCGGTCGCACCCACATGCGGCAGCCTGTCCCGTGTTGCTGGAAACGGCATTCGTCCAGGCTCCACAGTTCCACATCAGAGCTTCGAGCCATCCGGCGCAGTTTTTGTTGCCGCCGCGACTTTCCACCGATCGGCCCGAGCGACTTGGGTACGGGGTTTACGCAGCCGAAAGCCCATCTGGCGAAACAGTCTTTGGCATCGTCGTACACCCAAGTCCACGCCATGGCGGCGCCGCAGGTGCTCCGCGAGCGCCGGCCCGTCCCGGAGCGGCCAGGCCGAAGTCTCGCGGGGTCTTGCGCAGATCGCTCTGGAGCTTGCACCACTATGCCGCATTGAGCGCCCTGGGCCGGCCCCATCGGCGGCAGCTGCGCCATCAGGCGCCGCAGCCGCGCGCACCGCAGGTCGAGGCGCAGAATCCGACACCGGGAGCCAGGATGACAGCAGTCAAGGGCGGCAGACGGCCGTGAAACAGATCTATTTGGACTATAACGCCAGCACGCCCATCGACCCGGCGGTGGCCGCGATCATGCGGCCGCTTCTCGAGAGCGCCTACGGTAATCCTTCGAGCGGTCACTGGGCGGGTGCGCCTGCAAAGGCTGCGCTGGACCGCGCTCGCGCGCAAGTCGCGGCGCTTCTCGGTTGTGCGGCGGAGGAGATCGTCTTTACGAGCGGCGGGAGCGAAGCGAACAATCTTGCGCTGAAGGGCCTGTTCTTCCGCCCGCGCGACAAACCTGCGCACATCGTCACCTCGAGGATCGAGCATCCGGCCATCCTCATGCCATGCCGGTTTCTCGAGCGCCTCGGCGCAACCGCGACCTACGTGCCGGTGGACGGAACGGGTCGAGTCGACCCCGACGATATCCGCAAGGCGATCACCGGCGATACGGTCCTCGTCAGCATCATGCACGCCAACAACGAGGTCGGCACGATCCAGCCGATCGGCGAGATCGCGAAGATCGCGCATGCGCATGGAATACCCTTGCATACGGACGCCGCGCAATCCGTCGGCAAGATACCAACGAACGTGGATGCGCTCGGCGTCGATCTGCTCTCGATCGCCGGGCACAAGCTCTATGGACCGAAGGGAATCGGTGCCCTCTACATCCGTCGTGGAATTGTCGTGGAGCCGCTGATCCACGGTGCCGGACACGAGCTCGGCCGACGGGCGGGCACCGAGAGCGCGCTCCTGGCGGCGGGTCTTGGCGAGGCATGCGAAATTGCGCAGCCGGGGCTCGGCATGCAGGAGACGCGACGCTTGCGCGACCTGTTCTGGGAGCGCCTGCGCGTGGAGTTCGGCGAGCGGGTCTCTCTCAACGGTCATGTGCACGAGCGCCTGCCGAACACGCTCAATGTGTCGTTCGCGGGGCAGGTCGGTGCCGAAATCCTGGCACGGATGCCGGAGGTTGCTGCATCGACCGGATCGGCGTGCCACGCGGGCCGGGTCGAGTTGTCGCCCGTCCTTGAGGCCATGGGGATTGCGCCCGAGATCGGCACGGGCGCCATCCGCTTCAGTCTGGGGCGCGGGACGACGGAGGAGGAGATCGGACAAGTCGCCGATCGACTGCGCCGGCTGCTCGCATGAGCGGGGCGATCGCCCCCGGTCAGATCGGTCCGAAAGCGTACGTCGCGTGGCGCGCAACACTGCTCGGCAGGGTCACCGAGGCGATCGAGCAGCGCCTCGTTTTCAAGCTGATGGGAGAGCTCCGCAATACCCGTGTACTCGATGTCGGCTGTGGCGACGGCGCGCTGGTCTGCGCTGCGGTCGCGCGCAGCGCCGTGGCGACCGGTATCGATACGGATCCCGCGATGCTGAGCGCAGCCCGCGCGCGAGCGCGGGAAGCACGTGTCCAGGCAGAATTTGTGGAGGGACGCATCGAGCAGCTTCCCTTTGCCGATGCCACCTTCGATGTCGTGATCGCGGTCACGGTGCTGTGTTTCGTTGCAGACGGACCGGCGGCCTTGCGCGAAGTTGTTCGCGTGCTGCGACCGGAAGGACGTCTCGTGCTCGGCGAGCTGGGCCGATGGAGCCTCTGGGCGATGACGCGCCGCGTGCGCGGCTGGCTGGGTGCCGCGACCTGGAAGGCGGCGCGCTTCCGGACGGCACGTGAGCTGAGCGCTCTTGCGGAATCCGCCGGGCTTTCCGTGACTGTGATTCGCGGCGCAGTTTTCTACCCGCCTATCGGCGCCCTTGCGCGTATTCTCGCGCCGATCGATCCGTGGCTCGGCCATGTCGCGACATTCGGCGCGGCCTTTCTCGCCCTGCAGGCCGTCGCGCCCGACGATCGTCACGTGAGACAGCCGTTGGCCGGCGTCGATTAATGTGAGTCAGAGCCGCGGGAGGCGATCGGGGACGCGAGAGCAATATTGACCGGTTACAAGGGGACCTGCGGCGGCGACCCGAACGGGACTTGCGCGCTTTTTGGGCTGCAGGAGGGGCTTCAGGCACATGAACGGCCGCACGACTCCTTCTCGCGACCGCTGGATCAGCCCACCGGAGCATAGACCTTGTGCGCTGCGTCGAGGTGAATCATGCGCAGCCTCAGCGCATTGCCGATGACCGACACCGAGCTCAGGCTCATGGCGGCTGCGGCGATCATGGGGCTCAGGAGCAGTCCGAAGATCGGATACAGCGCGCCGGCGGCGATCGGGATGCCGATCACGTTGTAGATGAAGGCGAGGAAGAGATTCTGGCGGATATTGCGCATGGTGGCGCGGCTGAGCACGCGGGCCCGCGCGATGCCTGTCAGGTCGCCCTTGACGAGGGTGACACCAGCGCTCTGCATGGCCACATCGGTCCCCGTGCCCATCGCGATGCCGACTTCGGCTGCGGCGAGAGCCGGCGCGTCGTTCACGCCGTCGCCTGCCATGGCGACCGCTCGACCTTCGCCGCGCAGGCGCTGCACGATGGCGTTCTTGTGATCCGGCAGCACCTGCGCCTCGATGTCGTCAATTCCGAGCCGGCGCGCGACCGCCTCTGCCGTGGCGCGATGATCCCCCGTGACCATCACGATCCGGATGCCCTCGTGCCTGAGCGCCTCGAGAGCCCCGGGCGTGCTCGGCTTCACCGGATCGGCGACGGCAACGACGCCCGCGGATCGGCCATCGATCGCCACGAACATCACGGTCGCGGCGTCATTTCGGAGGCGCTCCGCCGGCGCTTCGAGACTCGCGTGCGAAACTCCGAGAGAGTCGAGCAGCTCGGCGTTGCCCACGCCGATCGCGTGTCCGTTTACGGTCCCGATGACGCCCCTGCCCGTTTCGGAGCGAAAGCCAATCACGCTTTGCAGCGCAAGACCCCTCTCGTTCGCCGATGCAACCACGGCTGCCGCGAGGGGATGCTCGCTCGAGCGCTCGAGGCTCGCTGCGAAGGTGAGCACGGCGGCCTCATCGTATCCTTCCCCCGGCACAACGGCCACCACGCGCGGCTTACCCTCGGTCAGCGTCCCGGTCTTGTCCACGACGAGGGTGTCGATCTTCTCAAATCGCTCCAGCGCCTCGGCGTTCTTGATCAGCACCCCCGCCGTGGCACCCTTGCCGACCCCAACCATGACGGACATGGGAGTCGCGAGCCCGAGCGCGCGGGGGCAGGCGATGATGAGCACGGACACGGCCGCAACCAGCGCGTAGGCGAGCTGAGGCGGCGGTCCAAGCAGCGTCCACGCAATGAATGCGGCAAGGGCAATCACGATGACGGCCGGCACAAACCATGAGGAGGCGAGGTCGGCGAGCCGTTGGATGGGCGCACGGCTGCGCTGCGCTTCGGCCACCATCTGCACGATTCGGGCGAGCATCGTGTCCGAGCCCACGCGCTCGGCGCGCATGATCAGCGCACCGGTCCCGTTGATCGTGCCGCCGATGAGCTTCTCTCCCGCGACCTTGGACACCGGGAGGGATTCGCCGGTGACCATCGACTCATCGACGGCGCTCGCGCCCTCGAGCACCACTCCGTCAACCGGAACGGCCTCGCCGGGGCGCACCCGCAATCGGTCTTCGACCTGCACCGCATCCAGGGAAACCTCCTCATCGGTCCCTCCGTCAGGAATGCGGCGGGCGAATTTGGGCGCGAGATTGAGCAGAGCGCGAATGGCTCCACCGGTAGCCTCCCGCGCGCGCAGCTCGAGCACCTGCCCCAGGAGCACGAGCACGGTGATGACCGCGGCGGCTTCGAAGTACACGGGAATGAGGTCGTCCTCGCCGCGCAGTCCTCGCGGAAAGAGACCCGGCGCGAACAGCGCGACGAGGCTGTAGAGATAAGCGGCGCTGACGCCAAGAGCGATGGGGCTGAACATGTTGAGCGATCGGCGGCGCACCGAGTCCCACCCGCGCTGAAGCAGCGGCCATCCCGCCCAGATCACGACAGGGCTGCCGAGCGCAAACTGAATCCACATCGACAGGACGGGAGAGACCAATCGATGCGCCGCGAGCGCGGGGACCTCTGTCGCCATGTCGAGGAGGACCACCGGAGCGGCGAGCGCGACGCCGACCCAGAACCGCCGCGTCATGTCGCGCAGCTCGAGGTTTTGACCCGTCACACTTGCCGGCTGTACCGGTTCGAGCGTCATCCCGCAGATCGGACAGGTGCCCGGCTCGCTCCGGCGAACCTGCGGATGCATGGGACAGGTGTAGATCGTTCTGGGGCGGGAGTCAGCAGCCTGTCCGGACGGGCTCGCCGGTGCCTGGCCGCCATCCTCGCGCATCGGTTCGTTCACGGGTTCGGCTCCCAATTGACTCTGATCAGTGAGATACCGGTCGGGCGCCGCGCTGAACCTTTCCAGACAGCTGCTCGAGCAGAAGAGGTAGGCCCCCATGCGCCCAATGGTGCTGCGAGACTCGCATGCCGTATACCGGATCCGTCAGAACGTGCTCACGCGTCCCTGCGGCGAATTTCCCGGAATCCGTACGACGTTCCGTCGAAGTCGAATCTTCGCCCCGCCCGCGTGTGTGATGCGAATTCATGACGCGCCCAGTGATTCGAAAAGCTGCGGGACGGCGCCTATAGTCGCGCGATCCTGCTCCAGACGCTCTCCCTGCATCGTCGTGGAGTGTTTGTATCTCCGCGTCAAGTCGGCGACGCCGGCATGGGTTCCGCTGAGGCCAGGGAAGGGTCAGTCGCCCACCGTGATCTCTATTCCTGACCAACGTTCTTGACGCCCACCCGGGTGGGCAATAGCGCAGCGTGGTCAAATGACTACCCGCCGAATGCTATGGCGTTAGGGCCCTGAGACCATGAGGACTTCTACGTAATGGATTCGAAGCGCCGCGGGAGCATACTGAGTAACAATCAGGCCGGGGCCAGGTATCGCGCCATGAGTGGCTTTCTTTCGTTCCTACTCTTTGGGGCACTGTTCTTTGTCATGATGCGCTTCGGCTGCGGAGCGCATGTCGGTCACGGTGGCCATGGCGGCCACTCTGCCCAGCGAGATAGCAGCGGTGACCAGACAGTCACCCCGTCCACTCACCACGCTCTCGATACGGGAGTCGATCCCGTGTGCGGAATGAAGGTCGAGCCCGGCGCGGGCTACGCGAGCGCGTATCAAAATCAGACAGTGCGTTTTTGCTCGCGAGACTGCCTCGATAAATTCGAAGCACAGCCGCAGCGGTATCTCGGCGCTGGAGCGATGACAGAGGCAATGCTGGGGACTCCGGGGAAGAGGTCGGCCCCATGAGAACGGGCATCTCCCTCAGAGCTGCCGGGATGGCGACGGGGGTGTTTCTCGCGATTACTTTCTCGCTGTGCGTGGCTTTCGATCTGCTCTTCCCGCGCCATGCGATGTATCACACTTGGCTCGGACTCGTGCCCGGATTCCACTGGCTGACCTGGGGGTCATTTGCCCGTGGGTTGATTGAGAGCTACGCCTACGGCTGGTTCATTGCGCTCATCTGGGTGCCGCTCTACAACGTGTTTCTGCTTGGGCGGCGAAAATCATGAGTTCGCACATCGCCCATTCCGGCGCCTGGGGCCTCGCGATCGTGATGATCGTGATCGCCTCCTGGGTCTTCTATCGATATTTCGCTCCCAAGGGGTGGCGCGAGTGGGCGGGCGCGGGCTTGGTCCAGGCGTTCATCATCGCGCTCTACGCGGAAATGTACGGCTTTCCGCTGACGATCTATCTGCTCGTGCGGTTCTTGCATCTCGACCGCACCGGCTTGAACGCGAACTTGTGGTCGACGCTGCTTGGCATGGGCAATACCGGAATGATGGTCTCCATGCTCATCGGGTATGTTCTGCTGTTTCTCGGCATTGGCCTCTTCATCGAGGGTTGGCGAGAGCTCTACCGGGCGCACCAGGCGGGCCGACTCGCTTCCGACGGACTCTACGGTCTCGTGCGCCACCCCCAGTACACCGGGCTTTTCGTCGGGCTCTTCGGCGAAGGTGTGGTCCATTGGCCGACCGTCTTTTCCGTGACGTTGTTTCCCATCATCGTGTTCGTCTACACTCGGCTCGCGTACCGGGAAGAACGGGACATGATCGGGAAATTCGGCGAGCGATACGAGGAGTATCGGCGGCGGGTGCCGATGTTCTTTCCGGGACGGGGCGGTTGGCGCCAGCTCATCGAGGCGGCCAGACCTTAACCGGCGTGCGGCGTCGAGGCATCATATAAGTCAGGAGACTCCAGTGAAATCGAGGCTCTCAATGGCACTGCCGGGCGTTGCTCTGGCGCTGTTCGCGATCGTAACCGCGCAGGCCGCGCCCCCTTCACCCCAACCGCCGGCGGCTCAAGCAACCGAACCGGCCTCGATGACCGCACAGCATCTCGATCTCGGCGCGATGGAAGCTCGGATTAAACTCATGCAGGAACAGATGCGGCGTATCCGCGCGACGAAGAGTCCCGAGCTCAGAGCGAGGCTGCTGCGCGAGCACATGCACACCATGATGGAGCAGATGCAGGCCATGCGCGCCATGGGGGGGCGGATGATGTCTGGCATGATGCCTCGGGGAATGATGGGCGGTCCCTCGATGGGTCACGGGATGAGGGGCGATGGCATGATGGGGGGCGGCAATCGGAATGCACCCTCCGCGCAACAGTGCCAGCGGATGCACGACCTAATGCGGGACGAGATGCAGAACCGTCTCGACATGATGCAGCTGATGATGGAGCAGATGATGGGCCAAATGCGGGCGATGCAGGGAATGCCTATGGAAGGGAAGGGCCCGCAGCGGTAGCCTGCCCCAGGAGATGGGTAATCCCTGGAATGGCTTCCCCGTGTCAACGAACCTGGATGGCGATAGGCGTGAAACCCACGGTAGCGCCGCATCGTGAGTACCTCGATTCGGGGCACAGGACGGACACACCCGTGGAGCGCCACAGTGCCGTCATGCCTCGAGTCGCGGTGCTCAACTGCACGGAATGCCCGGGTTCCTCGGCGGTGGCGTTTCAGTCTGCAAAGCGCTAGCATGATAAGCGCATGATGGGTCGACGACTTCATTCGCATTACCTCACGCTCCTGCTGCTGGCAGTGGTGGCCCTCGGGTACGGCCCGGAGGTCTGGGCGTGCCCCATGATGCTGTGCCCGACTCCGATACCGATGCACTGCCCCATGACGGGTCACCGTGCGCCGATGCCCTGCGGTGGCGCGTCGTTGTCCGGCGGAGTCTCGTGCGGGATGACTGGCGCCTGTGGGTGGGTGCCTGCCGGACCGGCCGCTCGAGTCAGCGGGATTGAAATCCGGAATGCGCATGCCCTCGCTCCGTCCGCGCTGGCATGGACTCCCACCTCTCCTGTGGCGGCGCATCGAAGGCCGCCACCGCAGGGACCCCCGCGCATCACCACCGTCTCATCGGCGGGACGCGACACCTATCTTTCGACCCTCCGTCTGAGACTCTAACACTCCACGTTGCGGATCGGTGCTTGCACGCCAAGCGCGTGCGGGCGCGTCATCGCTTGTGATCTGCAAACGGAGTGTCTCGTGCATCATCATTCGAAAAGCCTCGCCGGCGCGGTCGGTCTGGCGTTGTTCATCGCCGTGGGCGCAACTCATGCAGCGGATCTCGCCCGCCGGGACGGCTATGTGCCGCTTCCGGCACCGCTGACGGCTGAACCGTTCACCGCCGCGGTGCTTGCGCGCAATGCGAGTCTCGAGGCCATGCGTCAAGCGTTGGTCGCGGCGGTTTCCGACATCCGCCCCGCCGGCGCGCTGCCCGATCCGATGCTGAGCGTATCGGCGGCACCGCGTACCTTCGGCAGCGCCACGGGAACGGGCGAGGACATCGAGGTGAGTCAGGCGCTGCCCTGGTGGGGCACGCTCAAGGTGCGCACAGAGATCGCCCGGGCGGACGCGGAGGTGGCGCGTCACGACCTCGGGGCGCTGCGGCTGCGACTCGCGGCGACCGCGCGAGGGGTCTTTGCGGACTGGGTGTTCGTTCACCGCGCGCTCGCCATCAATGCCGCCAACCAGTCCGTCCTCGCCGAGCTACGGCGCATCGCCTCGGTGCGCTACGCCACGGGCAAGGCGCCGCAGTCTGATGTGCTGCAAGCAGAGGTGGAGCGCACCCTGCTCGCGCAGCAGCAGCTTAAGTGGCAGCGCAAAATCGTCGTCGTCGCAGCGCGCATGAATGCGCTGCTCGATCGGTCACCGACGTCGCCGATTCCACTGCCCGCGGCGTTGCCCGCGCCGGCACAACTGCCGTCCGAAGCGGCGCTCCTGCAGCGAGCGCTCACCCACCCGCAGCTGAAGGCGCTCGAAGCGCAAGAGCGCGCTGCTCGGGCGAAAGCGGCGCTGGCCGCCAAGCATCGCTACCCGCAATTTCAGGTCAGCGCCGGCTACAACAGTATGTGGCCCGATCCGGCCATGCGGCCGATGGTAGGGCTGTCCTTCACGGTCCCGCTCGATCAGGGGAAGTACCGCGCGGAGATCGACGCCGCCCATGCGCAGGCTCGGCGGGCCGAATACGATCTCGAAAACCAGCGCGCCACCTTGCTGGCCGACCTCTCGGCCGCCTACGCCTCGACGCGCGAGGCGGCGAAGTCGCTCGCGCTCTATCGAGACGACCTCGTGCCGCTCTCGCGCGATGCGCTCGATGTGGCCCTGAGCGAATACGGCAGCGGCCGCGGCGGCTTTCTCGAAGTGCTGACCGCCGAGCAACACCAACTCGACACCGAACTCGGGCTCGCCCGGGCGCAATCGGAGTACTTCGATCGGTGGGCTGAGCTCGAGCGACTGAGCGGACGCGGACTTGCGATGCCCAATGAAACGGGGACCTCGCCATGAAGACGAATTACCGTATGGCATTTTTCACGGCGCTGGCCGCCAATCTGCTGCTCCTCGGCGGTGCGGGTGCGCTGTGGTGGCGCTCGCATTCGGCGGTGGTCTCGCACGTCGCCCCGGCGGCGGCCGCGGTCTTGGCGTCTCGGGCGAGCGCAAAAGTTGGGAATGGCGGGCCCTCGCAAGAGTCGCCGCTCGCGCCGGTGCAAGTCTCCTCGCAACAATTGCAGCGTATCGGGGTCAGCATCGGGGAGGTCCGGCGCAAATCGGTCAACGACGTGATCCGCACGGCGGGCAGTGTCGCGATCGATGAACGAGGGCTCGCGTACGCGCAGGTGCGCTTCGCGGGCTACATCCAGAAGGTGTTCGTCGATTCGACCTACCAGTACGTGCGCCGGGGACAGCCGCTCTTCACCATCTACAGCCCCGAGCTCTTGTCCACCGAGCGGGAGTACCTGCTGGCACGGGAGAGTGAGCGGCGGCTCGCGCGCAGCCCCGATCCGGCCGTTGCGCGCGATGCGGCGTCGCTGGTTCATGCGGCGGCCGAGCGGCTTGCGCTCTGGGGTATCCCACGCCGGGAAATCGAGCGACTGCGCGCGACGGGGCGAATCAGGCGCGACTTGGTCATCGACTCTCCGGTGTCTGGCTACGTCACGCAGCGCGAAGCGCTGCCCAACGCGTACGCCGAGCCCGGAACGCGCCTCTACACGGTGGCGAATCTCTCGACGATCTGGGTGTTTGCCCACGTGTTCCAGAACGCTCTCGGGCGGCTCAAGGTCGGCGATCGGGCGCGCCTCACCGTCGACACGTACCCGGGACGGAAATTCACGGGACGGGTGGATTTCATCTACCCCGAAATTGATCCCGCGACGCGCACGGCGCGAGTGCGCCTGCGATTCGCGAATCCCACCCTGAAGCTCGTGCCGGGCATGTTCGTCAACGTCTCGCTCGAGGTCCCGATGGGTGAGCAGGTGGTGATTCCGGCCTCCGGGGTGCTGCAGACGGGCACCCGGCAGATCGTGTTCGTGGACCAGGGTGACGGGTATTTTGTGCCGCGCGATGTGCGTCTCGGCGCCGAGGTCGGCGATGAGTACATCGTGCTCAAGGGCCTCAAGCCCGGCGAGCGCATCGTCACCTCGGCGAACTTCCTCGTCGATTCCCAAAGCCAGCTGCAGGCCGCGTTGTCCGCGTTCGCACCGCCGCCCGCGGTACCCCGGACCGCCCGTGCTCCACAGGTGCGTCTCGCCGTATCCCTGCAACCGAACCCGCCCCGCGTCGGGCGCAATGTCATCCACGTGACGCTCACCGACCGCCAGGGCGAGCCAGTCAATGGTGCGCAGGTGAGTGCGACCTTCGTGCTGCCGGGGATGCCGGCCATGGGGATGGCAGGCAAGCAGGTTTCGGTGCAATTGAGTCCGGCCGGAAACGGCGCGTATCAGGGCTCGGTGAACCTGACGGGAGGCGGCACGTGGCAAATCGCGGTCGTGGCCCGAAAGGGAAGTCAGGTCTTGGCCACCCATCAGCTTTCGGTCGATGCGGCGGGAGGGATGTAGATGATTGCCCGAATCCTGCGCTGGTGCGCGGCGAACCGCTTCCTCGTCTTCACCGGGACCCTCCTCGCGATTGCGGCAGGTCTCTGGTCGATGAGGCATATCCCAATCGATGCGCTGCCGGACATCTCCGACGTCGAGGTCGTCATCCACACCCGCTGGGCGGGTCAGCCACCGAGTCTCATCGAAGATCAGGTGACCTACCCCATTGTCACGACGCTGCTCGCTGCGCCACGGGTGAAGGCGGTGCGCGCCCAGACGATGTTCGGCGACTCATACGTGTTCGTCGTGTTCAAGGACGGGACGAACCTCTACTGGGCCCGCTCGCGAGTGCTCGAGTACCTGCAGCAGATCGAGGGTCGCCTCCCGCCAGGGGTTCACCCCGAGATGGGGCCGGATGCGACCGCCGCCGGGTGGGTCTACGAATATGCGCTCGTCGACCACACTCACCGCTATAGCCTCGCCGACTTACGCACCCTGCAGGACTGGTACCTGCGCTACCAGCTCGAGACCGTGCCGGGGGTGGCGGAGGTCGCCTCGATCGGCGGCTTCGTCCGCCAGTACCAGGTGAATCTCGACCCCGACAAGCTGCGCGCCTACGACATCCCGCTCTCGCGTGTGATCGAGCGCATCCGCGCGAGCGCCAACGAGGTGGGCGGCGGCGTGCTCGAGCTCTCGGGCGCCGACTACATGGTGCGCGGGCTCGGGTACATTCGATCACTCAAGGATCTCGCCGACATCCCCGTGGCCGTCAAGAACGGCACACCGGTGCTGGTGAAGGACCTCGGGGTGGTGAATTTCGGTCCCGCGCCGCGCCGCGGTGTTGCGGAGTGGCAGGGCGAGGGGCAGACCGTCGGCGGCATCGTCGTGATGCGTCAGGGCGCGAACGCCCTCCAAGTCATCCAGGCGGTGAAGGCGAAACTCGCCGCCATCGCCCCCTCACTTCCGCCCGGCGTTTCGATCCGCACCGCCTACGACCGCTCCGGCCTCATCGAGGCGTCGGTCCACACCCTCGAGCGCGATCTCATCGAAGAGGCGCTGGTGGTGAGCCTGGTGATCGTGCTGTTCCTGTGGCACTTCCGCTCCGCGCTGATCCCGATTCTTTCCATCCCGATCGCGGTCATCGCCTCATTCATCCCGATGTACTTCCTGCACGTCTCGAGCAACATCATGTCCCTTGGTGGCTTGGCGCTCGCGATCGGCGTGCTGGTCGATGCCGCCATGGTCATGGTCGAAAACGGCTACCGCCGGCTCGCCGAAGCGGATGGCGGCGCCGAGGGGCCGCCGGCCAATGGCCCCCCGGGCGAGGCCGGGGGAGCGCTGGTGGGTCAGGGCGGTGCTGCGCTCTCGGCCCCAGCGCCGCAGGACCGCCGAGCGCTGCTACTTGGCGCCGCCGAGCAGGTGGCCCCGGCGCTCTTCTTTTCCCTGATCATCATCATCGTCTCGTTCCTGCCGGTGTTCTTGCTCCAGGGACCGGAGGGGCGGCTCTTCACGCCGCTCGCTTGGACGAAGACACTCGCGATCGCCTGCTCGTCGATTCTCGCGATCACGCTGGTGCCGCTGCTGATGCCGCTCTTCATCCGCGGTCGATTGCGGCCGGAGTCGCACAATCCCATCTCCCGCATCACCCGCGCGCTGTATTTACCGGTGCTCAAGCTCTGCCTGCGCTATCGCCGCACGGCGCTCGCTGTGGCAGTGATCGTCCTTGCACTCACGGTGCCGCTTGCCCAGCGCATTGGCAGTGAGTTCATGCCGGCGCTCTACGAGGGATCCGTGCTCTATATGCCAACCGCGCTCCCGGGTCTGTCGATCACGCAAGCGACGCAGCTGCTCCAGGAACAGGACCGCATCATCCGCTCATTCCCGGAGGTCAAGTCCGTGTTCGGAACCGCGGGGCGCTCGGACAGCGCAACCGACAACGCCCCGCTCGACATGTTCGATACCACGATCATGCTCAAGCCCCGCAGGCAATGGCCCAGCGGGATGACCTACGCGAAGCTGATTGCGCAGATGGACGCGAAGCTGCAGTTTCCCGGACTCACGAACACCTGGACCATGCCGGTCGCCGGCCGTCTCGACATGGAGCTCACCGGGATCAAGACGCCCGTGGGCCTGAAGATCCAGGGGCCGAGTCTCGCGGGCATCGCGCGATTGGGCCGGCGCATCAGCGACCTGCTCACCCGCCTACCCGGTGTCGAGTCGGTGTTCGCCGAGCGTGTCGCGCAAGGCCTTTACATCAACATCGCGGTCCACCGACTCGAGGCGGCCCGCTACGGCCTCACCGTCGGGGATGTTCAACGCGCCATCGAGTCGGGTATTGGCGGCGAGGATATTGCCGAGACGGTGCAGGGCCGCGAGCGCTTTCCCATCAACGTGCGCTACGCCCACGACTTCCGTAACAACCTGCCGCAGCTCGAGCAGGTCGTGATCGCCACTCCAACAGGAGCCCAGATCCCGCTCGGCGAAGTGGCGACGATCACCTTCTCCCGGGGACCTTCCATGATCCGGGACGAAGGCGGTGAGCTCACGGGGTATGTGTATCTCAATCTCAGCACCTCGAACTACGGCGGCTTCGTGGCGCGTGCCAACAGGCTCCTTCACGAGAAGCTCACGCTGCCTCCCGGCTATACCTACAAGTGGTCCGGCCAGTACCAGTTCGAGAGGCAGGCGAAACAGCGCCTGGAGCTCATTCTCCCGGTCGTCTTTGTGGTGATCTTCCTGCTCCTGTATCTCCTGTTCCGCTCCATGGCCGAGGCGGCCCTGCTGTTTTTCCCCGTCTTCTTCGCGCTCATCGGCGGACTGCTGCTGCAATGCCTGCTCGGCTACGAATTCAGCGTCGCCGTGGCCGTCGGGTATATCGCTCTTTTTGGTATCGCCGTGGAAACCGCGGTGGTCATGCTCGTGTACCTGCGTGGCGCGCTCGAGGCGCGCCTAAAATCGCACTACGCTCTGACGCCTGAGGACCTCACCACGGTCGCCATCGACGGGGCCGTGCTGCGCCTTCGCCCGGTGCTCATGACCGTCTGCGCCGTCATCGGCAGCCTTGCGCCCATTCTCTGGGAGACGGGGATCGGCTCGGATGTGATGAAGCCGATCGCCGCGCCGATCGTCGGCGGCATGGTAACCGCGACGATTGCCGTAATGATCCTGGTACCAATCCTGTTCGTCATGCTGAAGGAGCATGCGCTCCGTCGCGGGACGCTCGCGAATGAGGGTGCTGGGGCTGCCTTCGGGGAGGCACGGCGATGATGAGCCGATCGCATGACGAGTCCGCCCGCTCCGTGCCGCATCGCGCGCCGCCGCCTTTGCCGTGCGGGTTGTGTGAAATGCGGCCGCGTCCAGACGGTTTATGCGGGCCCATGCCCGATGTTTCCCGCGCGGCAGCCGTTGGCTGCCGCCCATTCGATGGAGGTGACTACCATGAACAAGCGAGTCTTGATCCCTTCGGTCCTTGCAGGCGTCTTGCTGGTATCGGCCACGGCCTTCGCCGTGACAGATGCCGAGCTTCAGGCATGCTTCAAGGCGCATAGCCAGCTGATGGAAAAGCCCGCGCTGCGCAATCTCTATACCTGTTGGCGGGTGCACGGGTACCTGATGAACAGAAAGTCGTAGACGGACGGCATCGGGAGCGCCGGTGCTCGGTGCCGGCGCTCGCCGCTCTCGGGTGCGATAGGTGGGGCGGGACCCGCCCCCACTGCAGTCCTCCGCGAATTGCCGCCTACGCGACGGCAGGGTACCTCGCGATATACCTCTCCGAGGGGCTGCAGCATCTGCGCCTTGGACGAGATAATCGCGCGGGTTCCCGCAGTTCTTGTAGCGTCGAATCTGGTGGGACACGCGGATCATTGCCGGAGCTTCAACGACCGTTCAACGGCCGCGAGCCGTGCGGCAATTACGAATGCGCCGCGGCGGCGCGATGAGAGAACATTGATCTGTTGTAAGATACTGTCAGGTGCATTATGTTTGAGAATAAGTACAAATGGACTGTGCGCCCGCTTCCTGGCGCAGTCATGATCGGACTCGCCGCGCTTGCTCTCGTGCCCAGGCAGGCTTGGGCGATTCCCTCGTTTGTGCGGCAGACCGGCATGTCATGCGCAGCGTGTCACACGGTCGCTCCTGAGCTCACCCCATTCGGCCGCCAGTTCAAGCTCCGCGGCTACACGATGGGCGAGCAGCTAAAGTCGAAGCCGTTCCCGTATGATCTTCCGTTGGCGATGGGGTTGCAGATCGGCAATACCCACGTGCGCAACCCACATCGGGGCGCGAATGTCAGCACGGATTTTCCGCGCGCGCAGAAAACGATCGTGCAGCAAGTCGCCTTCTATTACGGGGGCAGAATTGCCGGCAAGCTCGGCGCCTTGGCTCAATACAACTGGGATGGCATCGGGCAGAGCTGGGGAGCTGAGATGGTCGACATCCGCTATGCCGGCAGCGTCGTACTTTGGGGAAAAGAGCTGGTGTATGGCGTGTCGGTCAACAATTCCCCTACGGTGGGAGATGTCTGGAATACCTCTCCGATGTGGTCCTTCCCGCACCTGCAGGATGCGGGCATCCTGCCCATGGCGACCTCGCTCATGGACATGACGCTCGACAATCAGGTGGGCGGAGTCGCCGGATACGCGGATTATGACGGCCAGTTCTATCTCGAGTTTGGAGTTCTGCGCAACGGCCACACGAGCATCTTCCGTGCGCTCAATTCTGGCGACCCGCTCACTACGGCGGTGGAGGGCACCGCGCCGCACATACGGTTTGCATGGGAGAAGGACTGGGGTGTGAACAGCATGGAGATCGGTATGGAGGCCCTCCGGGCGGACGTCTTTCCGAATCCGCAGACGCTGAGCGGACGCACGGACCGACTTACCGATCTCGCACTCGACGGGCAGTACCAGTATATCGGCGTGAGGCACCTGTTCTCGCTGCAGGCATTCTTCGATACCGAGAAGCGGGACTGGAGCGCAAGTTTCCCTATCGGCCTGGCGGCGAATGCATCTGACAGACTCAATACGTTCAAGCTGAACACTCATTACTGGTATGAGCGCAAATTGGGTGGCGGTATCGGGTTCTTCGATTACTGGGGCAGTCATGACATGATCAAGTACGGGATGGTCAGCGTGCCGAGTGCCGCTGCGAATGCAACCGGCAGCCCGGATACACGCGGCTGGATGGTCGAGGCGGACTATTTGCCCCTAAAGAACACCCAAAGCATCAAGATCGGCCTGCGGTATACGGCATACACTACGTTCAACGGGAGTGCCAACAATTATAACGGCTTCGGACGCAACGCCTCCGATAATGATGCGTTGTTCTTGTACCTGTGGGCGTTATACTGATGCGCACCGCACGTAGAGGTCTCGCGCTAAAATCAGCGGTAAATGCGCCGATCGCCTCGCACTGACGAGTCCGTCCGCTCTGCGCCGCATCGTGCGCCGCCGCCGTTGCCGCGGGGGCTGTCTGAAAACGACCGCATCCTGACTGTCTGTGCCGATCCATGCCCGATGTTCTCGGGGCGCCAGCCGTTAGCTGTCGCCCATTCGACGGAGGTGACTACCATGGACGAGCGAGTCTTGATCCATTCGGTCCTTGCCGACCTCATGCTGGTGTCGACCGCGGCCTTCGCCGTGACGGATGCCGAGCTTCAGGCATGCTTCAAGGCGCATAGCCAGCTGATGGAAAAGCCCGCGCTGCGCAATCTCTATACCTGTTGGCGGGTGCACGGCTACCTGATGAAGAGAAAGTCGTAGCCGGACGGCATCGGGAGCGCCGGTGCTCGGTGCCGGTGCTCGCCGCTCCCGGGTGCGATAGGTGGGGTGGGACCCGCCCCCACTGCAGTCCTCCGCGAATTGCCGCCTACTCGACGGCGGGATGGCTCGCTATATACCTCTCGTGCAGTCTCACCAGCAGGTAATACACCACGGGTGTGGCGATGAGGGAGAGCAGCACCGAGAAGCACAGCGCGCCGATGACAGCGATTCCGAGGGGCTGCAGCATCTGCGCGCCCGCACCTGCACCGTAGGCAAGGGGCAGCATGCCGAGCGCCGCGGCGAGCGAGGTCATGAGGACAGGCCGTAGTCTGCGATGGCCGGCCTGCACCAGCGCCTCGACGAGCTCCATGCCCTCGGCGCGAAGCTGGCGGCAATAATCGAGCACCAGAACGCCGTTCTTGGCGACGATGCCGACGCCGATGATGGCGCCGAGGTATGAGACGATGTTCAAGGTGATGCCGCTCACCCAGAGCCCCACCATGGCGCCAAAGAGCGCGAGCACCGCGCCGAAGACGATCGCGATCGGCTCATGGAACGAGCGGAATTCCACCACCAGGACGGTGAAGACGAGCAGAATCGCCGCGAGCAGCACGGCGAGGAGGTTCTGGAAGGACTGTTGCTGAAGCCGGTAAAGTCCTGCGAACTGCACGCTGCCGGGCGGCAACCAGCTGTCGCGGGCGAGCGTGGCGCGCACCTCCCGCATCGCGGTGCCGAGATCGATACCTTCGAGGCGGGCCGAGACGATGTCGTCCTGGCGCAGATTGTCGCGGTTCAACTCCACCTGGTTGGCGCGTTCCTGCACCGTCGCCACCTGCTTCAGCCGCACGAGTGCGCCGCTCGGTGTGCGGATTGGAAGATTGGCGAGGGTTGCCAGTCGATCGATACTCTGCGGATTGACCATCACCCGCACGTCCACCACTCGGTCGCCCTGCAACACGTACGAGGAGGTGGTGCCGAGCAGGGCGGTATGAACGGCATCCGCAATGTTCTGTGTGGTGAGTCCGAAGCGGGCCGCATCAGCGGGACGCACTTTCAGATCGAGGGTCGGACCGCTCACCACCAGCCCGTCGAAGGTATCGACGAGGCCCGGGATCTGCTTGATTTGCGCCTCGACACGCGGCGCGGTCGTCTCGAGCCACTTGAGGTTCGGTGAGAACAAACGGATCTCGATCGGATAGGGCGCGAGCTGCAAATCTCCGACGAGATCGGTGAGGAAGCCCTTGAAGTCCCAGCGGATCATGGGAAAGCGCCGGTCGAACTCGGCGCGCAGCTGATCGAGGACCTGCTCGGTCGTGTGCCTGCGGTCGGGCTTGAGCTTGATGAGGAAGCTGCCGACGTTGGGCTCGGACAAGAAGGGCCCGAGCTGCGTGCCGAGCTGCCGCGAATAGGCTTGCACATCCGGGTCGGCGCGGATGATCCGCTCGGCCTGATCGAGCTCGCGCGAAGCCTCGGCGAGACTCGTGCCGGGGAGCGCCGCAAAATCGATGTTGAAGCCCCCCTCATCGAATTGGGGCAGAAATCCCGTCTGCAGCTGCCGATACACGAAGAGCGCACCGAGTGCGATGGCCGCGCAGGCGAGCAGCGTCAACCCGGCATGTCGCAAGGCCCACCGGACGGCACTCTCGTACACGCGCAGAATGGGCCGCAGGACGCGCCCTGATTCTTCGCCGGCTTGGATGCGGCCGCGGATGAGCCATCCGGCGAGCGAGGGTGTCAAGGTGAGCGCCAAGAGCAGGGAGACGAGGAGCGAGACCACCATGGTCATGCCGAGTGCCCGGAAGAATACCCCGGCAAGCCCGCTGAGGAACGTGAGCGGCAGGAACACCACGACCGGCGTCAAGGTCGAGCCGATGAGCGCGGTCAGGATCTCACCCATGGCCTCCTGAATGCCCGCGAGGCGCGGGCTGCCGGAGGCGATGCGGTGGCACATCGCCTCGACGACGATGATGGCATTGTCGATGATGAGCCCGATCGAGGCGGCGATTCCGCCGAGGGTCATCATGTTGAAACTCATGCCGGCGAGCTTCATGGCGACGAACGTGATGAGGACCGAAATCGGTATCGTGACGAGCGCCGTCCAGACGCTCCCCCAGCTTTTGAGGAAGAGATAGAGGATGACCGCCGAGAGAATCAGCCCGAAGATGACGGCATCCCACACGTTGCTGATGGACGCGCGAACGAATGAGGATTGATCATAGAAAAAGGCGAGGTGCATGTCCGGCGGCAACTCGCGATGCAGCAGCTTGAGATCCTTCTGCAGCGCGGCCGCGATGGCCGGCGTGCTGGCGTTCGTGTGACTCTCAATGTCAAAAAGCACCGCGGGCCGTCCCTGGGAAGTGACGTTCGTGTAGGTCGGCGCGGGTCCCGGCACCACGCGGGCGACGTCGCGCACACGGATCGGGTGACCCTCGTGGACGGCGATCACCACGTTGCCGATCTGAGCGGGCGAATAGACCCGCCCGTCCACCGTGGCGAGGTACAACCGGTAGTTCTGCGCGAGGAAACCGGCTGAGGCGACCAGGTTGTTGCGCGCCAGCGCTGCGGTGACGTCCTCGAGCGCAAGATGCGCAGCCTCGAGCCTGAGCGGGTCTACTACGACGTGGTACTCGGGCACGCGGCCGCCGATGATCTCCACTCTCGAGACCCCGGGGATCTGCAGGAAGAGCGGTTTGACGGTGTACGTGGCGATGTTCCAGAGGGTCGTGAGCCTCTCGTGGGATCCGGTCAGGCTGATGCCGATAATGGGATAGCTCAGCGAGAACCCGACCCGCTCGGCGCGCGTGACGGCCGTCGCAGGCAGTTGACTGCGGATCTCCGCAAGTCGACCGAGCACATACAGCTCCGCCCGGTGCATGTCGGTGCCCCAGGCGAACTTCACGTTGACGATGGCCGATCCCCGCGTCGTGGTCGAGAGCACCGAGGTGACCCCCGGAATGCTCTTCAAGGACTGCTCGACCGGGCGGGTGACTGTCGCCATCATCTCATCGGCTGGCATGATGCCATTGCCGATATTCACCACGATGCGTGGGAAAGCCGTTGCGGGGAACACCGAGGAGGGGGTGTGCAAGGCGGCAAATACGCCCGCCACGCACAGGATGGCGGCGATGAAAGCGATGGCAATCGTGTGCCGGATCGCGAATCGGCCGACCGGTGAGCCGGCACTGAGGTCTGTGGGTGCGCTCATCGCGGGGCAGTCGCAGAGGATGGCTCAGCTGCTGGCGACCCCGCGGTTTCGCCTTGAATCTGGATTGCGGTGCGGATGGGGAGTCCATACGCGCCCACCGTTACGACTCGAGTGCCGGGGGCAAGTCCGGGGCCGCTCACCTGCACCCAGCCGCCCTCGCGCAAACCCGTCTTGATGGGGACTCGGATCGCCTCCCGACCGCGAACGACGGAGAGGATACCGCTGCCGCCTGCGGCGTTACGAATGACGCTCTCGCTCGGCGCCACCAGCGCATCGCGCGCCGTAGCCGTGACGATGCGCAGGCGAACGAATTGCCCCGACCGCAGGCCGCTATGGGGCGGCAGACTCGCCCAGGCCATGACGGTTCCGTCCTTCGAATTGATGGTGGGACTCACGTAGGTGAGCGCCGTCGACACAGGTACTGCACCGAGGAGTTGCAGCGGTTCGCCTGGTTTGAGCTCGACAGCGTCCGTCTCGGGAATGCTCGTGCGTACGACGAGCCGATTGAGGTCGATTACCTCGGCGAGTATGGTGCTCGCGTCCACCGCCGCGCCCGGCTTGACGTTGACGCTGACCACCGTTCCGCTGAGAGGTGCCGTGACGCGTAGCAGCGCAAGCTGCGCCTCGGCGTTCTGCAAAGCCTTCAGGGAGGCGTTGTGCTCAGCGTAGAGCCGCTTGAGCCGGATCACTTCCTGAGCCGCGTAAGCCTCGGTCGTCGATCCGGAATTCAATTCCATCAGCAACTGGCCGCGCCTGACGCGCTGACCCGCGGTGACGGCTACTGCGGTCACCACCCCTGTCACGGGTGCGGCAATCGCCGCGGCCGCGGCGGACCGATGTCGTATTGCCGGGGCGGGCGCGACGACGCCGTATCCCGGGACGTACCGATGGAGGGTGATACGTCTGAGTTCGCCGACCTGGACGCTGATCACCGAGCCGGTCGATGCTGCGGCCTCTCGGGAAGCCGAAGGCGCGGCTCGGTGGGATCGGAGTGCATATGCGCCAAATATGGCGCCCAGGGCGAGGAGGCCACCGGCAATCAGGATGCGGGATTTCATGGGAGGTTGGATGCCTTCTCGGATTCCGCGGATCGCACCGCGGAGGAGGACAGGGTGAGGGGACTTTGCACGGCGTCTTCTAAGACGCCGAGCGCCCGTTGGGCCGACACGTCGGCGGCGAGCCGGCTTTGAACCGCGGCGTAGAAGGCGACCTTGGCGGTGGCGAGATCGAGCGGCTGCCGCTCTCCGGCCTGCACTTGTTGGCGAATCGCATTGAGTTGGCGGCGCAGGTTGCCGAGCAACGCAGTGGCGGTTTGCACCCGGGTGAGGGCCGCGCGATAGGCTGCAAGCGCGCCATCAATCTGCGCGACCGCATCGGCCTGTATGGTGATGAACCGGGCCGCGGCCGCCCGCCGCCGGGCACGTGCCTCGGCGATCGGCCCTTGGTTATGGTTGAGCACCGGCAGCGTCACGTTAAGCCCGAGCTGCCACTCGCTGTCGCCGGCAAGCTGCGCATTCCAGGCGTAGCCGGATCCGAGGTTGATGCTCGGCCATTGACGGGCGATCTGGAGCTTCAGTGCCGATTGGCTGGCCGCGTAGCGCTCGAGTGCGGCGCGCACGTCGGAGCGGCCCAGCAGGGCGTCGCGGCGCACCTCGGGTCGGGTCAGATCCTGAGGAAATTCGTCGAAACCTGAAAAGGAAAATCGCACGTGCTGCAATGCCCGTGGCGGTACTCCGAGCGCATCCGCAAGCGCAATGCTCGCTTCCCGTATCTGCCCCTCCTGTGCTTGTCGGGCAAGCGTCGTGCGGTCGAGCGCGATACGCGCCTGGGTCACCTCATAGCTCGATACGACACCGGCTTTGAACTGACCCTCGAGCAGATTTAGGACCGTCCGTTGTGCGGCTTCCTGACGGGCCAGCAACACCTCGCTCCGGTGTGCCGCGTACAGCGCAAGCAGCGCCGCCCGCAGGCGGTTGCGCACTGCCCAGACCGTGCCGATGAGATCCCAGCGAGCCGCGGCCGCCAGGTGGCGCGCGACGGCCATGCGGTCACCGCGGCGGCCGGCGGTCTCGAGCGGCCAGTCCATGCTGAGCGGCACGATCCACGGACTCGGGGCGCCCGGGATCCCGGAATCGTGTGCGGGACTGACGGATAGCGACGGGTTCGGTCGCTCGGCAGCGGTGCTGCGCGCGGCTTGGGCCGCCAAGAGCTGCGCCCGCGCGTAGGCGAGGGATGGCTGGTAGTAAAACGCGGCCAAAGTCAGCGCTCTGAGGTCCCAGGGACGCCCGGGTGCCGGGGAGGCGGCATGATTGGCGGCGAGGAACGCCTCGAGACCCGGACGGAAGAGGGAACGGTCTTCGTACGCGGCTAGAGACTGCGCGGGAGAGATCGGTCGGGGCTGGAAATGGGCGCAGCCGGAGAGCGCCAGCGCGAGGACCCACGCGTGCGCCGCGACGAACCGTATGGCCCGTGACTTGAAGTTCGCTCTCAGCATGATCAAGCTAATACGCACGAGTACCGCCTTCCCCTCTCTTCCCGACGGACTCCCCCGCGGGCCACCGAGGGAGGCGGGAGCGGCGTGCGTAATGACAGTGAGACGATGAACGTGAGGCATCCCATGATCGAGCAAGACATCCGAGACCTCGAGGGGCGGGGTCCCGACCGCCGACTCGACGGGCTCGAGGCCGATATCTGGACCCGACTGGCCGTGCAGGAGCAGGCGCGGCGGCGGTCTGTAGGGCTCTTGGCGCTGCAAGTGGTGCTGCTCGGGGTGGCACTCGGTGCGAGCACGCTCGCCGGTTACCGAGCGCGTCCGATCGATTCCTCCGAGTTGAGCGTCTTTTCGACCCGGATGCCCCTGAACGCCTCGACGTTGCTCGCCGAGGACAGACCGTGATCGCGAACGCGCGCACGGTGGTTGCCGTGGTGGTGCTCACGGCGCTCGCAGGGGCGGTGGGCGGCTGGCTTGGCGTGCATTACGGTGTGGCGGCTCAGCGTTCGAGCACCAGCCTCAACCGGCTGCTGCATCGGCAGCTCCATCTGAGCGCCGATCAACGGAGCCGGCTCGCCGCCTTGGAGACCCGCTACGACGCGCGCCGCCGTCTTCTCGAGTCCGAGGCCCGGGCGGCCAACCGTGAGCTCGCCGCGGCATTGCGGGCCGACCCTCAGTACGGCCCCAAGGACGAGCAGGCGATCAACGATTTTTTTGCGGCCATGAAGGCGTTGCAGGTCGCGACGGCGAAGCACGTGCTCGCCATGCGTGCCGTCCTGACGCCGCAGCAGGCCCAGAAATTCGATCGGACCGTGTCCCGCGCGCTCGACTCCGACCGGCCGTGACGGAAAATCCGGATGAATCCGAGTGGCTGCTTGCGGTGGCAGCCCGAGCGGGCGATCGCGGGGCATTCGAGAGACTCGTCCGGTTGCACAAAAATGCCCTCTACCGATTCGCGCGGCGCTACATCGGCAATTCGCAAGACGCCTACGACATCGTCCAGGACACATTCGTGGCCGCCTGGCTGGCATTGCACCGGTATGACGAGCGGAAGTCCTTTACCTTCTGGCTGCGTGCCATCGCGCTCAATAAGTGTCGCGACTACGGCAGACGGCGCGCGGTGCGCAGCCGATTCCTGATGCTGTTTGCGTCTGAGCAGGATACGGGATGCGATTCAGAGGACGACCCGGTCGGGTACTCCGAGCCGGTTGAGGCGACGCATCTTCGCCAGCTCGACCAGGCAATCGCTTCATTGCCGCAGCGCTACAAGGAACCGCTGCTGTTGACTCTCATCAGCGGCCTGACGCATCAGGCGGCCGCAGAGCAGCTCGGCACCACGGCCAAAGCGATCGAGATGCGCGTCCGGCGCGCGAAGGAGCGCCTTCGAATGGCATTGCGGCAATCCGATGACACCGAGCCGCACAGCGAGCCATAGAAGTACGCCGGTTCTGGTAGGCCGCGAGAAGGTCGTCCGCGCAGTGGTGCACGGATGGTCAACGCCGCGCACACGCAGGCGTTCGTCTCGCTGGCGCGACCCATTGCCACGACTCCGAATCGGCTTGAGACGTCTTCTGCCTCCCGGATCAGCCGGATCGCTGCGCTTTCCGGCCGGGTGATCTCCGTCAGTGGTGGGTCTTTCAACCCTGCAGCGACCGTCCCCGGACCCAGCGGCAGGTCCGCCAACGATTTGCACCGTATTCCGTATCATCAAACCGAGACGAACCTCCGTTCTCCATCGCTGCCCGTCGATCCGTCAAACCCGATAAGCCCTGCATGTTAGACGAAGTCTGAAATGGGATTGTTTCCATGCGGGCCCTCAATCTGCCATGGGCCATCAGGAACCTCAGACACCGTCATAATGTCACCTTGACATGGCTCCATTCACTCACCGTAGTATGCTGTCATTGACAAGAGGTGAGTCATGAGTACCCGCAAACCGCGTAAACCGTCTGGGCGCGTCGCATTCGATGATCGGGGAAATGCCACGTGGGAATGGCAAGGCGAGTCCGGCCGATTCGACCGTGACATCGATACGCAACGTCTGAAGACGCTCGGCTCGGATTTGAGTTGCGACGGCGCGCACTCGGCGGACCAAGCGCCGCCGCACGATCCGTATAACAGATCGACATTACCGGAAGACGGTCAGTCTCGCCCCAGGAAACGTACGCTGGATGACTTGCGACGGTTGAGCGAGGAAATCAAGGCGGCCCGAGAGAGAAAAACCCGTAAGTAGGGACGATCACGATCACCTTACCCGGTGTCGCGCCGGGATGCCGCTTCGGGAACCCCGGATTCTTCGGCTTAGTCGATACATAGGAATCTCGCAGCCAGATCATTGCATGGGCCGCCGCAGCGCGGTCTATTGAGTGTTCGGTGTGCTCCAGCGCCGGAGCGAGGCGGGCGGTGTGCTGCGCCCTCACTCCCGGGTACGTTATGGCAACTGGGGTTCCGCACGCCTCCATGTCTCCAAAATGAGACGGCGGTCTCAGAGATAGCGGAATTGGTGCGCAAAAATCTCAAGAATAATCGCCGGGGAACCATTGCGTGATCCGATCGAGCACAGCGGAGGATTCTGCCGTCCCGAAGCTCACAGCCGCCGTGCGCTATCTCGAGGAACAGTTGAGCGCGAGCGGTGTCAAACTCCTTCTGTCAAGAGAATGCCTGAAGGATCTTGCGCTCGATGCGATCGATGCAACCCGTCGAACTCAGCGACGGGGCGAGTCCTACATCACGTGTGTCTGCCGGCATCTGGACGCGAGAGTGCGCTTCATCATCCTGTGGACGAGTACTGACGAAGTGTTTGATCAGGCGATCTGGCGCGACTTGGCCGGCATCGCCCGCAAGCACGCATTGGCGCGCCCACGAAGCTCGGAGCGAAATTCTCCAGCGGGACGATGAGTTCGGTCCCGCTGAGTTGGAAATAGGAGGGCGCATGGCGCGCAGCAACCGCGTGGTGTCTGGATATGACTTCCTCGACCGGCACGCCGAAGTCATCGAGCGGCTCGTGCCGGGCATTCGGGCGGTGGCGTTCTTCGACGCCCGAGGCAGACCCCTGAGAGGTCACGGGCCGGTACCGCTTACGCAAGTTCGCCTGCAGGTTCGCTCCGTCCTCAAATCCACTGCCATCGGGTCGGGCCGCCGCCCCAGGGGCGCCATGCTGCCGGTCACTGCTTCCGAGCGCGCAGCGAGTTTCGTTCTATACGCGGCAAGCGGAACCGGCGGACCGAATCGAACGGCATCCCCCGTTGCGGGGGTGTGTCTGATTGTCTTTCACGTCGGCGCTGGCGGGGAGTGTCCGCCCGTCGAGACCCTGCAGGCGCAGCTCGAACCGGCGCTGGCTTGCGTCGGGGATCACTTGGCGCGGTACGCCGCAGAGAGCCGAGGAGTCGCTGCGGACGAGGGGGTGCGGGACCTCGAGTGGCTGTATGAGGTCACACCGCCCGTTCCCCATCGAGACGCACCTCAGCTCCGCTCCGATCACGGTGAGCGACTGGCAACGTTGGTGGGCGCCGCGGTGGTGCATCTGGAATGCGCACTCGGTGCGCTCGTGGTGCCGGAGAGGCAGCTGCGGATTGTCCGCACCACTGAGGCTGCCTATGGTACCGAAGAGGCCCTCCGGCGTCTCGCGCCACCGGTACTCAGCTGGGTTCAGAACAAGAATCGACCCCTGGTGGTCAATAAAACGACGACCTGGAACAGGGGCGCCGCGGCGAGGGGCGCACCCTTGGCCGTGAGACTCCTTGCTGTGCCCGTGAACGGGCACGGGAGCCTACCGGCGGGCGCGCTGATGCTGCTGCGCCCGGAGGAGGCGCCCGAATTTACCCCAAGACATCTATCGCTGGTCAAGCTCCTGGGCCGTCACGTCGCGTCCCTGCTCGAGACGGACTTCGATGTCCTGACGGGCCTGCACACCCGCGCGAGCGCGCACAGCCGAGTGGCCTCCTGGGAAGAGGCGACACCTCATCCGCCGGGCCCGCACAGTGTGATCTTCCTCGGCATCGACCGGTTGGGCATCGTCAATGACACCAAGGGTTTCGATGCCGGAGATGCGCTCATTGTTCGCGTCGCGCAGCTTCTCGCGGAGCCGCATCTGCCGCCCGATGCCGTGGCGGCGCGCATCTCGAGCGACAAATTTGCGATCGCGCTGCCCCGTGTGAACACCGATGCGGCCGCCGATACGGCCCGAGCGCTGCAGCAGGCCGCGGCACGGCTGTCGCCCGATTCTGCCGCGGGCGACGAGCCGGTGTCCTTGAGTTGCGGTATCGCCTGTTTTACCGGCGCGCAAGAGTTCCCGAGCGCCCTCGCGCTCGCCCAGCTCGCCTGCCGGACCGCCAAGGACCACGGGCGGGTGGGCGTCGAGATCTATCAGGACGACGATGACTCAATGATCCGCCGTCGTTCCGACTCGATCGCCGTCCTTCGACTGCGGGAAGCGCTCCACAATAACCGCTTCACGCTGGTTGCGCAGCGGATCATGCCGCTGCAGGGACGAGGTGACCCGGAGGGCTTCGAACTCCTGCTGCGCTCGCCAAACGAGGATCACGCGCCCGCGGAACTGCTCTCCGCGGCGCACCGCTGCCAGTTGGCGCCCACGCTCGACTTGTGGGTCGTCGAGCACGCCCTCGCCGCGGCGGCTGCGCACCGCTCGGCGCTGCTCGCGGCAAACGTCTCGCTATCGATCAACATCACGGGCCCTTCTCTAACGGATGCGATGTTCCTCGAGCGCATCGAGCGGCTGATTCGCCGCTCGCGAATTGCTCCCGCGCTGATCACCTTCGAGATCACTGAGACCATCGCGGTGCTGAATGTCGCGAGGGCCCTCAACTTCGTTCGCGAACTGCGGGCCATGGGCTGCCGTTTCGCGCTCGATGACTTCGGCACGGGGACCAATTCCCTGAAGAATCTGACGGACCTGCCTGTCGACCACATCAAGATCGATGGCAGCTTCGTCACCGACATTCTCAGCAATTCCCAGTCGGTCGCCATGGTTCGCGCGATCGTCAGTCTCGCCCAGGACCTGGGTATTGGTACGGTCGCAGAGTACGCTGAGAACGGGCGGATCATCGAACGATTGCGTGAGCTCGGCGTGCAGTACGCACAAGGGTACGGCGTGGAAAAGCCGCGGGCTTTCAAGGACGTGCTGAACGAGTTGAGCGCGCGCGAGTCGCAGAAGAATGCAGCCTTGGGCCGCGAGGTCTAGGTCGAGCGGTTGCGGCGCGCCTCTACTTTCCTTGCGCATCAGATCGTCGCGTCTGCCTGCGCACTCGACTTCCTATTGTTCGAGGCTCGACGGCGGAAAGCGACCCGAGATTGATCTGTAATTGAGCAGTGCTTTGCGCACAAGACTCGCTCGGCGAGATTTCAACGTCGGCCGGTCCGGGCGACTGCGCCAATGCCTCCGCGCCGCCGGCGGTGGAGACTGCGGTAGCGAGAGAAACGGAGCACGCGCCCGCGTTCCTCGACAGTCCCGAGCATGATGCAGAATCACCCCGGGGAGCCCTTCACTCCCGCGCACTCGATGTGGCCTACCCCGCGCAGCAGGAGAGTTGCTTTACGTCCTTCGAGAAGGTCTGTGCCGCGAGCTTGAGTCCTTCGACCATCGTCAGGTACGGAAAGAGCTGGCTCGAAAGATCGCTGACGGTCATGCGATGGTGGATGGCGAGCGCAGCCGTCTGGATCAGCTCGCCCGCCTCTGGCGCGACCGCCTGGACGCCGAGCAGCCGGCCGGTGCCCGCCTCGGCGACCATCTTGATGAAGCCGCGGGTGTCGAAATTCACGAGTGCGCGCGGCACGTTGTCGAGCGTGAGGGTGCGGCTGTCGGTTTCGATGCCCGAGTGGTGCGCCTGCTGCCCGTTCAAACCCACCATCGCGACCTGCGGGTCGGTGAAGATCACCCTCGGCAGGGTGGTGAGGTGGAGCGTCGCGTTGCCGCCGGTCATGTTGATCGCGGCGCGGGTACCGGCCGCTGCGGCGACGTAGACGAATTGCGGCTGGTCGGTGCAGTCGCCGGCGGCGTATATATCCTGAGCGCGGGTCCTCATGCCCGGGTCGATCCGGATCGGCCCGTGCGCATAGATCGCGATGCCGGCCGCTTCGAGCGCGAGGTCGCGCGTATTGGGCGTGCGGCCGGTGGCGATCAGCAGCCGTTCCGCCCGCCGCTCACCGCTCGGGATCGTCAGCACAAATTTCCCGTCCCGGTGTGTTACCCGACTGGCCTCAGTGTGTTCCAGGACTTCGATGCCCTCGGCGCGGAAGGCCGCCGTGAGCGCCTCGCCAATGGCGGGATCTTCGCGGAACAGCAGGGTGCTGCGCGCCAGGAGCGTGACCCGGCTGCCGAGCCGGGCGAAGGCTTGTGCGAGCTCCACGGCAACGACAGACGAGCCGATCACGGCCAAGCGGCTCGGGATGGCCTCGCTCGCCAATGCTTCGGTCGATGTCCAATAGGGGGTACCCTCGAGGCCCGGAACAGGCGGTACGGCGGCACGGGCGCCGGTGGCAATCAGGCAGCGATCGAAGGCCACCAATTGCTCGCCGCCTGCATTCAGCCGCACGGTGAGGCTGTGCCCGTCCCTGAAGCGGGCTTCACCGAGCAGCACCGTGATAGCGGGATTGCTGGCGAGCACGCTCTCGTATTTGGCCTGACGCAGCTCCTCGACACGCCTCTGCTGCTGTTCGAGCAGCCGCCCGCGCAGGATGGTGGGCGATGCGGGCGGTACTCCGGCATCGAACGGGCTCACCCGGCGCAGCTGGGCGATGTGGGCGGCGCGGATCAGGATCTTCGAGGGCACGCAGCCGACGTTGACACAGGTGCCCCCGAGAGTGCCGCGCTCGACCAAGGTGACGTGCGCGCCGTTCTCGGTGGCCTTCAGCGCCGCCGCCATCGCCGCTCCGCCACTGCCGAGGATGGCGATGTGTAATCCTCCCGCGCTGTGACTGGCTGCGGTTGCTCGTCCTACCGGTTTCCGTTCCAGGCCGAGAAATGCGCGTTGGGCTTGCTTGGGCAGCGTGTCGGCCAGCTTGGCGCGATAACCGAGCCCGGTCACCGCGGTAATCAGGGCGTCGGGCGAGAGACCGGCGTCGAGGGCGACCCGGGCGCTGCCTTCGGCGTAGGAGACTTCGGCTGAGCGCACGCCCGGGACCTGCTCCAGCGCGTGCTTGATGTGGGCCGCGCAGGACTCGCAGGTCATACCGGTGATGTCGAGCGGTGTCACGAGGGTGGTTCTCCGTCCGATCCGTGCGAGTCTCGAGGACTCAACCGTTCGCCGACGGTTGACCCGTCGGGGCGGCACAGCGCCGCACCGGTGGCGAGACCAGATCCCACACCGACACACCGAGCATGAAGGCGAGCCCGACGTAAAGCAGCGGAGCGGTCCCAATGTGGGCGAAGCGCATCAGGAGCGCCGCCGAGAGCACCAGCAGCGGCCCGATGAGACCGAGTACGAGACGTCGAATCTGGCGGTGACTGCGCCAGTCGAGCGCATTCGCGGCGAGGGCGAGCAGGGCAAAGAGCGGAATCAGCGTGGTGATGAACAGATTTTCCCAGCGCGTGAGGAAACCGAGGCCAATGGCCGCGCCGAGACTCGCGAGCGCCGGGAAGCAGGCGGCGCAGCCCATTGCCGAGATGAAGGCTCCGAGAAATCCTGCTTTATCCGCGATTCGTGGGGCGAGTGCCATGGGGTGTTCTCCTCGTTGCGGTGTCGAGCTTTACCGCTCGACCGTTGACGGATAGCCGGCGTTGCGGGTGGCCTGGGTCAGTGCGGCGACCGTGGTCTTGGCGTCATCGAATGTGACGACCGCGTCCTTCTTCGGCAGACTCACTTCGATCTTACGGACGCCAGGGACTTTCGAGAGCGCCTCCTTCACCGTAACCGGGCACAGCGCACAGTGCATGCTCGGAATGGCCAGCGTGACGGTGCGGGTGGCGGCCCACGCCGGCGTGACGACACCGGTGAGAACAAGTGCGGCAAGCAGATTTTTCATGGAGAACTCCTCACGTCAAGGGAACAGGGGACTTCAATAAAACCAGGGTGCCGCGTACGAGAAGACGAGCGCGATCAGAATCAACGCGGCCACGCACCAGAATATGAGCTTGTAGATGGTCCGGACGTGTGGCATGGCACAAACCTCACCGGGCGTGCAGGCGCGCGCTGGCCGAAAAATGCGCCACCATGCGAAGAACAAGGCGATCAGCGCGGCGCCGAGAAAAAACGGGCGGTAAGGCTCGAGCCGCGTCAGGTTGCCGATCCAGGCGCCACTTACGCCGAGCAGCACGAGCACGAGCGGTCCGAGACAGCAGGCCGAGGCCAGGATCGCGGCCAGCCCGCCGAGGACGAGGCTTCCCATCCTGACTGCGGGTTGTTGGGCCGGGGTTTCTCCGCGCATGCAGTGCCTCTTGCGGCTTCCCAGATTGGGGGTACCTTAAGACCGTACTCGACTACGGAGTCAATATGCCCGAGTCCTATACCATCGGAGCGCTGGCAAGAGAGGTCGGAGTCAATGTGGAGACGGTCCGCTACTACCAGCGTCGGGGCCTCATCGGGGAGCCGCGCCGCCCGCCGGGCGGGATCCGCCGCTACGGTAAGGCCCACGCGGGGCGGCTGCGGTTCATTCGGCAAGCCCAAGAACTCGGCTTCAGCTTGGAGGAGGTGAGAGAGCTCCTCGTGCTCGAGGACGGCCAGCATTGCCGAGAAGCCGAACGACTCGGCGCCATCAAATTGACCGCGGTAAGGGAGCGGCTGGGTCAGCTGCGGCGGGTTGAGCGAGCGCTCGCGGCCCTCGTCGACCAGTGTCACAGCAATGCAGGGAGAGTGCGCTGTCCGCTGATCGCCGCGCTGGGGGCTGGGCGGATGGTCAATTCTCGCGAGCAGCGCTCGGACGGCTGAGGGTCGCCAGGAGCGCTCAGGCGCCGGTCGGGATCTCGGCGCGGAATGCGCGGATGGAATCAGCGTGCGGCCATCGATGCCAGCAGCGCACGCCCTGGAAGCGGGGGACACCGGCCGGTCCTCGGCACTGCGCAGCGGGGCGCAAAAGAATGGCGGGCAAGTGCTGCACACCGGCGGCGCCGAGTTCCAAGAGCGCGCCGCGCGCATGTATGCCAAGCTGAATACCCGCCTCATGAATCCGGATCTGGCTGAGATTGTTCGGGATGCACCGCAGCCGGCGTGGGATCACCTGGCATGGGCAGCGAGCAGCCAGCGGGCCCGCGAGGAGCGAGAGAGGGAGCGCGATGGGGCCGCCGGCCGGGAACGGCGGGCGGTCGAATGGTGGAATCGGTGATTGCCGGCCGAACGAGAGGCAGGGATGCCAGAGGCGGCGGCCAGCCCCGAGAGCACTCTTGCCGGCGCGCGGCATCGGGGGAGAGACTACCAGGATGCTGGCCGGCCGTCGCCGGTAGAAGCCGTCGCAGCGCGGGAGCGTGGACATCGGCCCGGTGCTCGCTTCGGGCACGCAAGGGGACGGACGCTGAGCGGTCCGGATGCGGCGCACCGAGACAGCGGCCATGGTGAGGCTCGCGCTGTGGCAGCAGCGCTACGGGACTTCTGAAGCCCCGCTCAAGGCTGCAGCCGGGTCACGCGCCACGGTTCGGGTTCGAACGTCTCGCCGGTCGCGGTCAGCCGCCGGGTCCACAGCAGTCGGTCGTGAATGCGCGCCGCGCCCTCCACCCAAAGCTCGACCGATTCGGCCCAAAGACGGTAGCCGCCCCAATGGGGTGGTCTGGGGATCACTCCCTCGAACGGCGCGCGCATTGCGCTATCCGGCACTGGCGCGCCGAAACGTTCGGCCGCCGCCGCGAGCGCCCGCTCAAGCGCCTGCCGGGATTCGGCGGGCTCGCTCTGTGCGCTCGCCCATGCCCCGATCCGGCTCTGCCAGGGGCGAGAGGCGAAATAGCGATCGCTATCAGGGGGCGGTGCCGTGACCACCGGGCCCTCGATGCGCACCTGCCGGTGCAGCGCATCCCAGTGAAAGACCGCGGCCGCGCGACCGTTGGCCGCGAGTTCGCGGCCCTTGCGAGACTGGTAGTTGGCGTAGAAGGTGAGGTAGCCGGGCTCGACCGACACGCCTTTGCAGAGCATGACGCGCGCCGACGGGCGTCCTTCGGCATCGCACGTGGCCAGGACCATGGCGTTCGGATTGGGTTGCACCCGGTGGTTGCGCGCCTCGGCGATCCACCGCTCGAGCACGGCGAGCGGCTCGGCCGGCTGAGCGCCGGCGGACAGTTCATTGGGCATGGGCATGGACATGGGCGTCATGGTGCGGAATTCGGACCCCTCCGCGGGAGTGAGTTAATTTATGTGTATATCTCCGTATTGAACCGGAGAAGTCACCGCTGCGAGAATTTTTCCTTCTTACAATCGAACGACAGCCTCTCTTGCTGCATCTCCCCGCGGATCTCGAAACTCTCCTGACGCACGCGGGGGACTGCGCGCTGGTCGTTGGGGAGTCGGGCTCCATTCTGTTCGCCACCGATCCGGCCTGCCGCCTGCTCAAGTATGCGCCGGGTGCGCTCGACGGTCAGATTGTCGAGTCCCTCATGCCCGAACGGTATCGCGTGGCGCACATCAGCCACCGCCTGCGCTTCACGGACGAACGCCGTATGCGGCCGATGGGAACAGGTCTCCCGCTGGTCGCTCTCTGCAAGGACGGTTCCGAGGTGCCGGTGGACATCAGCTTGAATCCGGTTCAGCGTGGGCTGGTCACCCTCACTGTCGTCGGAATCCAGGTGCGAGAATCCGGTTCCTCCCTCAGATGAATACGATCCACCGTCGGCTGACGGTGACCTGGTAGCGGCCCGGACGCTTGAGGTCCGAGTGGCCAATCCCCTGGTCAGCGGGAGCCGGGACACGAGCGGGCGCGATGAGGCAGAAGCACGGCTTATCGCGACCCGCGATCCTTCTTCTCGCGCGCCGCTTTGATCTCCTCGCTCAATCTGCGCAGGTCATCCAGCGTGCGCTTCCTCGGGCGGGACTGACCGTCCGCCGCTAATGTGGATCTATTGTATGGATCATGCGGCGGCGCGGGATCCCGCAGGTCGTTGCCGTCGCAGCTCAAATCCGAGCCGAGCGTCCTCAGACGCTGAGTATCGATGTCACGGTCGAATCCGCCGGTTTCGCCTTGCCACTCCCACGTGGCGTTTCCCCGCTCATCGAATGCGACCCGCCCGGAAGGCTTGCGCGGTTTGTGGGTGCTCATATTCCAACTCTTCTTGACAATAGGATAGTACCGTCGGGTCTTGACTTCTGCAGCGCCACTGCCAAGCGCAGCGCGTTGTAACACCGCTCGGTTCCGTAGGGTGGGTCATTGAGGACGAACAAGACCTTCATGGCAACCTCATCGCACGCGCAGGAAGGAATTCAGTCGCCCAGCACGCGTCGACGCTCCTCGAACTCCTCCTTGTTGATCTCCCCGCGCGCATACCGCTCCCTGTGAGTGTCGAACGCAGTGCGCGCAGGAGGCGCGTGCCGTGGCGGCTCGATCGCGTGCCAGGAGCCGCCTAACCAGCGCACGAGCAGCACGATGGCTGAAATGAGCGCGGCTAGAACGAGGATCATGATCAGCGGACCGAAAATCATGCCGTACCACCCTGCGCCCCAGCCCATCATGGACGGGCCACAGGCCTAGCCTCTGGGCTCAAGGGGTTGCTGCGCCCAGAGCACATGTGGCGCAGCGGCGCCGCTGGCTGCGGCCAGGAATGTCCACGTCGATGCCTTATTCATGTTCATCCTCCGTTCTCGAGCCGATCCGAGGGGTACGGGCCCGCGGGCACCTGTTGCGCGCATCGTGCCCGGCGAAGGGCTAAGCGGCTGTGGACGCTTCGACCGGCAACCCGGCGGCTTTCCATTCCGGATAACCCTCCTCGAGACGATACGCTTCGAGGCCTTTGGATCTCAGCACCGCGACCGCCTCGTAGGAGAGAACGCAATAGGGTCCCCGGCAATATGCAATCACCGCGTGGTCCTTCGGCAGACTTGCCAAGGCTGCGTCCAGCTCTGCGAGTGGAGCGTTGATCGCACCGGGCAGGTGGCCGTGCAAAAACTCATCGGCCGGGCGGACATCCAGCAGCGTCACCGATTCACTGCGCAGTCGCTCGATCAGCTCCTCCCGGGAGATCGGCTCAAGCGCATCGCGCGCGCGGAAATAGCTGTTCATGATCCGCTCGATCTCGGCAACGTTGCGCTCGCCGACCCGGCCGAGCGATCCAAGGAGGGCGACGACGTCGGAGTCCGAGATCAGGCTGTAGAGCATCCGCTTGCCCTCGCGGCGGGGCTCAGCCAAGCGCGCGCCGCAGGATCTGCAGGTGCCGCGAGGCATTGGCGAGCGAAAACCCGGTGCGCACAGCGAGTTCTTCGACGCTGCGCTCGCCCTGAGCGATCAGCTCGAGAAGCTCCAGTCGGTGCGGATGCGCGAGGGCCGCCGCGATATCGGCGAGGTGCCCATAAACGCGATGCTTGGGCGTATTGGTTGACATGGCAGTGCCTTAAGTCAATCATTCCGCGAACTGATTGAATAAGCAAGCATCCAAGGCGAGGAAATGTCATGATCCTGCGTCGGTTCCTGCACAAAGATCCGATTGCCGTGTCTTACCTGCTGGGATGCGCAGGCAAAGGCGCCGCCGCGATCGTTGATCCGGTTTTTCCGATTGAGCCCTACCCGATGCCGCAAGGGTCGCCGGGACACCGATCCGGCTCGTGGTCGATACCCACATTCATGCCGATCACCGATCAGCCGGCCGGGAGCTGGCCGTTAGAGCGGGAGCGGATTACGCGCTGCATGCCTCGGCCGAGACCGGTTTCGCATTTCGCGGTCTGACGGACGGCGAGCGGATCGAACTCGGCAATGTGGCGCTCGATGTCCTTCATACCCCGGGGCACACGCCGGACCACCTCTACCTGCTGGTCACCGACCGGACTCGGGCCCAGGAACCCTGGTGCGTGCTGACTGGGCACACGCTCATGGTAGGCGATGTAGGGCGCACCGAGCTCGCCTCCGATGCCGCGAGCGGTGCCCGGGCATTGTTCACGAGCCTCGAGCGGCTGAAGGCTCTGCCGGACCATATCGAAGTCTTGCCGGGCGCCGTGGCCGGCTCGGTGTGCGGCCGCGGCCTCTCGGGAAAGCCGATTTCCACGATCGGATTTGAGCGGCGCCACAACGCCGCTTTCGGTATTGCTGAAGCGGGGCAGTTCGTCGCGTTCATGCTCGAGAACATACCGCCGGCACCCCCTGAAGCGATGGAGCTACGCGCCGGGAACGCCGGGCTGCCGGGCGCGCCCGCATGAGGGCAGAGGCGAGCGGTGCCGGCGCAATGGCAGCGCATCCGCGTGGCATTGCGGCCAACCGGAGTCAGTTCAGCCTGCAGATGCTCCAGGTGTTCTTCGTCGGCTTGATCATCGGCATGGAGCGCGCCGTTCTGCCGGCGGTCGCGCGGGATTTCGGAGTGGCGCGCGGCGCGTTTCTCTTCCTCGCGAGCTTCGTGCTCTCCTTCGGCCTGGTCAAGGGCGCCCTCAATCTCCTCGCCGGCGGGCTCGCGGACCGCTTCGGTCGCAAGCCCGTGTTGCTTGCCGGATGGCTGGCCGCCATTCCGATTCCGTTGCTGATCTACGTCGCGCCGAACTGGTGGTGGATCGTTGCCGCCAACGTGTTTCTCGGCGTCAGTCAGGGATTCACCTGGACGATGACAGTCACCAGCCAAATCGACCTCGCGAGCAGCCATCAGCGCGGACTCGCGGTCGGGATCAACGAGGCGACCGGGTATGTTGCTGTGGGGTTCGCGGGTCTCGGGGCGGCGTTTCTCGCTGAGCACATCGGTGCCCGACCGGCGTTGCTGCTGTTTGGCCTCGCCACGATCGGTGCGGCGCTTGCGACGCTCGTGCGAGTGCGTGACACCCTTGCGTGGGTCCATGCGGAACACGCCGAGATGCACGGAGCTCGGTTGGCCGGTGATGCGCCGAGTCTTGGCGCGACCTTCCTCCGGCTTTCCTTTCGCGACCGAGCGGGAAGCGCGCTGTGCCAGGGCGGCGTCGTCAACAAGATCGCCGATACCCTGGTGTGGGTGATGTTCCCGCTGTACTTCAAGGCGCACGGCGCGGGACTGCTGGAGATCGGATGGTTGACGGGGGTGTACGCGGTGATCTGGGGGCTCTCTCAGCTCTGGACCGGGCACCTAGCCGATCGTATCGGCCGCAAGCGGCCGGTGGTCGCGGGGTTCTTTCTGCTGGCCGGGGGGATCGTCTTGACTGCGCTTGGGCAAGGGGAGGGACTTTGGTTGCCTGCCGCCGCAATCATGGGCGTCGGGATGGCTCTCCTATATCCGAACCTGATCGCCGCAATGTCCGACCGGGCGCCGCCCCTCATTCGCGGCAAAGCCCTGGGCACGTACCGCTACTGGCGCGATACAGGCTACGCCATTGGCGCGCTGCTTCTGGGGTCGATCGCGCAGCTCGCCCACGCAGCGTTGCCGGCGTTTTGGATCACCGCGGCACTCGTGGGCGCCTCTGGCCTGTGGATTGCTCTCGCAGTGGAAGACAGCGGCAGGATGGTAAGCTAACCAACAGAAACAGAGGCCGCGGCAAGGTGCAGTGCCACGACGACAGTAGTCGGCAAACTCTATTCCTGGCCCACAAGCGAGCCCTTGCCGTTGCCGAAGAGTTCCAGCGACGGTTCGACGCCACGGTCAAGGCGACGAGGCAGGGAGGGAGGGCCAGTTCGACGTGGAGATCAATGGCGTGCTCGTAGAATCGCGCGGTCAGAGCTACCGGGAACAAATGAGGCCCGTTCTGCCACCCAAGACCGCGACAACGATTGCCGTGATCGAGCGGCGGCGCGCAGCCTCGCAACTCAAGCAAATAGCGACAGCAACGCGCCGAGTGCTGCGCCGGCGAGGACTGATTACCGCGCCCGAGCGGGACGCTGCGTGCGCACCAGCGAATGAGCAATCAGCCGAGCGGCCCCAGAGCGCTACCGACGCGAAAGCCATCTGCCAGGGACACGGCACCTCTGTCGGTACTGCACCCGCAGGCGCGGCTACGCCGGGATGCCGTAGGTGATGCGTCCGAGCAGATCTTCGACGCGTTCAGCGCCGTCGGGGGTCTGCGCTACAAGAATGGGCCTCTCGCCCTGCAGCTCCCAATGCGGGGTCGTGAGAAACCGCGCGGCATCCTCCGCGAAAAGCTCAATAGCTTGAGCGCAGACTTTGGCGAGATGGGGCGGCAAATCAGACGAAGGCGCATTGAGCAATCTCGTCAGGCGAGTCAGCAGCTCGCCATCGCGTTCCCGCGCCACAGTCAGCTCCGCGAGGATCGCAGCGAG
>DAIDHH010000084.1 GCA_027452045.1 Gammaproteobacteria bacterium
CTCCGCCCACTTGATGAGCGCGGTGAGCGCGTATTTGTCCTCATCCGACAGCAACGCATTCTGCTTTTCGAGCACCTTGCGGCAGTGGCGAATCGCCTTGGCCGCATCGAGATAGTTCGAGCGGCCCATGAGCAGCGCCACCGTAAGCCGCGTGCCCGTCGCGCGCTCGATGAGCGTGACAGCGCGCGCGGCATCGCAGGCCGGATCGAGCGCGGTCGGGACGCCGGGCAGGGTGGCGTAAATCTGCCGCTGAAGCCCGCGCGTGTAGGTCGAATAGATCATGCGCGCGCCCTGCTCGGCGCAGTAGAGGCCCGCGGCCACGGCGTTCGCAATCGTCTTGCCGGTGCCGGTGGAGGCTTGCGCGAAGAGCTGTCCGCACCCGGCCTCGTTCGCCCTCACGATGCCGGCGTGGACGTGATCGGCGAGGGCGCGCTGCACATCGTTCTCGACGAGTCCCAACGCGGGTCCGTGGATGTTGAGAATTTCAGACGGTTTCATGAATGTCTCCATGGGTCGGGTGATTGCTCCGCGGATGCCCCGCGCCGGGCGTCGACATGACGCTGGCGCGGGTCTGCGGCGGATCAGGCCGCTTCGTCCTCGCCCACCTCGGTATCCCTGCCGGCCGCCTGGATGGCGGCGTGAGTCAGATCGAGGCTGCCCGCGGCGGCCAGGGCGCGAAGCGACTTCGCCTCGAGCCACTCGGCGGCGCGTCCCGTGACCTCGAGAGTCCCACCGCTGCCGTCGAACGCGACCCGGCCTGCCGCGGTCCACTCGCGCGAACCGGACTCGCGCACCGTGACATCGTAGGCCGCCGACACCTGACCGCAGCCGTGGAACCACCGCCCACCGTAATACGGCCAGGCCGCCCAGGCATCGAGCGCGAGCATGAACAGTTCGAGCTCGGCATCGCTCGGATCGCGCAGCATCCACGAGTGCGCGAACACCGTGGCCTTGCGGATGCACTCGTAGCTGAGGTCCGGCTGCGCGAGCGACACGTGCTCGATGCCGGCGAGCTCGGTCTCGATGATAGCGAGCGCCGCGCGGGCCTCGGCGATTGCCCTCGTGTCATTCTTTGCCCGGGCGGCGGAAAGTTGCCGCTGCGCCGCCCTCTTTCGCTGCTTGATCTCGCTGCCCTTCTTCGCCTCCTCGCGCCGGATGAGATAGGACTCGACGTCATCGGCCGACCAGTCGAACCGATCGGGATTGCGCGCGAGGTCATCGCAGCGGCTGTGCCTGACCGTATCGCACCAGGGGTCATACTCCCGGCGTTTCCCGGTCTTGGGGTCCTCCGTCTCCATGGGGCCAAAGAATTCCCCCGGCGTCTTGGCAATCGCGTGCTCACACCAGAGCCGCCCGCCGACCCCATTCACCATCGATCCGAAGAGGTGCACCAGCGGGTTGTGCACGCGGGCAAACCGCTCGCGCAGCATCGGGGAAATGGAGTCCGCGCTGCTCGATTTCTCGCCCTCGCCCTCCCCCTCGGTCTTATCCTTCTTGTCCTTCTTCCCCTTCTTGTCCGCCTTGTCGACGATGCCGCCCTGGGCGAGCAAGAAGTGATCGTCCGGATTTGGCTTGAACCCGATGAGATCGCACAGGATATCCGACCCGCCGTGGCGCACGATGCCGCGCAGCGCCGAGGCGGTGAGATACGGCCGGCCGCCGAGGCGCGGGATCCCCGCGATGCCGGCGATGGTGTAACTGATCGGCGAGAGCGCGGCGATCTCGCCCGTGAAGCGAACGATACGGGGTGTCTTCATGATTTACTCCGAGAGAGAATCGGTTGACGGTTGAAAAGAGCAGAGCAGGAGCCAGCGTTGGGCGTCATCCGCCCACCACGCCCGCCGGGTCGGCGGCAACACACACAGACGCTGCGTGCGGGCCTCGAAATACGGCATGCGATCGGCCGCGGACTCGAGGCGCAATCCCTCCGTGCCGAAACCCACGGCCTGCCATGTGTCGATATCCACCGGCCGCATCGGGACCGCCACGGGCGGCCGCGCCGCTCGATCCTCGAGCGGCCAGGCGATCGAGCGGTCGGCCTCGTAGGGCTCGATCCTGAGACTGCCCGGTACGAGCTTGCCGTACCCCTGCCGCGCCTTGCGGCCGATATGCGTGAGCTCCGACAGAAAATCGCGGACAGCGGCGATATCGCCCCGACCGAACCACACGATCTGTTCGGCTTCGAGCGCCTCGTAGGCATCGAGCGTATTGCGATACGCCCCGGCCTTCGGGTTGATCGCCGTGTACTCGCGGCGTCCCTTGAACTTGCGCGAAGGCCACACGAAGCGCGGTTCGCTCGCCTCGCGCGGGGCAAGCCCGCTCCGGAACACCGCCGTGCCGCGCGGGGCGGAGCGTACATCGCCCTTGAGAAAGGCGGCACTGCCGTGCCGAATGCCGTTCGTCTCGGCGAGCGGCACCGCGCGCATCGCGAGCGCGGCATCCTGGGTGCGCTCGAAAATGAGCGCACCGATCAGAGCATCGAGCGTGAGAAAGGCGCGCGGATTGAGGATGAGCGGCGTATCAAGCGCGGCGCTCACGGCGAAATTCTGGTGATCCATGTGGGCTCCTCACTGCCGCTCGGCGGGCGGAGCCCCGCACGGGAATGCCGTTCGCGGGACCTGCGGCCGGAAGTGCAGGACACCGAAGCCGAACCCGCGCGCCCGGCCAAAGCCACGCTCGTGCGCTGCGCGCGCCCGTTCGAGGTCCTCGATCGTGACGGTGCCGGCGAAATTGATCGGCACGAAGTGAAACTCGCCGCGACCCGGCTTTCGGATCGCGACCGTGGGTTCCGTCCACACCTCGAGCGAGGAGACCCCAAGGCCCGCCCGCTCGGCAAGGAGCGGCGCGAGAACGCGCGCGAAGTCAGAGCGCCGCACGGCATAGGATGTGACCTTCGCCCGGTGCTCGAGGCGGTGGTAATCGAGCGCGATGCGGCCCAACACCTTGTAGTGGCCCCCCGCGATGAGCGGGGTGAGTTCTCGCCAGGGTATTTCCTCACCCGCTGAGCGCGTGGCCGCGCGCAGGTAGAGCACGCCCTGCGGGGCGCAAAACTCATAGAGGTAATCCCGGGGGTTGCGATTCATCAGACCCGCCACCCGCTCGTGAATCTCGTACGCGCCGAGGCCGGCGAGCGGTCCCAGACCGGCGTACGGCGTGCGAAGAACGGTCTCGTACATGGTGAAAGCCCTCATGCGGCCGAGGAAATGCCGGTGGCGGCGGCATCGCCCGCGCTAGCGCGTTCGTGGTACCAATCGAGATAGTTGCCGAGAAGTCCCTGGCGCATACCGGACTCGAGATACGCGCTGACCATGGCCGCGACGGTCTGTAGGTCGAGCGACTGCCGCGCCGCGAATTTCTCGAGCGCCTCGCGATAGGCGCGCGAGGAGGCCCCGGAGGCTTCCTCCCGGGCGCGCCGCGCGGCGGCGAGAAGCACCCCGATGTGCGCGCTCTTTGGAAACGCGAGCGCCCCCGCGATCGCCTCGAGCACCGCCGGATACGCGAAGACCGGCCCGCCCGAGCGCACGTCGTAGTAGCCGGGCGCGGCCGAGCCCGGGAAATTGAGCACGAGGTGCTTCGGGTCGGCCGCAGGCTTTGCAAACACGACCCCGACCCATTGGTAAGACAGTCCTTGGAAGAGCGCCTCGCGGATGCGCTTGATCCCGACGCCCTGCTCACCGCGCGATTTGAGGCCCGCGGCCGGATAATCCGCCCCGTAGACCTCGGGCTGACCGTTCTCTGGGATGAACACCGCGGTCATGCTGCGACGGCCGGGGTAATACCGGCCGTCCCTCGGATCGAGTCCCGCCAATCCGAACCACCCTGCGGGGTTTCCCGGGGCGATCAAGCGCCCGTAGCGCTCGTATGCGAATTCAATGGCTGTCTCTGATGACATCGACCCGTCTCCAGTCCTGATGGTATGGGTGATGGTATGGCTTGCCATACTCCAAGTCAAGTCAGCCTGGATAGGGCGGGCATCAGACTCTGGAATAGAAACGCTATCCGATAGCGTCCGATACCCTCTGACCGGTGCTGCAAGGTCGTGCAACGTTGTGCGAAGTGGTGACGAGCGGCGTCACGCGGAGGCGACGGGCGAAGAGCGGTGTACTGCGCCCCATCACTCACGTGTGTACTCGAACTCGATCCGCGTCACGAGGTCCCCGGGACCGCAGGCATGGGTCCGGCAGAAGAACTCGATGAAGTCCTGCGGACGGGAGAGCACAGGATCGTCCCCGAAGCCCTCGAGCGCGCACTCCCGCCGTCCGTATGCCTCGTCGATCAGCAGGTCGACGAGCGCCTCCTGGCGCACGCTGACGATACGGAGCGGCGCGCGGATCACCTCCACCTTCTCGCCCCGCTTCAAGCCCTGGGACTTCACGACGGGGCGCACGAGGTCGCTCGGCTTCAAGAACGTCCACCCCATCCGGCGCGTCACCGTCTTCGTGCCAGCGCGCACCTGCGCGGTCGTGAGCGCAAAACTCATGTTACGCATCCGGGTTCTCCTGACAAACTCCGCTCGATTCGATCACCTCCACTGCGGCAGCCATCACACAAGCCGATTGATTCATGGCACCGGAAACTCCGCCCAAACTTTCCCATCGAGCTCCCGGCCGGCCCGTCGCGTGCCGCAGCGGAACATGACACCCATCTTCCCCGGTTCCGGCCGCTTCGTGGTCGGATGCGCAGCCTTGGTATCGCAGAGACAGTTCGCTGCCCATTCCCCCCACTGCTTGAAGTGAAACGGCACGCGCGCGTCGACGCACTGATCCCGGATGGCGCGGACCCACTCCGGATGCATCGGCCGCGCCTCCGGTCCGCTCTCCCCGCCGACGATCACCCAATTGATCGAGGGCTGGCTGAATATCTGTCCGGCGCAGGAGTGCTCGTCGGCATTCAAGGCACAGAACTCATCGTCGCAATCGTCCGCGTGCCCGAAGGACTCCGATTCCAGCCACTCGTGATCGAACTCAATCGGCCCGAGCAACGGCTCGCAGGACACGAAGTGCGCCGCCGCGGGCGCTGCGAGGAGCTTCGGAATGTCCCGGTCCGCCTCCTCCTGATTCACCACTGTCGCGCCGAGCCACACATTGGGCAATGGGCGCTCGAGCCAAGCTGGCGGCAGCATGCGCGGCGCATTCCCGATGCGCTTCGTGAGCAGCAGCCAGGTGAGCGCTGGCGTCGCCTCGATCAGCGCCCAGAGGTCCGCGCGCCAAGCATCGGGCACCGCGTTGTCGAAGACATCGCCGAGGCTTGCACAGAACACGCGCACGCCACGACCCGACCGTACCGCGTTTGCGTTCCAAGCGAGCGGCTTGCGCCAGTTCGCAGCCGAAGTCCGCACCGGAGGTCCATCCCATTCGACGAGGCCGAATCGCGCGGCCCATCGCTCGGCGTAGCAGTGCGAGCAGGCCGGCGACACCTTCGTGCACCCGATCCACGGATTGAAGGTCGCATCGCACCAGGAAATTGCGCTCTGTTCAGCCATGGCTTTCCCTCACAACTGCGGGGGCGCGCAGGCCGCCCCGAGTCCCAACCGTCTCTGACAGCCCTTGCAGGTGCTGAGCCGACGCCGGTGTCCCGGTGGGCCGACCACCCGGAACTGCGCGAGCGGCTTCGGATCGCCGCAGCACTTGCAAAGCCGTTCGCCTCTGTGCGGGACGGTACCGGCTACCGGACCGACCGAACCGTGGTCAATGGCGTTCGTCATAGTGGCATCCCCACTGTGGTGCGCCGCAGGTCGTGCAGCGCGAGATACTTCGGGTTGAGCTCGCAGCCGATGAAGTCGCGACCCAAACGCGTCGCGACCTCTGCGGTCGTGCCGGAACCCATGAACGGGTCGAGAACCGTGCCCCCCGCAGAGGCACCGGCGAGGACGCAGGGTTCGATGAGCGCCGCGGGAAAGCACGCGAAATGCGCGCCCGGAAACGGCGTCGTGGGCACCGTCCACACCGAGCGCCTATTGCGCCCCTTTCCGACCCGCCCCGCCGCGCTTCGGATCCCCCGATGCGGGGCCATGAGCCCGCCACTCGGTTCCCTGGCGCATAGCGTGTTACGCGGATGATCCTGACCGCTGTCGGGCTCACGGATCGCTTCCGCGTCGTAGTAATAGCGCTCGGATTTCGAGAGGAGAAACAGGTACTCGTGCGCCTTGGTGGGCCGATCCGTCACGCTCTCCGGCATGGGATTCGGCTTCGACCAGATGATGTCCGCGCGCAGATACCACCCGTCGGCCTGCAGCGCCAAGGCGACGCGCCAGGGAATGCCGAGAAGCTGTTTATTCGGGAGAGGCCGCGCGAGACACGGCGCACCGTAGCCGGCATCCTCGGTGATCGCGGCATGAAATCCGGTCCCACGTTTCGCGTCGCTCGGATTTTCGGTCCGCGTGCCTCGGCCGTAACTGTCCCCGAGATTGAGCCAAACGGTGCCGCCCTCGGCGAGCACGTCCCTCACGGCTCGAAATACCTCGACCATCCCATCGACATACTCCGCGGGACTCTTCTCGAGACCCATCTGGCCCGCGACGCCATAGTCGCGAAGCCCGAAGTACGGCGGCGAGGTGATGCAAGTCTGGACGCGCACGCCGTCCTCCGCCATCTCCCGCAGCAACGCGCGGCAATCCCCGACATGAGTGCGATTCAGCCACTCACGCATGGTGGCGATGCTCATGCTCATCGAGAGCCCCTCGCTGCGGCGGGTCACGAATCTCAAAGAACCCGCGTAGCGAAGGACTCACGCACATCGCGAGACGTGCGAGTCCAGCCGTAGCGCAGTTATCGATCTTGAAGTGTCGCGCGCGCGAGCGATACTTTTCGCTCACCTCCGTGCGCCAGCGCAATACGTGACAGAGCCCATCGGCCGACCACCGACTGGTCCCCCGGCGGCGCGACAGCCGCGCGAGACGCACGAACGCATCGAAGACGTGGCGGTTCTCCGCGATCCAGGGCCAAAAGTCACGCGGATAGCTGCCATCGTCGTACTTGCGCCGCCATTCGCGTACCGTATCCGATGCGCGGCAGTTGGCGCGCTTGGCGGTCCCACGCTTGCCCGCCCGTCGGCGGGAGTCCTTCTGAGCGTTTGCGCGGGTCATGAGCCGCCTCCGTCCCGGCGATAGCGCGCGCGACGGTCACGCGAGCGAAGCGTGGACTTCGACAACCCCACCTCATCGGCGGCGCGCCCCCGCGACCACCCGACTTGTCGCAACAACTCGAGATTCGATAGATGTCTATTGGCGCGGCAATGCTCCCGAATGGCGGCGGCAAGGTTCCCTTCACGATCAGCGCGATCCTCTATGGCCTCGATGAGCGCGTCCAGGCCGCAGCATTGCGCGGCCTGTAAGCACTCGGCGGGCGCGCGCTCGGGAATGGCTGATTCAACCTCGACTCGATATTCGAGATACCGCTTCGTCCTGCCCCACATGCGACCTGCCACGTACGACGTCGCGCTGCCGGCGGCGTTTGAATAGTTCGTCTCACCTCTCGTGAGTTCGAGGCAGAACACATACAGGTCCTGCCGGATGTCCTCGAGCGGGGCGTGGGAGCGCGCGGCCCACTGTTTACAACTCGGCTCGAGCGTCTCAAAGAGGCTTTGTGCCGCCGCGGCGCGCCAGTCGTTTTCGATCATGACGCACTCTCCGCCCGGCGCTTGCGTTCGCGCCGCTCGCGCGAACGAATGGTGGCCTTGGAGAGCCCGATCTCCCGAGCCGCGCGGCTTTGCGACCAAGTAGCGCGACGCATGATCTCAAGCGACGACAATTCGGCATGCGCCCGGTAATTCTTGCGCAGCGCGGCAGCATCCTCCCGGTCCTTCTCTCGGCGCCGCTCGATTACTTCCAACCGCTCATCGATGGCGAGACACTGCTCCGCATGGGTCGTGTCTGCCGCCGGGCGCTCGGGCAGCACCTTGTCGGGGCGCGCGCGGAATTCCCGGTAGCGCTCGGCCGCACCCCACATCCGCCCCGACACGTACACGCTCGCCGCGGCGAATGAGGACTCCGGAGGAGGTCCATCCGATGGCGACAGGGGCGCGCTCGGCGCGCGCGTTCGATACTCCGTCTCACCGAGCACGACCTCGAGACACAGGACGTAGAGATCCTGGCGGATATCCTCGATCGACACGCGCGCGCGGCTGGCCCACTTCTCGCAACTCGGCTCGAGCGCGTTAAAGAGGCTTTGTGCGGCGAGCACTTTCTCCGCCCGCGCATCTGAATTGCGCTTCACGGGAGCCGTCCGGCGGCCGCCTCTCTCGAAAGAAGCGGCCGCGCGGTTTGTCGCATGACGGTCGGCGGACCCGTCCACCGCGTCCCTGGGCCCATCGAACCGGTCAGCGGCCGGCGCGCCCGGGGCGGATGTGGGAGACTCCACTGCTGTGCCGAGCATCATGCCGCCGCCCCTGCCGAGGGCGCGCGTCCATCCGCGGACGCCGGAGCGCGCTCGGACCACTTGACGTAGGCCCCCTGAACGCCAAACCCCGGCGGTCCCATGTCTCCGCAGACGTAACACGTGACGCGCCAGGTATCGCTCGGTCGATCCACGCACACCGCGGCGTGCGCACCCTTCCCGCAATGCGGGCACGGCGGTCCCGCCATCCCGCGATGACCGGGATCCGGTCCTTCCGAAAGGCGCCTTCCCTCCTGGGGTTGCTGAGAAGTCTGGCTTGCCAGACCCGCTGAGCCAAAAGAAGGGTCCGATCCAGGCGCGGCACCGTCGCCGGCAGCACTGTCAAAGTCAGAGGACTCCTCGGTCTTGGAGGTCTCAAAGGCTTGTGACCCGATTCCCTTACCACACTGCCCCGTGATCGCCGCCTCGGCGCATTCGGTCCCAAGCTCCGTCATCTCCCCATCCGACGATGAGTTCTTCCCTGTCGCGCCTTCGACATCCTCCACGGGCGTATCGCCCCCATGCGTTGCGGACCCTGCCTTCGTCGGACCGCCGCCGGGGCCAAAGAGCGCGGTCTGCTTCTTGGCATTCTGCCGCTCGATGAAGGCCAACGCCTTGCGGCAGCGGCCGACGGAGATCGGATCGATGGAATCGAGCAGGATCTTCTTCGCCTCGGGGGGCAACGCGCAGTACGACTGCCATGCCTCGACGCTCGAGAGTCGATCGGCATGGATGAGCGCGAGTGCATCGGGCGTGCGCGCGATATCGAGCGCGCCTTTGACCCACTCCTCGCTCCGCGCGAGCACATGGGCGATCACCTCCGGCTCCATACCGCCTTCCACCAGTTCGCGTACCGCCTCGGCGTACTCGTCGAGCTTCAACTCCTCGCGATGCATGTTCTCCGAGGTCTGCAGCACGCGAAGTTCAGTCACGCTATGCGTGAGGTAGATACGGCACGGCAGCGTCTCAAGCCCGATGAACTTCGCCGCGCGCCATCGACGCTCGCCGTCGATGATCATCCAGCGCTTCGTCCCGGGGGCAATCTCGTGCACCCCGATTGGGTGCAGTAGTCCGATGACCGCGATGCTGCGACAGAGCTCACTGAAGCGGTCGGGGTCGATGAACGTGCGGATCTGATCGGGGTCCGGCACGATATCGTTGACGGGGAGTTCTCGAAACTCCCTGGGTTTCAACGGCCCATCCCCGAACGGTAGTTCGGGGGCAATGTTTCGCTCGCTCATGATGATTTCCTCACCGTCTCCTGTTCGAATGGTTCTTGGTCGCGAAGGATTTCCTCGACCATCTGGATGCGTGCACCGACCCACGACATGACGTTGATCGCCATGCTGTTGCCGAGCGCCTTGTAGCGGGGACCATCCGCGGCAGACTTGCCGCGGTATGGAATGAGCGTGTAGTCATCGGGAAATCCCTGAAGCCGCTCGCACTCCCTTGGCGTCAGTCGGCGCACGCCCGCGACATAGCTCACAGTCATGGGGTCGCCGTCACGGCGCATCACGGGCTGAGGCGGTTCTTCTGGGTTGCTCGGATCGCTGCCGAGACCGACCGAGCGCGCCACATAGCTACGCGAGCTTCCGCCGGTGGCGGCTCGCACCGAGGCAACGTCGGACGTTTCGGGCTGTGATCCTCCCTCGCGGCCGCGCAGATTGAACGCAACGGCCAACTGCCCGCCGGCATTCGGGTGCGACCCCGAGTGGCCCATGGCGCGCAGCGTCGGAGCACACCCGTCGAGCGCGTCCGCACCGTGATCCTTACAAGAGAACGCAATCATCGGCACGCCTTGCCCCGGCTTGCCGCCACCGGCGTTGAGAGCACCGGCGCGCTGGCCGTCGCCGCTTTCGAGTCTCAGTTCAGAGCGACTGTTTTCCGCGAAGGCAATGGCCTGTGGCCGTGCTCGCCCTTCCAGCGTATAGGCCACGCCGTCGGTGGAGACGCCGATGCCATCGGGACTTGCGGCAGGGTTTGCCTCCGTTGCGCGCTCTTGAATCGCAGCAACGAGCGGCACGCCGCGACCGGTGCCGTCCTCGCTGGCATCGGCCCCTTCGGCCTTCAGACAATGCGCGACGAAGGTCTCCGTCTCGAAATCCATGCGCCCGCTGGCCGTCCCGCACGCGTTAAGCGCGGTGGCGACATCGATCGGACCACTCGTGTTATTGCCACCGAAGGCACGCGCAATGAGCGTGTTCCGGTCTTCGCGATAAACCCCGCCGTTTGAGGCACAGAGCGCGTGCGCCGGCTCTACGAGTCCGCCGTCGAGGTCGAAGTCGGTGCCGAAGCCACCGCTGCCTTGAGGGCGCGCGTTAAGTGTGCCGGTAATTGTTTGCCGCGCGTCTCTGCGCGGCGGAGGATCCCCGCGCAGGCACGCGGGCTCAAAAAGTACCGCCGCGGCGGGTCGGATGTCTCCAAGATATCCGACAAGGATGACACGGCGTCGGCGCTGCGGGACGGCACGAGCGTGTGATTCCACTCGCACGTACTGAGCGTCCAGCACTCGGTAGGCCCACCCATACCCGAGTTGAGAAAGCGCCCCGAGGAAGGCACCAAAGTCCCGCCCTCCGTTCGATGACAGGACACCGGGTACGTTCTCCCAGACGATCCAGCGCGGAGCAAAGCACCGAAGAACCTCGAGGTAGACCATCGTGAGCCGACCACGCGAGCCGCGAAGTCCCGCCCGTCGTCCTGCGATAGAAAAGTCCTGACAGGGCGATCCGCCCACGAGAAGGTCGATTGTTGCATTCGGCCATTCCTCAAACCGATTGATGTCCCCGAGGTTCGCCACCCCGGGGTAGTGATGCGCGAGGAGCGCGGAGCAGAAGGGGTCGATTTCCGAGAACGACGCCGGCTTCCACCCGAGACGATGCCACGCAACCGTGGCGGCCTCGATGCCGGAGAAGACGCTGCCGTACACGAGTTCGGTCACCGCCTGACCTCCTTGGCGACCCGGACATCGTTTGTGATGCGCGCCACCCGTCCCCGCGCGATCTCGTAATATGACGGCTCTTTCTCGCACCCCATGAAGCGAAACCCCTCGCGCAGCGCCGCGACACCGGTACTGCCGCTGCCCATGAACGGGTCGAGAACAACGCCCTCATCAGGGGTCACGAGGCGACAGAGGTAGCCAAGGAGTGCCGTCGGCTTCACGGTCGGATGCGCGTTGCCGGTACCCCGGTCCGCGCGACTCGCCTTCGCGCAGTAAAAGAACCGCGCGGCAGTGCTGCGCCCCGCATCCCCGGAATCGGCTCGAGGCTCCGGCTGACGAGTGACGTGCCTCAGCACGCCGTACACCGAGTTGCGCTGCGGCTCCCCGTCGTTTCTTGCCGGCGCGAGCTGGCCTGGCGCCTCCGGAAAGTGTCCGAGGACCTCCTCGCTCCCGTCGTGGACGACGTTCGCGGGCCACCGTCCCAGGCGCTGCGGCGAGACCCGCGATCCGCCCTTGAGTCCGCCGCCGAATCCGCGCTTCGCTCCACTCTCAAAGTGCGCGATCCGCACCACTGCCCCTTCCGGTGCCGGGACGCGGCACGCATCGATGTGGAGCGCACCGGTTCCGTAGCGCGCGACGTTCGCCTCGAGCGTCCGCTCCGCGAGTGGCTTCCTCGCGAGCACGATGGGCTCACAGGCCGGTTTCAACGCCGAGCCCCAGCCTTGCCATTCCTCGGCGAGATTCTTCGACTTGGGAAATCCGGAGCCGTACAGCCAGAGGATCGAGTCTCGTATCTCGAATCCCGCATCCTCGATGGCGCACACCATCCGGTGCGCGGTGCGCGCACCGCCGAAGGCGAGGAGATGTGCCCCCGGCTTCAAGACCCTCAGACACTCTCGCCAGAGCGTGGGGTCATACGCGATACCGGTCGCGTCCCACGCGAGGCCCATGAACCCGCGCATCACCGCGCCGCGGGTCGCGGCACTGCGTCCGCCGGGACGGGCCGCAGTGAGTTCGTAGGGTGGGTCGGTGACGATGGCGTCGATCGACTCGGTGGTGATCGCGCCGAGCACCTCACGGCAATCGGCGAGGTAGAGGGTCGCCCGGCCGACTCGGCACGGCTGCGGGCCTGCGCCAGCGTCACCTTGCAGCCCGTCCCTCTCCGTTTGTGCCCCGGCGCAGCCGGTCATGAGGGACGCTCCTGCTCGGTCTGGTAGAGACAGAAGAGCGGCATGTCGAGCCGGGCGATCTCGATCAGAAATCCGACGACCGCTACCTTCCCCATATCGGCGCGCGTTCTCTCCGCCCACACGACGGACGCCACGCCGCTCGGCGCATCGACTTCGATATTGATCGCGCTCAGCAGATTGGAGCGACTGAGTTGCCGCTCGATCCACTGCAAGCGCCTCGGTTCGACTTCCGTCACGGTCTGAAACATCCACGGACTCCGTGAGCTTGGTGTTTGGGGACAGGGAGAGGCGCCGGTCGCGGCGGCCGTGCCCGTCAGATCACACGAACTCGCATCGACCTGCGCCCCGCGTGCGGCGCCATCCCTTGCGGTCCTCTCCGCACGCGGTCCCCCTGTGAGTGGCGTCGGCGGGTTCCGCCAGCCGGCTTCAAACTCAAACGCGTTCACGTGATATGGCATGCCATACCTGGTGAGCAAAAATAACCGCCGCCTAACCACGACCGGCCTCCTTCCCCCCAGGTGTGCCGCGCCTACCGTCACCGGTGAGTGCGGGATTGAGTTCCACGACCCATGATCGTCCCTCGCGGACGATCCGGATCCGGGCGGCGTCTTCCAGAATGGCCAGCGCCTGTGTGAACCGTTCGCGCTCGCGGACGGGACCCAAGCGCTGTACATCGCGCTTCGTGAAACGAGTCTTGGCGGTATCGGGAGCGCGTTTGACCAACCACCCGTCGATCAGGACCGCGTCGCCGATTTCAACGGGCAGCGCCAGTTGCCCAAAGAACCGCCGCGCCTCCTGCAGGTGCCAGTTCATGATCGAGGCAGCGGCGCAGATATGACGCTCAGCCACGATCGTCGCGGCCGGGTCCTCGAACACGGCCAGCACCGCCGCGACCCGCGCGAGGTTGTCTGCCGCCTTCGCCGCTACGTCCTTCAGGTCCGCCATCTCCCGGGTCGGCCGCATGGAGTGCTCGACGTTATCGTGCCACGTGATCCATGCTTGTTTCGCAGCCGGTTCCAACGGCAGCGCGCGCGGCACCAGACGGCCATGCTCATCCAGTGTCCCCTGCCGCTCGAGCATCGCGCGCAATTGCGCGTGATACGCCGAGAGCGCGGGGAACCCCGGCGGCGGCTCACAGAAGTCACGGTATCCCTGGGTGCTCTCCGGCCATGCGATGAGAAAACGCGCGAGAAACCCGGATGAGCGTGCGAGGCCGCGGGTGCTCTGCACAAAGTCGAGCAGCAGTCCCGACTGCACCTGGATACCGACGGTAAGGCGCGCGCCCGCGACCCGGAAGCTCTCCTTGGTCCGCCGGTCGATCGTCACACTCGCGCCATCCCATAGAACATTGATTAACGCGAGATTGCGGACAAGCGTCTCCTTGCTCATGCCGTGACCGCCCAGGATCATTCCGCCCTCGGCCGCCATGATGGCCGCGGAGGGCCACTTCTTCGCCAAGCCCCACGCGATCGCCTCCGGCGTCGTGTCCTCATAGAACATCTGCGGGACGCGCGGCGCCTCGGGTTTTGCGCGCTGAGCTTCCGCGAGTTCCGCGACGCTATCGGCACTCGCCGCTTTTCCCTTCTCCTTGCGCAACCCGGCGGTGAGCGCTTCCATCCTAGCGTTCCACGCAGCCATCTCGGCCTCGAAGTCCTTCGCCTGCTCAGTGTGCTCGTCGATGCGAGCCTGTTCATAGTCGCGCAAGGGCTTCGCGAAGCAGTTGTCGCAGGCGCTCTTGCGTTCGCCCGATTCGGCAACCGTGATCGAAAAGAGACTGCACGGCCCACGCAACCCTTCAGCGCGCTCCACGTCCGCGATACCCTGTGCGGCGAGACTCATCGCGGTCACCGCGCTGGTCGCCACCATGGACAGAGGCGCTTTCAAAAAGCCTTGTACCTCCTGCACCGCCTCGCGCACGACATCGGGCAGGGCTTCGATCGGGTACGGCACCGCGGCGAGCGCCGGGATGATCTGCTCGGGCGTCGGCCAGGCGTCGCCGCCCGCCTCACCGCGTTTCTCGCGGAAGCGCCGCAAGATCTCCTCCGCCGCGGCACCGCGCGGTTCATAGTCGGTACCCTCAGTGGACACGGGATCGTCCCCATGACCTCACTCGCTCGGCTGCGCGCGCGCAGCGGCCCGCCACGTCAAGCGCGGCCGTGAGACGCCCCCCTGCTTGGGCCAAGCGATCCACTTGTGCTGCGTCAACGCGCCCTGTTTCCAGACAATCAGACAGGATCAGCGTCGCGACCAATATCTCATGCTCGACCGCATACAGTGCCTGCTCGGCAGCGACACGCAGTGCTCTACTCTCGAACCCTCCCTCCCTCGCGGTCGACTTGATGGGCGTCGGAAAGAGATCGGACATCGTGAGGCCAATCGCCTTGACAATAGCCTCCGAATCGCAACCCCCGAAGCAATGAATCAGCACCCGCCCATCAGCGGTCTCACCAATGGACAGTGAGGGACGCCGGTCCTCATGGGCGGGACACTTCGCCATCCACCGACCGGTACCGCAGCGGCGGACCCCCTCGAGGCGTTCGAGCAACTTATCAATCATACGTTCCGCCTCGTGCGCTCCTGCCGTAGCGAAAGTAGCCAGGCGGTTGCCTTTTGCGACGCGAGAGAGTTTGCGTGACGGTCAGGGTGACATAGCTGTAATAGCTGCCGGAGACGACGCTCATCCAGCGTCACCTCGCCCACTCGCTCTGTGCTCATCTGCGTTCGTCGGTACTGGGCCTCGGCATCCCGGAATCCGACTGCGTACCCTTCTCGACGAGCCTCCGCGCAGCGCTGATCGACATAGCAGCGCCAACAGATCCGCGACCACTCCTTCTTTGCTCCACCGCAGTTCGGGCACGTCGTACTGCTCACGCGGCGATCCTCCGCTGCGCTGAATCCCCATCGCCAACGATGAGCCACGGAGAGCGGCCGTGGACGGAGCTGAGCGATGCGCTCCCGGTAGCCCAGGGGCCGGCGTTGAAGCCGTTGGCGCAGCCAGGGCGTCCGGGGTCGGTGGCGAGTGCCCAGGGGACTCCCCGACCGTGCGGCGACCACCGGACGGCACGGACGCCGGTGCCAGCGGCCCCCGAGGCGCGAGCACCAACTGTCGCAAGTGTCGCAACACTGTCGCAGGGAGTTTTGCGACACTTCGCGGAGCACAACTTGTTGACTTCCTTGGAGCTTTTCTGCGAAAAGCCCAAGTGTCGCAAGTGTCGCAACCTTTCCGGGAGTGTCGCGGGTGACGCGGAATTCGCTAAGGCCAATTTTTTACATTGTTGTTTTACTACAACATCCCCGCCTTTGACTTTCGCCGTTTTCTCCGAAGACCTTGCGACACTTGCGACACTTCGTGAGTTTTCCTTGGATACTCCGTGACTTACGTCTCCGAAACGAGTGTCGCAAGGGCTTGCGACACTCTGCGACACTTGCGACACTTCGGAAACGTAACTCATTGACGTGCTTGGCACCGCCCCAAAGTGCCGCAATTTTGGCTGCCGCAAGCGCTGCAACCTTTGCAGTAAACGTTGTTGTTTTACAACACAGTTCATGCGCCTTCGCTCCTCACATCCGGCGCGAACCCCGGGGCGGCGCCGACCTGTTGATCGGCGAGCGCGGAACCCCCGTGTGCACGATGCCACTCGGCGTCCCGCGCCCAGATGCGGCGCCGGATTTCCATCGGGCACCCATCGTCCGCCGGCAGATACGTCCAACCCGACGGCGGCAGTTCGCCGACGAAATCGCGAAAGATGTAGGCTGCACGCCAGCGACGTTTCCGCTCCGCGCAGCGCGAGCGTCCGACGTGCGCGCAAATCTGCCGCCAAAAGCGAATTGCGCTCGCGCCATGCACGTCAAAGGGCTCCGGCTGGAGATCACCGTCGATCACCTCGACGGTCTCACCGATCTCGCTGTAGCCGCAGGCCCTGCAGTGCGTGCGAAACCCCTCACTGCCACAATTCGGGCAGGGCTTCACCGCTGGCTCCCGGTAGCCGCACTGCGTGCATTGATCCTCGAACGGTGCCGAGCCGCACTTCGGACAGGCCGGCAACGCCTCTTCATCCGTTTCCCGGGCCTTCTTGTCCGCCTCCTGCGAGAAGAGCAGCGTCTCGAATCCGCGTTTGAAGACCACCTGGAAATCGGGCCAAAACCGCCAGGCGTTCCCCGAGCAATCGAGCAGAATGCAGTCACGCTTCCCAGGGGCCGAGCGCACCCCGCGCCCCCACATCTGGATCACCGAGGAGAGCGACCGTTTAAACGGTCGTGCATCGATGATGCACCCGATATCCGGCACGTCGAAGCCCTTGCCGAGCGCCTCGACTGAAGTGAGCACCCGGATCGCCGAGTCGGGCTTTCGAAACTCCGCGACGAGTTCTTTGCGCGCCTCCTCGGCCGTCGTCATGGTGTACGCGGCCGCGCGGACGCCAACTTCCTCGAACGCCTCGGCCAGGAGTTCCGCGTAGCCGATTGTCGGCCCGAAGGCGATCGTCTTGCGCCCCTCGGCCTTCGCGGCCCACTCGCGCACGACATCCACGATCTTGAGCACGCAGCGTTTCTCGCTGCCGGCGGCGCTCCATTCGCCGCCGATCTTTTTCACCCCGCGCATGTCCGGCCGGGGGCCGCGATAGATGCGAAGCGGCACCAGAATGCCTTGCTCGGTGAGGGACTCCATGGTGACGGCATTAATCAGACCGTCGAAGAACTCCTCCAGACCTTGCGTGCAGGGCGTTGCCGTGAGTCCAATGACGACGGCCTTCTTCCCAGCCAACAACTCGAGCGTGCGCGTGTACTGCGTGTGTGCCTCGTCGATGATGTAGAGATCGGCGTCCGGGAGTTCACCGCGCCGTCCCAGGGTTTGAGTGCTCGCGATCTGAAACGGTTTCTCCGGAGCGCGACGGGGATGGTTCGCTTGGATCACCCCGTGACCGAGACCGTACCCGTCAGCGACCTGAGAGGTTTGGTCGATGAGCGATATCCGATCGGCGATGAACACCACGCGCTTTCCCTTCTCGAGCGTCAGCTTCGCGAGCCACATGGCGGTGTAGGTCTTCCCGGCCCCCGTCGGGGCGCAGAGGATCAGCGCCCGAATCCGCCTGCGAATATGACCGCGCAGTGATTCGATCGCCTCGACCTGAAACGGCCGGGGCGGCGGGAACCCATCCGGCGCGGCGACGCTCATTCGGCAGCCCCGGCCGGGGACATCCCCATCTCGCCGACGGACGTGAGGAACGCCGCCATGTTCCAACGATCACCGGGGATGCGCAGTACACCCGTGAGAAGTTCGTCATCGCGGTAACGGATGCCGAGCATGACCGACACGTCGATCGCCGCGGGACCTACCGGACTCGCATTCTCCACATCCCACGCATACCGAAGGCTGCTATCGGCCCTCAGCCGCTGAACGACCTCGCCGCGGCGCCGATGCAACGCAATGGCCGCCGCATCCGCTGGAACGTACCCCTCACAGGCGAAGATCGGCTCCGGCCAGGTTTCCACGTGAAACTTGGTACACCACCCGTCGATCGACTTCGGCTCCGCCGACCGGCGGAGTTGGAACGAGCGGCACGCGGCGCATCGTGCCATCCCGGGCGGCGGGGCGGACGGTGACGCAGGTGTCGCCGCCGCCGGATCAGCGGCAGCACTGTTTGACGGGCGCGCGCCGCCGGAGGGTTCCTCGAAGGCCAGTGGAACCTGCGCCATCAGTGCAACGCCCCCCTTGTCCATGCTCCGAAGCCGATCCTCATGCCCCAGTGCCCGCAACCCACGACGGCGGGGTCACCCGAGCGTTTCATGTTCGGGCGCACGGGCAGTTACCGCGCCGGACGGCGCAGATCCGCGAAGGGGACAAGCGCACCGCGCTCTCGCGCGGCCACGCCAAGTCCCTCACCGTCCTCCGCGCGGGCCTCGCGCGGGACCATGGAAACGAGCACCGTGGCGGTATGAAACTCCGCTTGCGCCCTTTCCTCGACGATTTCCCGCACGGCCTGCTGCATCGTGCAGCCTTGCAGCCGTGCGCGCGCGGCGATGTAGGCGTAGCCCTTATCGCCGAACTTGATGCGTTTGATGTCATGTCCAAGTGGGAGGCTCATGTGACGGGTACCTTCGTGGAGGTCTACGGGCGGGGCGGCACGCGCTTCTTCGAAGCGCGACGCGTCGGCGCGCCGACGCACTCGGCAGACCGCCGTGATGAGCCCGAGGGTGCCGTGCGCCCCGGAATTACCGGCGCGGGGCGACCGAGGTACTCGTTTGGATCGAACTTCAGCTTCCCCGCCGTGATCGCCGAGAGCTGCCAGGCGCGCAACGCCGGGACCCGTTCACCCCAGGACGTGAGAGACGCCTTCGTGATACCGAGTGCGCGCGCGATCGCGCTTTTCGTGCCGAAGTGGCGGACGGCGTCTTCTGTTCTCATACGGCACAAAATAAAGCATGCCATACCTCATAGTCAAGCATGCCAGACCTTCACCGCGCGAGGCTATACCCCATGGACAGCAAACGCCTAGGCGAGCGCATTCGTGAGATGCGCCTACAACGCGAGTGGTCTCAGACCGATCTTGGCACCCGGGTCGGCGTGACCAAGGCCACGGTCTCTCAGTGGGAGCACGGACAGATCAAAGACATCCGGCTCAAGACCGTTCTAAAGCTCGTCCAGGTCCTCGGGACGACGCTTCAATACCTCGTTAACGGGCCTCCGGGTTCTATTACCCCGCCTCCGCCCGGGCGGCCCGAACGCCTTCGGGTCGTCAAGGGAAACCGTTCTTCCTGAGGTTCGCTTCCCATTACCTTGCGCGGCGACTCGGCCGCGCGGAGCCCCACCGTCTTGCCGCCCGCCGCCCCTGGCCGGCGCCAATTTCACACGCCCTGTTCTAGGCCCGGGCAGATCAACGACCAGGACGTTCTCGATCACCGCGACGCGCACCCCGCGCACCTCTCGCCATTCAATCATCGCGAATCTCCGTTCGCCGTCATAGCACGGCTCGTTTTACAGAATTCGGCTGTGGGTCTGGCATGCTTGACCCATGGTAAAGCTTGCCGTACTCTTAGGGCATGACTGCCGCCCATGCGTTTGCTGATTCGAGGGTGTTGAGGCGCTATCTGCGGGGACTTGGCCCGCTGCCCGACCCGGAGATCCGCCGCGCGCATGACGTTCGTCATCTGGTGGTCTGCGCGGACTGCCGGTGTCTCGCCGACGACCGGCACTGCGTAACCCGGGCCGGGAAGCCCTATCACGGTCGGTGTTTCTTGCGCAGCTTCGGAATGCGCGCCCTGCAAGCGCTGCCGCCGAAAGCGCGAAGCGGACTTCAGCTTTCCGACATCGGGGTACTTGTGGCGCGCGTCCTCATCGAGGGCGACGCGGCAGCCCCGTTGCAATAGAACCGATATGCACGCCCCGTACAATTCCATTTCCCAGCGCTGCGCTTCGGTTTATCGGCCGCGCGGTCAGATCCTGCGGCACATATCAGTACGCGACTGCGCATTCACCATGCTAACGGTATCGGCCGCTGGAACCGCGCCTGTAGTGGCGCTTCATATCCGCTTTCGCGCGCGCTCATGCGTGCACGCGCCCCGTTCCCGTCCGTCACGGCCCTCCGAACTCGCAAGCCCTGTTCATCGCACCGACAGTACGGCGCTCGCGCACCCCGCGTCTGTGATCGGCGACGCATCTGTGTCACTGCGCTTGCCCGGGTTGCCGGTGCTATACCGCGAGCGCAGCCGCGATGAGTGATCAACCTCATCCCACGCCCGAGGCGGTGAAGGGCTCGCACGCGCCGGCGCGGGAGCTTCTCGCCTCCATCCGTGCGTACCGCAAGCTCGGCGGCGCCATCGTCACCATCGAGCGGCGGGGGCGCACCTCTCGCCGCCACCGCATCAGCCTCCGTCGCTACGCCGCCCTTCGCGAGTGGACAGTCACCCGCGCGCCGCGCCACTGGTGTACGTCGGGCTGGTGGGGCCGCAGTTCCATCTCCGTCTCTCTCTGGAGTGCCTCATGAACGCCGTTCTCAGCGCCGCGACCCGCGTGTGCTCATCATGCCGCCGGTCCCGGCCTGCCGAGTCGTTCGCCCTGATGCGCAGCGGCCGTCGCCGCAGAACCTGCTCGGTCTGCATGAGCGCCGCGACGGGGCCGGCGCTGCGTCTCTACCCAGACCCGACTGAAACCGATCTCGCGCTCGAGCGCCGCATCGATGGGATCGCCGAGGACCTTCGGCTCCTCGCGCGCCAGTCGGACACGCTTGCGCGCCGCTACCAGATCGAGCGGCTGAAAGCCGCCCTCGTCGCCGCGGTCCGCCTGCGCAGCGCCGCGCAGATTCTGCGCCTCGCGATGGAACTCTCGGCCGAGGCTACGCGCTGAACCTCTGCACCCAATGAGGACTTCCGCATGACACTCAAGCCGATCCACAAGCTCGCGCTCGGCGTAACCGTGGCAAGCATCGTTGTGGTCGCTGTGTTCTTCAATCCACTGCTGAAGCCCCGTGCGTACTGCTACCGCGGCCAGGACTGTTGGGAAGACTTCATTCAAGCGGTCTTTTGGCACACCCGATCGCTTTTCGCCGCGATGACCTGGCTCATCGCCGCGCAGACCGCAGCGGTGGGTCTCCTTTCGTTCGTAGGGCTCGTGCTCGAGCGTCCGACAAACGGGAGCCCGACGCTCTCGGCTAGGGGGATCGCAGAGCGGCTGATCGGTCCCTGGAAAACACACAAGTCCGGGTGTCTCTACCCCCACCCGCAACGGCGCGTGCGGGTCGCGGTCGAAACCAACAGCGATTGGGAAGTACTGCAATACGAGGATCGCGACCCTCGGGCGGACTCCGAGGACTTCGCGCAGGGGCTTCTCGCCATCATGGGCGATGAACTCTGCGCCAATGATGAACTCGCCCTGGTGCGTGCATTGGCCGAGCGGCTCACGGACTGGCAGGTTAGGCGCGGTTGCGAGGATGATCCCGTTCTCCAAACTCTCGAGGAACTCTTGACTCGACACCGGGAAGCGACGCTCGCGAGCGGCCGGGGAGGCGGTCAATGAAGCGGATCCCTCGCGAATATCCGAATGACATTCGGGAACTCGCCGAGCACCGAGAGCGCGGGTTTCATAGAATCAAACGATGGACTCGATGCTCACTATCCCAATTCATAGGACTTCCACATGACTCAAAAGACCTCCAGCAAAACCCGCTCAGTTCCCTCAACGGACGGTGCCGGCACCATCCTAGACATCGTCGATGACCTTGCGAACACCGAGAGTCTGGTCGCCACGGCCATCGCTGCGGTGGGCACCGAGGATGTCGATCCAGAGGACGTGCAGATCGCCCTCGTCATCGTGCGCGAGCGCCTTCATGCCGCAATGGAGCGCGTCAGCGCTCTGAAGGATTAGCCACCGTGCCCATGCTCACTGCATCCGGCCGGGCCTTCGAACCCAAGTGTCTCGCAGCAGGCGTCAAGACCGAAGCCGTCTGCCTGCCCGACATTGCGCACGCACTGGCGCAGATCTGCCGATTCGGCGGGCACTGCAAGCGCCACTATTCCGTCGCCGAGCATTCCCTGTTCGTCGCGGACATCCTGAGGTCCCGGGGAATCTCGCCAGCCGGCCAACTCGCCGGTTTGTTGCACGACGCCCATGAGGCGTATTCCGGAGACATGCCTACGCCGATCAAGCACGCGCTCGGTGAGCCCTGGCGAGAATTCGAATCCGGAGTCGAGAAGGCCGTCCACGTCGCGCTCGGCGTGAGCGCTCTCATGGAGACATGGCTGGCGGCTGTTCACGACGCCGACCTCTGCGCCCTGGTGACCGAGATTCGGGCGCTCTTTCTCACCCCTGCGGACGCCGAGGCGCGCATCCGCGCGCTCGGCCTCGAGCACGTCGAGCCGCACAACGTGTGGCCCGCCGCTGCGGCACCCGGTATCGGACTCGCACAGCGGTTCCTCGAGCGCTACCACACGCTGCGGCAGGAGCTGTGAACATGCCGAACTTCGACATTCCCCAGTCCGTCGTGAACTGGCTGATCACGGGCGAACGCGGTCTGTCCAGTGAGTTCATCGTCGAGTACCTGTACGGTTTCCCTCTTCTCGAAGGGCATTGGCGGAGAACGCCCCATCACCCGTTCGACCCGTCTGATCTGCGGCGATGTCTCTTGCTGCTCGCGGACTCCCCCGAAACGGCCACCGAGCTTCCGCGCATGCGCGCGGCGAGCCCAGTATGGGCGCGCCTGCTGGACGCATGGCCGACGCTCGCGGCGCAGCTCACCGAGGAGATCGGCGACCTGCGCGGACCGGCGAACTGGTCGGCGCCGCTCACCTACGCGGCCATGAAGCGGGTCCTCAATGAGCCGCATGACACATCGGACGCGCCGGTCCGGATGAGATGAAGCCATGAGGCTGAGTGCACTCCTCGAGACCCTCCAAAGCATCCTGGCGACGCGCAGGGACGCGTCGCATCGACATATCATCGTAGTCACCGCCATTCTCGGCACGCTCGCGCTCTGCGCTTGCGGCAAGCACTCTCCCGCGGCCGCGCGCTGGCGCGCCGAGGCGTGGAAACACGGACGCGAGGTGGCGTGGACTTTCCGGTCGCGCGATGCGGATCGGCCTTACCACACACCCGCGCCGCACGCGCATGATCCACTCCATCCCCTTCGGAACGCGCGCCCCAATCCGTCCCTGACCCCGGGTGCCCTCAATCCCGCCGTCACCCAGGCGAATATTCACGAGACGATTTGCGTGCCGGGTTACTCGCGCAGCATCCGCCCGCCCGAAGACTACACCGAGCGGCTGAAGCGCTTACAGATCCGCGAGTACGGATACCGCGATCGTTGGCTTCGTGACTATGAGGAAGATCACCTCATCGCTTTGTCCCTGGGGGGCTCGCCGACGAGCCCGGAGAACCTCTGGCCGCAGCCCCATCATGTCGTCGAAGGATGGGGCAGTTACGCGAAAGATCGGCTCGAGGCCCGGCTGCATTGGCTGGTGTGCCACCGTGGGCTTCGCTTGACCACAGCGCAACGCGCACTGGCACATGACTGGATTGCGGCATACCAGCGATTCGTCGGGCCGGTACCCGACAATCGCCAGCTACATTGGGATCGCGGCTGATGACCGAGAACATCACCACCGGAGACAATCACTCATGAGAATCCCACATACCACGGTTATGTTGAGCGCCATCACCCTCCTCAACATCGCCTTCGTGCTGCTCGCCATCGTGGGCAACGAGTTCATCCGCCGGCGCGATGCGAGGGGGTGGCAATTCTGGATCCCCGCGAACGCCCTCGCCGTGCTGTACTTCGCCCTGCTGCGCGAGTGGTGGACGCTGGCACTCTTCGCCTACTACTTCCTTACCTCGATCCTGGGACTCATTCATTGGCGGCGGACCGAGCGGCGCGCGGCGACGCACCGCCTCCTGTTTGTGCGCGACGAAGGGTTCGACTTCTTTTCGAGTCCCGCCATGCGCGAGGCTATGGGGCGGGCGGTGGCGCGCCGGCATGATTCCGATGCGCCAGGCCGCCCTGCGCCCATCCAGCCGGCCCGGCGCGCCGAACCCCGCCTGAGCGGCGAGTTGCGCGCCGCGGTGCGGCGGCCCGAGCCGCTCGCACAGCCCCTGCTGATCGAGCGCGAGGCGCTCCGGATTCGCGAGTCGATCCGGATCGTGCCCGACCGCGATGATATGTCCCCGCTTGAGTCGGACTTCACCCTCCTCGCGCGTCAGGAGTGAGCGCGTCATGCGATTCACGCTCGCCGTCCTCCTCGCTTGCACGCTTCAATCGGGTATAGCTGTACCGCCAAGCACCCGCTGCCGAAGCGTCGTGATCGCAGTGAGTCCCTGGAACGGTAACTTACGCGGCGTTTGGACCGCGCGGGTTTATCCGAGCAACCGGGCGTGTTTCGCGGCGCTCGACCCCTCCGGTCTCACGACTGTCGGCTCTCGCACCTACTACGCCGTGCACACCTGTATCGGGGAACGATGATGTCGTATTTCTTCTTCGGAGTCTGGCTCGGACTCACGATCGGCGGATGGGCCTGCTTGGGATTGATCTTTCGCATGGGCATAGAGGGTTGCTTCAATGACCCTGCATGAACTTGAGGCCATCCGTGAACGGGACCGCCAAACCACTCCGCGCAGTGCGGCCGATTGGGACCGCCGCACGTTGTTGGCGATAGTGGATACGCTGGTGCAACGCGACCGCGAGGCCGCAACGCACGTCGAGAGCATCATCGCGATGCGAACGGCCTTCACCGGAGAGCCTCCATACGTCGGCTGGAAAGGACTCGGATTGGCACTCTCGGAAGCGCTGGATGAACGCGATCGCTTGAAGGCAGAAGAGACCCGGCGCCGCGATGAGGAATTGCGCGATGTCCAGGGACATACACACGCGGTCGAGGCGGCCTACGACGCCGGATTCGCCATGTGCGCCGCGGAATGGTCCCATCGCGACGATCTCATCGCGGATATCGGTTCGCCAGCCTATCTCGCGGACCGGGAAAGGGCGCTCGCGCGGCAGGCTCGGCCCGGCGATCAGGGCGCATCGCAGCGATGCGTCGAATGCGATGCGCCTGTCCGGCCGGGCGACTGTGACCGAGCGATCTGCCCGCATAGACTCGCTGCCCTTTCAGCGACACCGCAGTGAGGAATGGGATTGTGCTCGAACTCGTCCCCATGACGGTGAAAACCGCTCAGCGCCTGGTCAGGCAGTGGCACCGCCACCTGCCCACCGTCCAGGGCGGCCTCTTCGCCGCAGCCGTCGCGGAAGGCGATGAGGTTGTCGGCGTTGGCATTGCCGGCAATCCATGCCGGGTCTGGCAGGGCACCGGCCGCATCTATATCTTGCGGATCGCCGTCCGGGAGGGCATCCCGAATGGCTGCTCGATGCTCTACGGCGCGCTCGCGCGCGCCGCGAAAGCCCTCGGATACACCGAGGTTTGGACCTACACCCTCCCCGAGGAACCCGGCACATCGCTGCGTGCCGCCGGCTTCGCGTACATGGGCACAACGGACGGTGGCGAGTGGGACCGCCCCGAGCGGCCCCGGCAACTCGCACTCCACCCCGAGCCGAAACGCCGCTGGCGGCGGCGGCTTTCCGCACTGAGCGCCGCGAGGGCATAACCAATGGGCGTTTACGTCGATCAAGCTCAATACCGATATGGCAGGATGCTCATGTGCCATCTGCTGGCCGACTCGCCGGCCGAGCTGCACGCGATGGTCGAGCGCATCGGCGTTGCGCGGCGCTGGTACCAGCACTCGGCGAGCACGCCTCACTACGATATCGCCAAGGGGAAGCGCGCGCTCGCCCTCCGCTTCGGTGCCATCGAGGTCGACCGCACGGAGCTCGCCGCGATAATCCATCGCATCCATGACGGAATTCGTGAACGCACGTCCGTCGGATTGGCGTGGGCGGAGGACATCCTGCATCACCGACGTGCCAGAGGCTCCGTCCAGTCATGACCGACAACGTCGTCCTCTTCGCGGACATGGCATTCAAGCTCCGCGGGGCGCGCTTGTTCCCAGATGACCGGTGCGAACACAAGAAAGTCACCCTCGACGATAACGGCGGGATCGTGACTTGCGATGATTGCGGTCGGCAACTGGATGCCTATCTGACGCTCCGGCGAATGTGCGCGAAGTGGGACGAGCATAAGCGCGAACTCGATGCCTACCGAGATCGACTCGCACGCGAGGCCGAAGGCTCCATGGTTTTGCGAGCGGCTCGCCAAGTCGAGAAGGCGTGGCGAAGCCGCTCGATGGCCCCGATTTGCCCGCACTGCGGCCAGGCAATCTTGCCCCAAGACGGCTTTGGCACCGCCGGCTTCGTCAACCTGCAGATGGAACTGCATCGGCGGAAGTTCAAGCAATCTACCGACGGAAGGTGAGGCGTGACAACCCTGCAACACCACCATACCGGACCGTCCACACCACCACCTAGCGCCGGATGCCCCGGCACTCAGTCTCTCTGCGCTTCCCTCGTGCGGCTGCTCTCGCGCACCCGCGTCGATCTCTCTTCCGAGAAGGCCATGCAGTCCGGTATCGCTGACGCCCTTACGACCGCCGGCCTCCCCTTCGAGCGCGAGTACCGGCTTTCGAGCGAAGACATCCCCGACTTCCTGATCCCATGCCCCCGCGAGCTCACCCGGTGGGTCGCGGTCGAATGCAAGCTCAAGGGTCGGGGCGGCGGGCCGCGCAAGATCGACATCTACCGCCAGATCGAGCGGTACGCGCGGCATCCGGAGGTCGCCGCCATCATCCTCGCCTCAAATCTCAGCATGGGGCTGCCGGCCGAGATCGGCGGCAAGCCCGTGTATGTCGCTTCCCTCTCCAAGGGGTGGCTGCTGTGAGCAGCAGCACTGCGTGCAGCATTCCCTTACCGCTTGCGATTCCGCAGCAAGCACGCGGACCGGTGGGCCGGACCTATGGGACCATGCAGTTAACTCCTGATGGCAAGCGGTGGGAACTCACGGACCTCGAACCGCACGTCGCGATCCGCTTCAAGCACCTCTTCCCGCGTGTGCCGAAGGAATCGGCCGGCCCCTTCCACCTGCCGAACGATCTGATGCACGCTGCGGACCTCGAGTGGTTCACCTTGCGCTATCCGCTCGCCATGACGGCCGAAGATCGTCACGTCCTCGAGACCGGCCGGCGTGGATGGGACCTCGAGCAGGCCGAACTCGAGCGCATCCTGCTGCCCGACTATCGAGCGCCCGCCATCGACGGCGTGAGGCCCGGACAGCGGATCCGCGACTACCAGGCGCAGGCGATCGAGGTTCTGCGTAGGCGCAAGAGTCTTCTCCTCGGTGATGAGGGCGGACTCGGCAAGACCTACACCGCGGCGGGATTCCTCGCGAGCACACCGGGTACGCTGCCCGCCGCCGTCGTCTGCGATGCCCACATGCAGCAGCAGTGGGTGGACAAGATCACCGCCTTCACGGCGCTCTCGGTCCACCTGATCAAGAAGGGCTCTCCGTACAACCTGCCGCCTGCGGACGTGTACATCTTTCGCGTGAGTCAGATCGGCGGGTGGATCCAGTTCTTCAAGTCGCACGGGGGTTTCTTCAAGGCTGCTGTGTATGACGAGCCGCAGAGCCTGCGCACCGGCAAGGGTACGCAGAAAGGTGCCGCGGCGTTCCTTCTCTCCCAGGGGGTCACGTACCGCCTCGGGCTCACCGCCACGCCGATCTACAACTACGGCATCGAGATGTGGAACGTGATGCAGTTCATCGACGACGCGGTGCTCGGCGAGTGGGCGGACTTCGAGCGCGAATGGGTCCTGCGGACGGTATCCCTGGGACAGGCCGGCGGGAGGATCAAGGACCCGAAGGCCCTCGGCACGTACCTGCGCGAGCAGCACGCCCTCATCCGCCGGCTCAAGAGCGACGTGGGGCAGCAACTGCCCAGGACTTCCATCATCGTCGAGACCATCGACTATGATGCGAAAACCGTCGAATCTGTCGAAGCGCTCGCTCAGCAGCTCGCCATTCGGGCTACCACCGGCAGCTTCATCGAGCGCGGCCAGGCGGCCCGCGAGCTCGATATCATGGTCCGCCAGACCACAGGGATCGCCAAGGCCAAAGCCGTCGCGACGTTCGCGCGACTCATGGTGGAAGCCGGCGAGCCAGTGCTGCTCGTCGGGTGGCACCGCGAGGTCTATCGGATCTGGCTCGAGGCACTCGCGGACTTGAAGCCCGCGATGTACACCGGGTCCGAGACCGCCGCGCGCAAGGAAGCCGAGAAGCGCCGGTTTCTCGATGGAGACACCGACATCCTGATTCTGTCGCTGCGCTCCGGCGCGGGCGTGGACGGCCTTCAGTACCGCTCCTCCGTCGTGATTCTCGGAGAGCTCGATTGGTCGCCCGGCATCCACCAGCAGATTCTCTGGCGGCTTGATCGAGAAGGCCAGAAGAACCCGGTGACATGCTTCCTGCTCGTGACCGATGACGGCTCTGACCCGCCCATGATGGACGTGCTCGGGATCAAGAAAAGCGAGGCCACGCAGATCGTGGACCCCCATCTCGGTGTGCAAGTCGCGCAGAGCGACGAGAGTCACCTCAGACGGCTGGTGGAACGGTATCTCTCGCGCGGTGCTGATATCAAGCAACAGGCATGAGGATAAATCATGAGCGACCCGATTCAATATCGGTATCCCACCAATCCTTCTTGGAATGAAATATGCGACTGGGCTCAAACTATCGCCGGGCGCGCGGTTCTGCGAGGTTCCATTGGCATTTGGGAGTACGGTCCAGAAGCCGGACCGAACCTACGTATATTCGTCGACGAGGCTGTTTCCGGATTTCTCACGGACGAATTGCGAGCGCAACTCGAAGATGACTTATCTGAGAATCCTGACGGAATAGTTGTGCGGGCAGTGGCATGGCAGTGCCACCGGCGCCGCCCTCACGGTAGAAAAAGCAAATGAATCAACAGCCGATGCCCTGGAACCGCATGGTCCAGCACGTGCCGACGACGCAGGGGAATGCTAGTGAACAGGCGACCCCATGCCCGTCCACGACGGGCGCAGGAGACGTGACATGCGTGGCGTGAACAAGGTGATCTTGGTCGGAAACCTGGGACAGAACCCTGACATCCGTGCCCTGCCCTCGGGCTCGGCCGTGGCGAACGTCAGTCTCGCCACGAACGAGTCCTGGCGCGACAAGCAGACCGGCGAGCAACACGAGCGTACGGAGTGGCACCGGTGCGTGTTCTTCGGCCGGCTCGCCGAAATCGTGGGCCAATACCTGCGCAAGGGCTCTCAGATTTACGTCGAGGGGAGCCTGCGCACGCGCAAGTGGCAGGACTCGAACGGCGTTGATCGTTACAGCACCGAGATCATCGTGAACGACCTGCAGATGCTCGGCGGTCCCGCGAGCCGCGGATCGGAGAACCGGGCACAAGGCGCGTCCCCGAACCCGTCGAACCGGTCCGCGACCGGCGCTGCCGCCGCAGGTGGGAATGCCGCAGCGCAGCCAGCGCCCGCCGCAGGAGCGCCGTCCGCAGGACTCGACTTCGATGATGACATTCCCTTTGCCTGGGGCGCGCTTCTGCCCATCGGTGCCCTACTCGCCGCCCTCGCCCCGCACGTTGCGCGGCTCCTCGCCTGACTCTTCGCCGGCCCGCCCTATGCTGATACTGCTCGATCAGGACGGCGTGCTCGCGGACTTCGAGCGCGGATTCCGCGACGCGTGGAACCTGCGCTATGCCGATCAGATGCCGGCGCTCGGGCCGGCCGATCGCAAGTCGTTTCACTTGCGCGAGGATTACCCTGCGCGCCTGTATGACGCGGTGCGAAGTATTTACGAGGCACCGGGGTTTTATCGCAATCTCCTTCCGATGCCGGGCGCGCTCGAGGGCGCGCGCGGCCTGCTCGAGGAAGGGCATGACGTGCGAATCTGCACTTCCCCGCTCACCTTCTGGCGTCACTGCGTGCCGGAGAAGTACGAGTGGGTCGAGCGGCACCTCGGGGCAGACTTCCTGCAACGGCTGATCGTCACGAAGGACAAGACCTTGGTGCGCGGCCACGTGCTCGTGGATGACAAGCCGCGCATCGATGGCGCCGAAATGCCGCTGTGGCGTCACGTGATCTTCGATGCGCCATACAACGCGAACGCCGCCGGGCCCCGCATGACCTGGCGCACCTGGCGCGAGACGATGGTTCGCGTGGAAAATCAGATGAGCGCGAAGTCCCATATGGACACGCGACCGAGGATTTCCGTACCCTCCGACCGTTCAGCGGACGAGGGACGCTGACCGGAATCCATGCCTTCGGCACCGCAACGAGACGCTCGTCACGACATGCCGGACTTGACAGGAAGGTAAGGCATGCCATACTCTGAAACCATGTTCTACGCGCCCTTTCACGAGCTCACGCCGGGAGGACGGTCATCATGACCGCCCAATCGATGCCGCCGCTGCCGATCCTCTTTACCCTGGAGGAGGTGGCGGGGCATCTGAGAGTGAGCGTGCGTACCGTGAAGCGATTCGTCCAATCCGGTAAGCTCGCCGCCGTGCGGTTCGGGCGTTCGGCCCGGGTCCGCCGGGAAGACCTCGAAATCTTTCTGCGCGAGGGCACATGCAAGACGAACGTGACCGGGTCGGACGCTTCTTCCTCAAGCGTTACAACAGCGCGAAATACTGGTATATCTGCTGGTACGACCCCAAGACACGACAGACGGCTGGTGTTTCAACTGGCACGGCAGACCGCGACGCGGCGAGGCAAGCCCTCCTCGACCATGCCCTGCGACACGAGCGACCCACCGTCGGCGCCGATGCGCAGTTAGCCGAAGTTCTCCAAGCCTACTACATCCACTACGCGCAGCACCTGCCGAGCGCACCGGCGCAGCGGGCCGCGCAGCGCGATGCGCTCGATCTGTGGGGTGACGCGAATGTCAGCGCGCTCACCCGGAACAAGCAGTTGGAACTCGTGACCGCGCTACGCGAGCGCGGTCTCTCGGACTGGACCATCGACGGGCGCCTCAACCGCATCTGGGCCGCGATGAGCTGGTGCAAGCGCGACAACAAGGACCTCGTCATCCCCGAGCAAATCACGGCGGAGGATTGGAAACCGGTCCTCGTCGACCGTGACCGCACCTTCTCGCTCGAGGAACTCGCGGCGCTCTTCAACGCAGCGGCCGCCCGGCCGGAGAATGAGCGCTATACCCGCGAGCACTGGTGGCGATTTCTCGTGCTCGCAGTCGGTACGGCGAGCCGCGAGGCGGCGTTGCGAGAGCTCACCTGGGATCGCGTCGATCTTCGTCTCGGGCGAATCCAACTCAACCCCGAGGGTCGACGCCAGACGAAAAAGCGCCGGCCGACCATCGTGATCGCCCCGACGCTCGCCGCGGAACTCGCCGCCTGGCGCGAAGAGGACGTGGCGGCAGGTGCCGCCACCCATGCCAAGGTCCCGCCGAGGCCCCCTGGCGCGGCCGGCACACTCGGTACCCGGGGCGAGGCGCATGTCATCACGTACTACGGCAAGCCGCTTGCCACCCGCGAGTTCTTCGACTTGCTCGCAGAGAAGGCCGGTGTCAGCGGCGGGCCGAACGTCATTCGGCACACCGTGCGCACGTGGCTCGCGGAGGATGGCGTGCCGGACTCCGAGGCGGATGTCTTCATGGGGCACCGGGAGGAAGGCAGCCCCACAGGGCGGCGGTACAAGCACCGGCGGCCCGAGTATCTGCGCAACGTGGCGGACAGCATCGAGGGTCTCTACGAGGCGGTCGCAGGACTCCTCACGCGGTCCTTCAAGAGTCACGTGACGGTGGACCAGCCGGCGCCGGATGACCCCCATGTACGCGCGGCCGCCGCCATGGCGAGGCGGCGCGGCGAGACGCGGGTGTGCAATTTCTTCGATCCGGTCGCCGCCGAAGACTCGGGAGCCGGCGGAGAGTGATGCAGATCACGCGCGGCGCGTGGTTCGCGCGTGATTCTGCCGGGGCCACCGGATGTGCTAAGTAATTGATTTTATGGAGCGGGAAACGAGGCTCGAACTCGCGACCTCAACCTTGGCAAGGTTGCGCTCTACCAACTGAGCTATTCCCGCATCGCGGTGAGAGGCGGCATTTTAGAGGCCGCCTGTCCGAAGTCAAGGCGCAGTTGCCGTGCCGGCGCCCGAGCGGCTACTCCTTGATCTCCGGGCGCTTCAGTTCAGGCCACGCGGCGCGCAGGTACGCCACCATCGAGACCAGGGTCGCGAGGGCCGCAAGCTCGGTGAGCATTACGCCGGTCGGGTAGGTCGGAAATGCCTTCAGCGGCAGGCGATAGAGCATCATCGACAGCCCCACGATCTCAGAATGGTCTTCACCTTGCCGAGCTGCGATACGGCGACCTTGCGCCGCTGCCCGATTTCCGCCATCCACTCGCGCAGCGCCGAGATCGTGATCTCGCGCCCGATGATCACCGCCGCCGTGAGCACGATGAGTGGCCGGGTGTCGCGGCTCACGATCAGCACCAGCGCGACAGCCACGATGAGCTTGTCGGCCACCGGATCGAGGAAAGCGCCGAGGCGCGAGGTCTGGCCGAGCCGGCGCGCGAAATAGCCATCCAGGCTATCGGTGATCCCCGCCGCGGCGAACAGCAGGCCCGATGCCGGGCTCGCCCACGGATACGGCAGGAAAAAGAGCAACACGATGAGCGGGATAGCCGCGATGCGCAGCCACGTCAGCGTGTTCGGCAGGTTCCAGGGCAAGGGCTCTCCCCTTCATGAGCCGGGATGCAGATGATCGTAAAGGGTGCGCGCCATGGTTGCTCCGATTCCGGCCACCTTTTCGAGGTCCGCCACCCCGGCGCGCAACACCCCCTGCAGGCCCCCGAAATGCGTGAGCAGCGCCCGACGCTTGGCCGGACCCAGACCCGGAACCGTCTCCAGCACCGATTCGGTGTAGCGCCGCGCGCGCTTGCGCCGGTGGCCGGTGATCGCAAAGCGGTGCGCCTCGTCCCGGATCCGCTGGATGAGCCGCAGCGCCGGGGAATGGGCCTCGGGGACCCTCGGCACGCGCTCCCCGTACACGAACAGCCGCTCCTGGCCGGGGCGCCGGTCGGGTCCCTTGGCCACCCCGACCAGGGTGAGCTCGCCGAAACCGAGGGCGCTGAGCGCCTCGTGCACCCCGTCTATCTGCCCGAGACCGCCATCGATGAGCAGAAGATCGGGCGGCGGCACCTCCTCGTGCCGAATCCGGGTGTAGCGGCGCTCGATGGCCTGGCGGAGGGCGGCATAGTCATCCCCCGGCGTGACGCCCGTGATGTTGAAGCGCCGGTATTCCTTCTTGAGCGGGCCTTCCGTTCCAAAGACCACGCACGAGGCGACCGTTCCCTCCCCACCCGTGTGACTGATGTCGAAGCATTCCATGCGCGAGGGCGGCGCGAGCAAATCGAGCTCAGCGGCGAGCGCGGCGAGCATCTCCTCCATCCCCTGCCGGCGCGAGAGCCGCATTCGCAACGCCTGCGCGGCGTTCTCCCGCGTCAGCTCGACCCACCTCACCGCCAGACCTCGCGACGGCGAGCGCACCTGGACGGCGTGCCCGGCCCGGGTGCCTAGCGCCTGCCCGAGCGCCTCGGCATCCTCGAGCCTGCGCCCGAGGAGCACCTCGGGCGGGGGGTCATGGTTGGCGTAATACTGCATGAGGAAGGATGCAAGCGCCTCACCGGGCTCGGCCAGTGCCGCCCGGGGAAAGCTGCTGCTGGTGCCGAGGTTGCGACCGCCGCGCACCAACATCACGCTGACCGCATACTCGCCCGGCTCCCCGGCAATATCGACCACGTCCACATCGCGCTCATCCTCGGCCGTCACCACCTGCTGGGCCTGGATCGCCTTGAGCGCCGCGAGCTGATCCCGGACCTGCGCGGCGCGCTCGAAATCGAGCTGACTCGAAGCGTCCAGCATGCGCGCCTGCAGGGTGGCGTTGACCTCATTGCTGCGCCCCTCGAGCACCTTGACGGCCGAGTCGATGTCCTGCGCGTAGGCCTCGCGCGTGATGAGCGCGACGCACGGCGCCGAGCAGCGGCCGATCTGGTACTGCAGGCACGGGCGGCTGCGGTTCTCGAAGAAACTGTCGCGGCAATTGCGGATGCGGAAGAGCTTCTGCAGCTGGTTCAGGGTATCGCGCACCGCTCCGGCGCCGGGGAAGGGACCGAAGTAGCGCCCGGGGGCGCTGCGCGGGCCGCGGTAGAAAACGAGCCGCGGGAAGGGGTGATTCGCGGTGAGATGGATGTAGGGATAGCTCTTGTCGTCGCGCAGCACGACGTTGTAGCGCGGCCGATGCTCCTTGATGAGGTTGTACTCGAGGAGCAGCGCCTCGGTCTCGGAGTTGGTGACCGTGACCTCGATGTCCGCGATCTGGTGCACCAGCGCCTGCACCTTCGGGTTGACGTTGCTCGCCACGAAATACGAGCTCACCCGGTCCTTGAGACTGCGCGCCTTGCCGACGTAGAGGAGCTCATGGGAGGCGCCGTACATGCGATAGACGCCCGGACGGCGCGGCAGCGCGGCGAGGAACGCCTTGTGGTCGAAGGCGGAGTTCATCCGCCCATTTTAGACGCCTGCGAGCTCGCAGGCTCGCGCCACGACCTTCTGGAACATCGGCGCGGTGAGGCGGCGGGTCGAGGTGTTGTAGCGGCTGCAGTGGTAGGAGTCGATGAGATGCATCCCCTCACCGAGGGGGTGTTCGCGGCCATGGGCGAAGGGGAATGCACTGCGCTTGCGCCCGGTGGCCGTGAGGAAGGCGTCATGGGCGATCCGTCCGAGCGCCAGCACCACCCGCACGTGCTTCAGTCCCTCGAGCTCGGCGGCGAGATATCCATTGCAGGTGCGGATCTCCGCCGGCAGGGGCTTGTTCTGCGGCGGCACGCACTTGACGGAGTTGATGATGCGCAGATGACGCAGCTTGAGCGGATCATCTGCCGACTCGGAGTGCGCTCCCGTGGCGAGCCCCGCCGCGTGCAGCGTCTGGTAGAGCAGAATCCCCGCGTAGTCGCCCGTGAAGGGCCGTCCGGTTCGATTGGCGCCGTGCAGCCCCGGCGCGAGGCCCACGATCACGATGCGAGGGTCCGTCGCCCCGAACGACGGCACCGGGCGCGCCCAATAGTCCGGGTAGCGCTCCCGGACCTCCGCGAGGAACGCCGCGAGCCGCGGGCAGCGCGCGCAGTCCGGATCGTACGTCCGGTCGCGGTGAACCTTCAGTGCCGGCCGTCCCGACTCAGTCATCCATGTGTCGGATGATGGCCGTGGCGAAGCCCGAGCAGCTCATGAGCGTGGCGCCCGGGATGAGGCGCTGCAGATCCTCCTCGACGCTCTTGCGCGCGGCGAGCTCGCGCTTCGGCGCCTTGATGGCCTCGCGCAGTCGCGCCAGATCGTAGGTGAGCTCCTTGGCGGCGATCGTGTTGGTCACACCCTTGGTGATCAGATCCGCGGCCTCCGTCCAGCCGAGGTAGCGCAGCATCATCTCCGCGGAGAGGATGAGCGAGCTCGGATTGACGCGGTCCTTGCCCGCAAAGCCAGGCGCCGTGCCGTGGGTGGCCTCGAACACCGCCAGGCCGTCGCCGATGTT
>DAIDHH010000085.1 GCA_027452045.1 Gammaproteobacteria bacterium
GGCTTCGCCGGCCCCCTGGCGGCGGCCATGGCGCACGCCGCCAACGACGAGGCCAAGGCCTTCGAGCTGGTGAAAATGGCCCTGGTGGCGAGCGTGCGCGGTTATGTGCCGGCGATGGCCCTCGAGTTCTCGCGCAAGCTCCTCTTCAGCGACGTCCGCCCGAGCTTCGCCGACCTGGAATCGCAGTTGAAGGGCAAGGGCAAGCCGGCGGCAACCAAGGCGGGCGCCGCCGCGAGCGCCCCGCCGGCCGGCGCGGCCAAAGCGAGCACCTGATGGCCGGCAAGCGCGACGAGAGACCCCTCATCGTCGTCAAGCGCCGCAAGAGCCGCGGCGAGGCGCACCACGGCGGCGTATGGAAGATCGCCTACGCCGACTTCGTCACCGCCATGATGGCGTTCTTCCTGGTCATGTGGATCGTCACCGCCGTGAACAAGCAGGAGCGGGCGGCGATCTTCAACTATTTCAAGAACCCGAGCATGCAGGCCGGCCACAGCGTGCGGGCGGCCCCGGGACAGATGGGCCCGGGCGGCGCCAGCACCAGCCCGATCGACCTGGGTGGGGGACTCGATGCCGAGCGCTCGCGCGCCAGCCAGGTGGTCGACCTCGAATCGCAGGCAACGGCGCACTCGATCGCCGGCCAGCAGCAGTCCACTCCCCCCTCCCGGCAGGTCACCGCCTCGAAGCAGACGCCAACGAAGTCTCCGGCCAGCCTGAAGACGGCCCGAGACCAGGTGGCGAGTGCCGATCACCGCCGCCTCGAGTCCCTGATGGCGCAGCTGCGCAAGGCGGTCAATCAAAGCCAGGCGCTGAAACCTTTCAAGAACCAGCTGCTGCTCGACATCACCCCACGAGGAGTGCGCATCCAGATCGTCGATGCGAAGAACCGGCCCATGTTCGATCTGGGCAGCGCGAGGCTGCGCGGCTACACGCGCAGGATCCTCCAGACGCTCGCGCCCTACCTGAACACCGTGCCGAACCAGATCAGCATCATCGGCCACACCGATGCCCATCCCTATCCGGGCCACAACCACTACACCAATTGGGAGCTGTCCGCCGACCGGGCCAATGCCGCGCGGCGCGCGCTGGTACAGGGCGGACTCTCCTCCGGCAAGGTCGCCCGGGTGGTGGGCCTCGCCTCCACGGTGCTCTTCGACAAGGCCAATCCCTTCGACCCGATCAATCGGCGCATCAGCATCATCGTCATGACGCACCGGGAGGCGGAGGAGGCATTGCGCGCCGATATGGCCTCGAACGGTCCGCCGGTAGCGAGCCCCGCCGCGGCGCCCCGGCCAGGGGGCGCGCCGCCCTCCGGCGCGGTGTCGCACGCGGCGGGAGCCACCATGCGCTGAGCGCATTTTCTCATCCTCCGCTCACGTACGCCGGCGCAAGGTTGCCGGCACTGCCCGAGGGCCATGCACCACCATGGCCCGACGGGCGCACCATCACGGTGCGCGTCCGCAACCGCGAGTCGCAAACTATTGGATTTTCCGGGAGTTGCGCATGCCGCCGGGTTGGCACGGCAGATGCTAGGGCAGTAAGACCCGATCATCACCGACCATCAGAAAGGTTCCGCATGCACAAGCTCCTGTCGCAGACTCTCCCCCTCCTGGCGGCATCCACCGTGGTGGCCGCCGTGCCGGCCGGCGCGTACGCCGCCGGCTCGCCGGCCGAGACGCTCGCGCAGATGCTGGCCGCCTCGGGCATCACCGAATCCGGCTATGTCGCCGCTTCCTACTACGACTCCTCGGGAGGCAACACCTATCATCAGTTCGACACGGAGCACGATTCCTTTCAACTCGACCAGGCGGGTCTCACGCTCGCCTACCAGCCCCAGCAGGGATTTGGCGCCGTGGTCAACGTGATCGCGGGCAATGACGCCAAGATCGTCAACGCGGCCGAGAGCGCCTCCGCCACGAGCTCCAACAGCTTCGACCTCCTGCAGGGCTTCATCCAATACGCGAACGGCGCACTCACCTTGCAGGCCGGGAAGTTCACCACGCTTGCAGGCGCCGAGGTCATCGCTCCGACCGGCAATACGAACTACTCGCGCTCGCTGCTCTTCTACGCCGAGCCGCTGACGCACACGGGACTGCGCGCCACCTACGCCGTCAACAGCGTGTTCAGCGTCATCGTTGGCGTCAATAACGGGTGGAACTACACGAGCATCAACGCGGGCTCGAAGACCGGCGAGTTCGGCGTTGCGCTCACCCCGAGCAAGGCGCTCTCGATCACTGCACAGGCCTACGTCGGCACGGACCCGGTGTACCTGGCCAAGCGCACGCTCGTTGACACCGTGTGGACCTACCAGGCCACCTCGGCCCTGTCGCTCGTCGTAAGCTACGATTGGGGCAAGCAGAATGCGAGCGGCGTGACGAGCGGCGGCGGGTGGGACGGCATCGCCGGCTACGCGAACTACCAGATCAGCCCGCAGTGGCGCGTATCGGTGCGTGGCGAGGAGCTCGACGACAAGGACGGCTTCATCTCCGGCAGCGCCCAGAAGATCAAGGAAGGCACCGTGACGCTCGGCTACGATCCGGTGGCCGCCTTCGAGCTGCGCATCGAAGGCCGGTACGATTCCTCGAACCAGCCGACCTTCACCTATACGCACCCGAGCGCGGCCACCGGCACTGCCGTGACCAGCTACAGCGCGCACCAGAGCGAGCTTGCGCTGCAGGGGGTATACAAGTTCTGATCGAGTGGCGGCAGCCGCATCGGGCGGTTGCCGCAGCCCCCGGCGAAGGGCCCCTACCCTTCGCCGGGGCACAGCCTGTCCGGGGTCTCACTGGACCGATTCCACACCCCGCGCAAGCATGGAACGTGCTATCGTGGCTCTGATTATCGTTAACCGGCCTCAGGCCCCCCTTCGAACCCATGCCAGATTCTTCCGCTGCCGCGAGCACGCCGCCCATGGAAGCGCGGGCGCCCTTCATCTGGACCAATATCCTATTGTTTTCATTGACGTTCCTGGCAGCCCTGGTGGTCGTGCCCTGGTACGGACTTAAGCACGGCTATTCGGTGAGCGCCTGGGTGCTGCTCGGGGTTTTCTGGGCGGCGAACGAGCTGTCGATCACCGCCGGCTACCACCGGCTCTGGGCGCACCGCGCGTACGAGGCGCACTGGAGCCTGCGGGTGATCTTCATGCTGTTCGGCAGCATGGCGCTGCAGAACACCGCCTGGGCGTGGTGCAGCGGCCATCGCCGGCACCATCTGTACGTCGATGACGTGGACCGCGACCCGTATGCCGCCCCGCGCGGCTTCTGGTTCTCGCACATCGGCTGGATGATCCGCGAGTACCCGAGCGGCAAGAACGACTTCACCAACATTCCCGACCTGCGGCGCGATCCGGTTCTCGCGTTCCAGCACCGCTACTACCTGCCGCTGGTGCTGCTCACCAACATCGGCCTGCCGCTCGCCGCCGGCGCCCTGCTCGGCGATGTGTGGGGGGTGTTCCTGCTCGCGGGCGTGCTGCGCCTGGTGCTGAGCCACCACTTCACGTTCTTCATCAATTCCCTCGCCCACATGTGGGGTTCGCGCCCGTACACCGAGGAGAACACCGCCCGCGACAACCCCGTGCTGGCGGTGCTGACCTTCGGCGAGGGCTATCACAACTTCCACCACATTTTCGCGCATGACTACCGAAACGGCGTGCGCTGGTGGCAGTGGGACCCGACCAAGTGGCTGATCGCCGGCCTGCATCTCGTCGGGCTCACGCGCAAGCTCAAGCGCACGCCCGTCTTCCAGATCCAGCGCGCATTGCTCGCCATGCAGTTCACTCGCGCGCAGAGGCTGCTCGACCGCGTTCCCGCGACCCAGGCGTCCTCGCGTGTCAGCGCATTGCGCCAGCACGTCGCCCATGAGTACGAGAGCTTCCTCGCCGCGGTCGCCGATTGGGCCAGGATCAAGGAACAATGGCTCGTCGAGAAGAAGCGCGTCGTTGCCGAGCACTGGGAACAGACCAGCTTCCAGCTGCGCCTGAAGGAACTCGAGCAGCGGCTGCGGCTGCAGCGGCGGCGCCTGAGAGTGCTGCAGTCCCAGCTCGCCTGATCATCCGCCTGATCGCTCGGTAGGGCTCATGGGACGCATTTTCGAAGTCCGCAAGCACACGATGTTTGCGCGCTGGAACCGCATGGCGAAGCAATTCGCGCGGATCGCCAAGGACATCGCCATGGCGGTGAAGGCGGGCGGTACCGACCCGGGCAGCAATCCCGCGCTGCGTCGGGTGATCCAGAACGCCCGGGCAGTCAACATGCCCAAGGACAAGGTCGAGGCCGCGATCAAGCGGGCCAGCGGCCGCGATGCGACCCACTACCAGGAAGTGCACTACGAGGCGTATGCGCCGCACGGCGTCGCGCTGCTGGTGGAGGCGGCGACCGACAATCCGACGCGGACGGTCGCGGCGGTTCGCAATATCGTCACCAAGGGCGGCGGCAACCTCGCCACCTCGGGCAGCGTCGGCTTCCTGTTCAAGCACATGGGTGTGTTCCGCCTGGATCCGACCGGAATCGACCAGGACGACCTCGAGTTGTACCTGATCGATCATGGACTCGAGGAGATGGGCGAGAGCGCTGGCGAGAAGGGAGAGCCGCAGCTCGTCATCCGCTGCGCGTTCGCGGACTTCGGCAAGCTGCAGGAGGCGCTCGAGGCCCGCGGCCTCACGCCGCTCTCCGCCGAGCACGAATACGTCTGCACCGTCCCTACCGAGCTCCCCGAGGAACAGGCCCAGGAAGTTCTCACCCTGATCGACAAGCTCGAGCAGGACGACGACGTGCAGCGGGTTTTTCACACGCTCGCCTGAGAGCAACGCGGCCGCAGAGCGGATTTTCTCCGCGCGCTGCGCGGCAGTAGCCGAGGCGCGAGCCTACGGGGACGCACTTGCGGCGTCCCGGGAAAATTCGCTCCAGGGCGCGTTCCGGCCGTGGCGTCGCCGAATGGCTCGTGAATGATGGGGCCTAATCCGGCATGGGCGTCATGCGGCCGGCCAGCGCCTCCTCGAATCCGAACTGACGCAGGTCGCGGATGCGCTGCGGGTAGAGAATCCCATCCAGGTGGTCCACCTCGTGCTGCACCACCCGCGCGTGGAAACCCTCCACCGTGCGGTCGATGGGCGCAGCCTGCGCATCGAACCCGCGGTAGCGCAGCCGTCTGAAGCGTGGCACTAAACCCCGCAGGCCCGGCACCGACAGACACCCCTCCCAACCCTCCTCCTGCTCGTGCCCGAGGGGAGTGAGCTCGGGATTGACCAACACGGTGTACGGCACGGGCGAGACGTGCGCATAGCGGGGGTTCACGGTCACCTCGAACACCACGACTCGCAGGCTCACGCCGATCTGCGGCGCGGCCAGGCCTGCGCCGTTCAGCGCCCGCATGGTGTCGTTCATATCGGCAACCAGGGAGGCGAGCTCGGCATCGAAGCGCTCAACCGGAGCCGCCACCGCCGCAAGCAGCGGCTCACCCATTTTCAGGACCCGTCGGACAGCCATGGCGAGGAGCCTCTGATTTGTGGAGGCTCCTTACGTTACAATATTTTCATCTTCCCCGCCGAGCGGAGAGCCTACCGATGTGGAACGCCACCGACCCCGAAGAGTCCTTCCGCAACAGAGTCATCTGGTGGTCGGCGGTCATCGTGGGAGCCGCCCTCATCGGCGTCGGCGCGTACTATCGATTCCGCTCGCCACAACCGGCGCCGGCGCAGACCGTGCAGGCGCCCGTCGAGCCACAGCAGGCCGCCCCGCAGACGCCCGTCACCACCCCAGCGGCGCCCGCGATCGAGCATCCGATCCCCTCCTCGAGCGGCCAGGGCACACCCACCACCCTGCCTTCGCTCGATGGCAGCGACCCGACGATGGTCGACGCCCTCACCAAGCTCATGGGGCAGCCGGCCGTCTCCCAGCTGCTGGTGCCCAAAGCGATCATCCGGCACATCGTGGTCACGGTGGATAACCTCCCCCGTGCGAAGGTGGCTGCGGATCTGCGCCCCGTGCAGCCGACGCCCGGCCAGACGATCGTGAATCAGCAGGGCGGAACCACTGTCCTCAGTCAGCGCAATTACGCCCGCTATACACCCTTCGTGGACGCGGTCCGCGCCCTGAGCATGAAGTCTCTTGCGGCCCTGTACTTCCATCTCTATCCGCTCTTCCAGCAGGCGTACCAGAGCCTCGGCTACCCCAGCCAGTACTTCAACGACCGCCTGGTCGCGGCCATCGACAGCATGTTGGCGACGCCTCAGGTTCAGGGCCCGATCCCGCTGGTTCAGGGCAAGGTGTTCTGGCAGTTCGCGAATCCGCAGCTCGAGGCGTTGCCCGCGGGTCAGAAACTGTTGCTGCGCATGGGCCCGCAGAACGCCGCCGTCATCGAAGGCCAGCTGCGCAAGCTCCGCCAGCTCATCGTCAACCCGCCGAACTGAACTCGGCGCGGGCTAGGCGCCGCGGGCGAGCTCGCCGCGCAGACTTTCGATCAGATCGCGATAGGCGAGCGGATCGAACGGCGGCGCGGCTTGCCAGTCGTAGGCCCAGGGGTGCGCGGTGCGCAGCTCCGGCGGCTCCCCGGCATATCGCGGCACGACGTGCGCATGCAGCGCCGGCTCCAGGTTTCCAAAGATCGCGTAGTTGATGCGCACGGCCCCGGTGACCGCGAGCACGGCGTCGCCGAGCCTCGCGAGGTCCATCAGAAAGGCGGCCCGCTCATCGGGCCCGAGAGCATTCAGATGAGGCACCACCGGGTCGGGCAGCAGCAGCGCATAACCGCGCAGGAACTGTCGCTCCCCGAGCACGGCCCAACCGCTCGCCATGCGCGCCACGACGCGAGGGTCGTTTGCGGCCCGTGCCGCCTCCACTTGCCGGTGAATCGCGGTCAGCATGCCACACCGAGTGCCCGCAGCGCGCCGGTCGTCGACGCGTAGCCACTGTGCTCGATCGCCTGCCAGCCACGATGGCGGGCAGCCTGGACATTCTCCGTACGGTCGTCGATGAACACCGTCTGCGCCGGATCGAGCGCAAACCTGCGCTCGGCCTCGACGTAGATCCCCTCGTCGGGTTTCATGACCCCGGCCACGAACGACGGCAGCGCGCCGTGTCCGATGCGATGCAGCCCGTATTCGCGTGATAGATGCGCCCAGTGCAGGTCGCCGATGTTGGACAATAGAAAAACCCGATACCGCTCGCTCAGCCGATGCGCCAGCTCCACCATTGCGGGCTGGTATTCGAACATGTCCACCCAGCGCGCATGAGCCTCCTCGAGGTCCATCGGCCGGCGGGCGAGCGAGGCGAAGCGCTCGAGAAGTCCCCGGCCGTCGAGCCGCCCGCACTCGTGATCGGACAGGGCGACGCGGGTGAGCACGGTGTGCAGATCGGGGACCTCGGCCTCGTGCGCCCTCAGGAACTGCAGGAAGCGCCCGGAGTCGAGGTGGACGAACACCCATCCGATGTCAAAAACCACATTGCGGATCACACGACAACCCTCCACGCGGGCGGCGTTTGCGGCGCTGCGCGCAAACCCCTTCGATCGCGGCGCCGGTTACAGCGGAAACGGCATGACCGTACCGGTATCGCCGGGAGTCAGGTTCACGGCGACCACGGTGGCCTTGGGAAAGAAATTGAACTCCGAGGCGCTCGCCCAGGTGTAGGCGCCCATGGCGCGGCCCACGATCAGGTCGCCGGCCTCGAGCTTCGGCAGCAGCAGGTTCTCGGCGATCACGTCGATGCTGTCGCACGTCGGCCCCGCCAACACGGATGGCAGCCGCTCGCTGCCGTCCTTCAGCGGCTCGACCGGGTAGCGGGCATGGTCGTAGAGCTGCCCGCTGTAGGAGCCGTAGAGACCGTCATCGAGGTAGTACCACCAGTGGCCCTCGCGGCGCGCCCGTCCCATGACGGAGGCGACTCCGATGACCGCCGGTCCGACGATGAACCGGCCGGGCTCGGCGATGACCCGCACCCGCTTCGGCAGCTTGGCGAGCGCCTCGCGCAAGGGCTCGCAGAACCGGCCGATGTCCTGCACCGGCTGGCTGTAGTCGATTGGGAACCCGCCGCCGATATCGAGCGTATCGAGCACCCCGAGCTTCGCGCGCCGCCCGGCGGCCATGAGCCGCGCGCAGGCGTGCAGCGCCTCGACGTGCTTGGCCGAATCCGCCGCCTGCGATCCCACGTGGAACGACAGGCCCCGCACGATGAGCCCGAGTTCGGCGGCAAGCTGCGCAAGCGACAGCGCATCCTCGGGGTCACAGCCGAATTTGCGCGACAGGTCGCACACCGCGCCGGGACTGCGGAATGAGACCCTGATCAAGAGTTCCGCCTCGCCGGCAAGCCGCTCGAATTTGCGCACCTCATCCGCATTGTCGACCACGAAGGTGCGCACGCCATATTCGAGCGCATTGCGGATGTCCTGTGGACGCTTGATCGGATGAGTGTGAATGCAGCGCGTAGGATCGACGCCAAGGCGGCGCACGAGCTGCACTTCGCCGGTCGTCGCGAGGTCGAGCGAGCCGCCCTCCTCCAGCACGGTGCGCACCACCGCGGCATGGGGCATCGGTTTGAGCGCATAGTGCAGCGCGACGCGCGGCAATGCGGCCTGCAGCTTCCTGTACTGCACGCGCACGCGTTCACAGTCGAGAATGACGAGCGGTGTGCCGAACTCGCGCACCAGGCGCCGGACCTCCGCGGGCTGAAAGGGATCGACGAACCGGCTCCGGCGCGCTATCACGTTGCCTCCATCTCTGTTTCCGCATTCTCGAGCCCGGCCCCCGCCGCGGCGCGCCGCAGCCGGTCCCGGATGGCCACCCACTCCTCCCCTTGCGGTACCTCCTGAACGAGGATCCGCCGGCACCCGGCTTTGTCGAGCGTACGAAGATGATCGTAGAGATCGTGCCCATAGCGCGGCGCGAGCTCGCCGGCGTTGATCCAGGTCACCGCGGGAAGCGCCTCGAGAGGCGCTCGCCACGCGAGCACCGCCACAGGACCTCTGCCCGCGAGAACAGCCGCCTGCGCGTCGATCTGGGCGGCGGGCACGATGGTGAGCGGCGTAGCGGGCGCATAGTGGGCAGCCGTACTGCCGGGGACCCGCGGCGAAGCCTCGTCCGCGCCGAGCCCCAACTCACCCACCACCTGTCTGATCTGCTCCGCGGTGACCGCGCCCGGGCGCAGCAGACGCGCGCGCCCGCCCTGGAAGGAAACGATGCTCGATTCGAGCCCGATCTGACAGTCTCCCCCATCGAGGATGACCTTGACCGCCGAGCCGAGCTCCTCGCGCACGTGCTCGGCCCGGGTCGGCGACACCCGGCCGTAGCGATTGGCGGATGGGGCGGCGATCGCATTCGCAAACGCCGCCAGCAGCTGCTGCGCCATCGGGTGCGAGGGGACGCGCAGCGCCACGGTGTCCTGCCCGCCCGTCACCGCATCGCTCACTCCGGGCGCACGGGGCAGAACCAGGGTGAGCGGTCCCGGCCAGAAACGTTCCGCGAGCGTTACGGCCGCGGGCGGCACGTCACGGGCCCAATCCGGCAACTGACCGAGGCGGGCCAGATGCACGATGACCGGATGATGGGCGGGACGGCCTTTGACCTCGAATATCCTGCGCACCGCAGCGGGGTTGCGTGCATCGGCGCCGAGACCGTAAACGGTCTCCGTGGGGAAAGCGACGAGCTCCCCGGCACGCAGGCTCGCAACCGCCGCTTCGAGTTGCGCGGGCGTCGCTGTGAGATCGGCAGCCATGGCGCTCAGTCGAGCGGACGACGCACCCAGTCGTCGCCGGTTCTCACCAGCTCGTACGACGGCCAGTAGCGATTGTCGAGCTTCAGCGTGATCACCTGTGGCGCGTTGTTCCAGGTGATGGTGGTCAGGCGCACCGACGAATGGTTCGGCCGCCCGGACACCGCGCGCAGGAACGCCTCGAGATCCGGTGTCGGCACGCCATCCACGGCCACGATCCGCAGTCCCGGATACAGCCCATAGCGGGCCGCCGGCGAGCCGTAATCGAAGTAATCGACGTACACGCCGATCGGGGGAACGCCCCGCTGCGCCAGCATGGAATGAAACGGGTCCTGCAGCGTCGCGCCGGCCCATTCGACCACCTGGTGAAGCCCGGTCCCGGAGAGCTCAACCGTCGGCACCATCAGAGTCAGCGCCTGCTGACCCCGCCACACCGTGACCCGGACAGCCGATCGCTGCGCGGTCGCGCGCTCGACCTCGCGGAAGGTGGTCACCACGCGCCCGTCGATCGCGAGCAGCAGATCCCCCGGATCGAGCAGCTTCTGCGCGGGCGAGCCGCCGGTCGTGCGCACGATGGTGAGGACTTCGCGCCGGGTGGCGCCGCGGGCGGCGAGCTTGTGCGCCCAGGAGGCCGGCAATCCGATCAGCCGCGCGCTCGAGAGCGGCGTCAAAGACAACTCGACATCGAGCGAGTGCAGCGACTGGCCGTCGCGGATCCGCTGCAGCATGTCCTCGACCGGCGCGATGGGCACGCCCTGAAGGTCCTGGCCCACGCCCTTCGCCGTATCGTAGGCGAAGCTCGACCACAGCCCGACCACCTCGCCCTCGGCGTTGGTGAGCACGCCGTCGAAATCGGCCGGCGGATTGACGAGCTGGATGCTCTCGATGTTGGTGTCGCGGAATCGCATGGTGCGCGACAGCGGCAGCTCCAGCGGCTCGATGCTCGAGACCTGCGTATGGCGGAAATGCAGATCGTTGTCACCGCCGATACCCACCACGTCGATGAACTCCCCGGGGGCGAGCGGCTCGGATTTGAGCGTCGCCGCGCGCACCGGCGTGGAGCCGATCAGTCTCGGGTCGTAGGCCACCACCGCGAGGTTGTGGATGGGGCTGACGTACACGACGCGTCCGGGCACCTGCACGGTGCCGGCAAACGTCACGGTGACATCGCCGAGCGGCACGGGCACCGTGTTGCGATCGACCACCACCAGGCCGCGCTTGGCGTCCACCACCACACCAGTGCCGTGATAGTAGTGCTCGGTCACACCCGATACCGAGTACGGCATGCTGAAGGTCACCGAGACCAGCGAGGGCGCAAGGCGGGTCATCACCGAGGTGTGGTAGACCGGGAAGCGCGTGGAATGGACCGGCAGGGGCGGCGGCGGCGGACCCGGCGAGAGGGGCGTGCATGGCCACACGCCCTCGCTGTCGTCGCGCACGCAATACTCCGCCGGGAACCAGCGGCGGCTCATGCGGAAATAGCCGAGTTCGCTGCTGTTGGGGTCGGCGGCGATCGTGAAGCGCACCGTGGCGTACTGACCGTCCGCGAGCTTCGCGAGCGCGCGCCTGAAGTCCTCGAGGTTGTCGATGGGCCAGGAATCGATGGCATGGATCACCGCGCCCCGCGGCACACCGGCGGCACCGAACACATAGCCCGGATTGGCGACCCACACACCGCGTGGCGGCACATTGAGCTGCAGCGCCATCTCATAGGACAGCGTGTTGACCACCGCATCGCCGAACTGGACGAAGGCATCAGGGGTGATGGCATCGAGGTCACCTACCGGCAGGGTGACGGATATCGCCTGTCCGCCGCGTTCCAACTCCAGGTGAACCTGGCGGCCGACGGAGTCATCCAGGATCCGCTCGAGCGGCCCGAACGTCGTCACGTACTGTCCGTTGATCCGTACCAGGATGTCGCCCGGCTCGAGCACCCGGCTGCTCGGAGAGCCCGCGAGCACGGTCCGAACCACGAGCATGCCGGTGCGCTGCGGAAACGCCTTGCGAACCATCGTCTCCACCGGACGCGGCAGGCCCAGGCGCTCCAGCTCATCGAACGGCGTGTAATCGAACACGCTGTAGAGAGTGCCGCGCGTGACGGGCTTGCCCTCCTGGATCAGTTTGAGCGCGCGCTGCACCGGCGCGAGCGGCAGGTAGAAGCTCGAGGCGGCGTTGTCGGCGCCGCCGGCATTGAGGGCGACCACGCGGCCGCGGATGTCGATCACCGGCGAGCCGGAAGAGCCGCCCGAGGTTCCCGAGGCCGCCTGCAGGTAAAAGGTGTTGAAATCGTTGTACTTGCCGAAGCCGTAGAACGGCGCGCGGCGATGCAGGCGGGCGAGGGTCCCGGCGAGGATCGAGAGCTGCTCGCCGGCGTTGTTGCCGATGACACGGATCTCGCGGCCGACGCGCGCGCCTTGCGGATCGAGGGTGAGCGCCTTCGGATGCAGGTAGCGCAGCTTCTTCGGATCGAACCGGTAGAAGCCGAAGTCGTGCACCGGATCGCGGTAAAGCGGGTAGAGCCTGACCACTTCACGATCGAGGAAGGTCGCCGTGGCGGTGACCGGTCCCGGTGTCACGACGTGGCGATTGGTCAGGATGATGCCGCGCTTGGCATCGACGACGAAGCCGGTGGCCTCGGCGGTCTCGTTCCAGTCGGTATCGAAGGCGCGATCTTCATTGATGTTGATCGACACGACGCTGCTCGCGATGTGCGCGAGCGTCTTCGCCCAGTTGGGATTGGATTCGAGCGCCGCGGCGTGCTTCGCCAGATGGGCGGCGACGGAGGTCTCGCCCGAGGATTTGCCGCCGCTGCGCGCCGGGGCCGCCGCGTCGGGCATTCGGGCATGGACGGCGGGCGTCAATGGCATGATCGCCAATACGGCAAAGCCCATCAGGGCCGGCACACGCACGTGGACAAGCAATCGCATCGAACCCCCTCTTACGGCGAACGCCTAGCGGCCGAGCAGCACGAGAAGCCAGACCACCGCGAGCAGCGCGAAGGACATGAGCACGGCCGCAGAGCCGATGTCCTTGGCGAGCCCGGCGAGCACGTGCCGCTCGAGCCCGATCCGATCGACGGTCGCCTCGATGGCGCTGTTGATCAGCTCCACGATCAGGATCAGCAGGACGGGCCCGACGAGCAGCGCGCGCTCGACCCCGTCGTGCCCCAGCCACAGCGCAAGCGGAATGGCGAGCGCGGCGAAGGCGATCTCCTGGCGGAATGCGGCCTCCTCGCGGAAGGCGCCGGTGAGCCCGCGGGCGCTCGCGCCGAAGGCGCGCAGCACCCGGGTCAGTCCCCTGGGTTTGTATCGATCGATGGCTATGCCGCCGGTTTCCACGTCAGATCCAGTTGCTTGGCCGCCCGCACGTCATCCAGGCGCCTCACCGGCATGGTATGCGGAGCGCCGCGTACCTGCTCGGGTTCTTGCGCAGCCTCGGCCAGAATCCGCTCCATGGCCGCCACGAAAGCATCGAGCGCCCCCTTGCTCTCGGTTTCGGTGGGCTCGATCAGCAGGCATTCCGGCACCAGCAACGGGAAATAGGTGGTCGGGGCATGCTGACCATGATCGAGGAGGCGCTTGGCGAAGTCCATGGCCGTCACGCCGAGCTCGCGCGCCTGGCGCTTGAGCGTGATGATGAACTCGTGGCTCGCCCGCCGCGCGGGGTAGGCGGGATCGAACCCCGCCCGCGCGAGCCGCGAGAGAAGGTAGTTCGCATTGAGCGTGGCGTATTCCCCCACACTCGCCATGCCCTCGCGCCCCAGCAGGCGCATGTAGATGTAGGCGCGCAGCAGCACCCCCACGTTGCCCGCAAAGCCGGAAAGCCTGCCGATCGACTGCGGCAGGTCCTTCGCGGTCAGCCATCCGTAGCGCTCCCCCCGGCGGGTGACGACAGGCACGGGCAGGAAGGGCGCGAGTCGTGCACTCACGCCCACCGGACCCGCGCCGGGTCCGCCGCCGCCATGCGGAGTAGAGAAAGTCTTGTGCAGGTTGACGTGGATGACGTCGAACCCCATGTCCCCCGGGCGCACCTTGCCCAGGATGGCATTGAGGTTGGCTCCGTCATAGTAAAGCAGCCCGCCCGCCTCATGCACCGTGCGGGCCACCTCCTCGATACGCCTCTCGAACACCCCGAGCGTGGAGGGATTGGTGAGCATGATGCCGGCGGTCTTGGGACCCACCGCGGCCCTGAGCGCCTCGAGATCCACATCGCCCTCGGCATTGACCGGGACTTCCCGCACCACACAGCCGCACATGGTCGCTGTCGCCGGATTGGTGCCGTGGGCCGCCTCGGGCACGATGATCTCATTGCGCTCCAGATCGCCCCGCGAGCGATGGTAGGCGCGGATCATGGCCACCCCGGTGTATTCGCCCTGGGCGCCGGCCATGGGGGAGAGCGCCACCGCCTGCATGCCGGTGACCTCCTTCAGCATCTCCTGCAGGTCGTGCAGGCACGCGAGCACCCCCTGGCTCACCACATCCGGAGCGAGCGGATGGCGCGCGAGAAACTCCGGCAGCATGGCGTACTGGTTGCACGCCTTGGGGTTGTATTTCATCGTGCACGAGCCCAGGGGATAGAACTGCGTGTCGATGGAGAAGTTCAGCTGCGAGAGGCGCGTGTAGTGGCGCACCGCCTCGAGCTCGCTCACCTCGGGCAGAAGTGGCGCGCTCCTGCGGCGCAGGCCCGTGGGCAGGTCCGCCAGGGCCTGCGGCTCGGTCTCGCGCGGCCATTGGTCCGTGGCACCCCGGCTGGCGACGGAATACTCGAAGATTATCTTTTCCATGGAAGTCCCTCAGGCGGCACGCGCATCGAGCAGACACTCGCCGAGCGCCGCGGCATAGCGTTCGATGTCGGCGGGGGTCTTGGTCTCGGTGGCGCATACGAGCAGCGCCGGGCCGAGTTCCGGGTAGTGTTCCGAGAGGTCCCAGCCGCCGAGGATGCCGCGGGCGGCGAGCCGCTCGAGCACGCCGGCCACCGGTCGATCGAGGCCGATGACCGCTTCGTGGAAGACCGGCCCCTGGAACACTCGCCGCACACCCTTGATGCCGCTCAGTGCGGCCACGAGCTCGCCCGCTCGCGCGTGCGAGGCGGCGGCCGTGCGCGCCAGGCCCTGCGGTCCCATGATCGACAGGTAGATCGTGGCCGCGGTCACCATCAGCCCCTGGTTGGTGCAGATGTTGGAGGTGGCTTTGGCGCGGCGGATGTGCTGCTCGCGCGCCTGAAGGGTCAGCGTGAAACCCGGCTGCCCGACGGCATCGACGGTGCGCCCGACGATGCGCCCCGGCATCTGCCGCACGTGCTCCATCCGGGTGGTCATGAAGCCGAAGTACGGCCCTCCCGAGGAGAGAGGGATGCCGAGCGGCTGGCCTTCGCCGACCACGATATCCGCACCCTTGGCGCCCCACTGCCCCGGTGGTCTCAGGAGCGCGAGTGACATCGGATTGACCACGGCCACCACCAGGATGTTGCGCGCGTGAGCCCAGTCGGTGAGCGCGTCCACGTCCTCCAGGCGGCCAAACACATTGGGCTGCGGGACGACCAATGCCGTGATGTCCTGCCCCTCATAGCGCGCCAATGCGTCGGTGAGCGTGCAGCCCTGCCCCGGGCAGTACGGCAATTCCTCGAAGGTGACGCCCTGGTTGCCGGCGATGCTCCGCGCCACCTGCCGATAGTGCGGATGCACGGTGGCGGGCAAGAGAATGCGCCGCGATTGCGAGCGGCGGTTGGCGCGAACGGCCATGAGGCTCGCCTCGGCGAGCGCGCTCGCGCCGTCGTAGAGCGATGCGTTCGAGACCTCCATGCCCGTCAGGCTCGCCATCATGGTCTGATACTCGTACAACAGCTGCAGCGTGCCCTGGCTGGCCTCGGCCTGGTAGGGCGTGTAGGCGCTGTAGAACTCGCCGCGCGTCGCAATGGCCCACACGGCCGCGGGGATGTGATGCTCGTACGCGCCCGCTCCGATGAAACACAGCGGCCGGCCGTCGAGGCGCGCCCGCTCGCTCATCAGCCGTCCGACTTCCATCTCGGTCATGGCCTGCGGCACCCCCTCGAGCGAGCCGACACGCAGACCGGAGGGAATTTCCTCGAACAGCCGTTCGATGTCCTCCACGCCGATCGAGACGAGCATGGCCTGCACGTCCTCGGGCGTGTGCGGAATGAATGCCATCAGCCTGCCTCCTCGGCGGCGAGCTTCTCGTACTCGGCGGCACTGAGCAGCGCCGGCAGCGCATCCGCGGGCTTGATCCGCACCAGCCACCCTCTGCCGTAGGGATCGGAATTGACGGCTTCGGGCGTCGCGGCGAGTTCGGGGTTGCCCTCCAGCACCTCGCCGCGGATCGGCGAGTAGACATCGGAGGCGGCCTTGACGGACTCCACCACCGCAAACGGCTCGCCGGTCGAGACCTTGCGCCCCGTCTCCGGGACCTCGACGAACACCAGGTCGCCGAGAGCGTGCTGGGCGTGGTCGGTGATCCCGATCTGCACGCTGCCATCGGGCAACGTGCGCAGCCACTCGTGGGTTCGCGTGTATTTGAGGTCGGATGGAACCTTGCTCATGCGGCGCTCCGGAAAATCTTCGGTTGTGACGGTGATGAGGAATGTGACGAGACGAAAGCCCGGCAATGGAGCGCTCAATCGATGAGCGATTTGCCGTGCCTGACGAATGGGGGTTTGACGATGCGCGCATCGTGCGTCTTGCCGCGGATCTCGACCGTGACGGTTCCGCCGGCCGTCGCCGGAACGCGCGCCAGGGCGATCGAACGCTCGAGCGTCGGGGAGAATGTTCCGCTGGTGATCTCGCCGCCACCGCCGGGCGTGAGCACCCGCTGATGCGCACGCAGCACGCCGCGATCCTCCAGCACGAGGCCAACGAGCTTGCGCTTCAGACCGGCCGCGGTTGCCGCCTCGAGCGCCGCTCGGCCGATGAATGCGCGGCCCGGGCTCATCGCGACAGTCCAGGAGAGGCCGGATTCCAAGGGGTTGGTGCGCTCGTCCATGTCGCTGCCGTAGAGGTTCATGCCGGCCTCGAGCCGCAGGGTGTCTCGCGCCCCGAGACCACAGGACACAACGCCCATGGCATTGAGCGAGCGCCAGACCCGCTCAGCCTGGGCCTCGGGCAGCATGATCTCGAAGCCATCCTCGCCGGTGTAGCCGGTGCGCGAGATGAACCAACCGTCGATTTCCGTGCCGAAGAAATTTCCGAGTGCGCGCGCGCGCTCCGCGCCGGAAGCGGACAGGAGCGCTGCAACCTTCGCAGGGGCCTCGGGCCCTTGCACGGCGAGCATGGCGAGATCGCTGCGCTCGAGGACCTCGACGCCAAAGCTTTCCGCGTGACGGCGCATCCAGGCGAGATCCTTGTCGCGGGTTCCGGCATTCACGACGGCCCGGAACCGCTCCTCGCCCAAGAAGTAGACGATGAGATCGTCCACCACCCCGCCTTCCTCGTTGAGCATGCAGCCATAAAGGGCCTTGCCCCGCGCCTCGAGCTTATCGACATCGTTGGCAAAGAGCTTGCGGAGGAAGGGCCGCGCCTGCGCGCCCTCGAGGTCCACGACGCACATGTGGGAGACATCGAAAATGCCGGCGCTGCGGCGCACGGCGTGGTGCTCGGCGATCTGAGAGCCGTATTGCAGGGGCATGTCCCAGCCCCCGAAGTCCACGATGCGCGCGCCCAGAGTTTGGTGAAGCGGGAAAAGAGGGGTTCGTCTTGCCACAGATCCTCCAGAGCCAAGTAGCGGCAGGTTCTCTGCCGCCCCTCTGTCCGGTGACCTGAGAGATCGGGCGCATGCGCTGCGCCACTCCCCTTCGGTGGGTGGATGCCGCGAGGCACCCGCCGCTCTCCAGAGACCCCGCGAAGGCTTTCGCCTTCACAATCTGCCGTTCGTGTGCCTGAGCGTTTCCGGGCGGAATTTGCGCCTTCGGCGTTCCGGCGCGGAGCTTGACGCTGCGCGCGACCGGACTCTCTCCGTGCAGACCGATTTCCGGGGCAACCGGATCATACCAGTCTTTTGGCGGGACTGAAGCCTCCCATGCGTCATGGGGTGGCCAGGAAGCGACAACTGGACCTGCTTCGGCCTTCTCACGCCTGGGCTGAGGCGTATCCGAGGCTCGTTTCGACCCCGCCGGCCCATGCTTGTAGAATCCTCGGCCGAGGACGCTTCATCAGTACTGGCAGGTTTCCATGTCTCCCATTCAGCGCCGCCCTTGCGCCCAGGTTTCCATTGGTCCGGTTCGCGTCGGCGGCACCGCGCCCATCGTGGTGCAGTCCATGACGAATACCGACACCGCCGACGCCGAAGGCACCGCCCTGCAGGTGAAATCGCTGGCCCGCGCCGGCTCGGAGCTGGTGCGGTTGACGGTCAATTCGGCCGAGGCCGCCGCTGCGGTGCCGCACATCCGCGATCAGCTCGATCGCATGGGGGTGAGCGTACCCCTGATCGGTGATTTCCATTTCAATGGCCACAAGCTCCTGCGCGAGCATCCGGCCTGCGCCGAGGCGCTCGCCAAATACCGCATCAACCCCGGCAACGTGGGGCGGGGCAGCAAGCGCGACCCGCAGTTCGCGCAGATGATCGAGACCGCCTGCCGCTACGGCAAGCCGGTGCGCATCGGCGTCAACTGGGGCAGCCTCGATCAGGACCTGCTCACGCGCCTGATGGACGAGAACTCCTCGAGCAGCCGGCCGCTGTCGGCGCAGCAGATCATGCGCAACGCCGTGGTGCTCTCGGCGCTCGAGAGTGCCCGCCGGGCCGAGGAGCTCGGTCTCGCCCATGACCGGATCATTCTCTCGGCCAAGGTGAGCGGCGTGCAGGACCTGATCGCCATCTACGGCGATCTGGCCGCGCGATGCGATTACCCGCTGCACCTCGGTCTCACCGAGGCCGGCATGGGATCGAAGGGCATCGTCGCCTCTACCGCCGGCATGTCGGTGCTGCTGCAGCAAGGGATCGGCGACACCATCCGCGTGTCGCTGACGCCCGAGCCCGGGGGCGACCGCACGCAGGAGGTCATCGTGGCGCAGGAGATCCTGCAGACCATGGGACTGCGCTCCTTCCTGCCCCTGGTGACCGCCTGCCCCGGCTGCGGCCGCACCACCAGCACGGTGTTCCAGGAGCTCGCGCAGCGCATCCAGACGCACATCCGGCACAAGATGCCGCAATGGCGCCGCGAATATGAGGGTGTCGAAGAGATGACCGTGGCGGTCATGGGCTGCGTGGTCAACGGTCCCGGGGAAAGCAAGCATGCCAACATCGGGATCAGCCTGCCGGGCACGGGGGAGCGCCCGGTGGCGCCCGTCTATGAGGATGGCGAGAAGACCGTGACCCTCAAAGGTGATCACATCGCGGAAGAATTCCAGGAGTTGCTCGAGCAGTACGTGGCACGGAAGTTCAGCCGCAAGAGCGCCGCATCGGAAACCGCGGCGGCATGACCGCGCAGCAGGCAGTGCGCCGCGCGTAACCGACAGTTGCGAGGTGCATCCATGGGCGAGCTGACCGAAAAGAAGTGCACTCCGTGCGAAGGCGGCGTGCCGCCGCTCTCGCGCGAGCAGGCCGCAACGCTCGCGAAGCAGCTCTCGCCCGAGTGGGTCCTCTCCCGGGAGGGGCCCTACCTCAGGCGCGAGTTTCGCTTCAAGGACTTCTACCGGACCATGAGCTTCGTGAACGCCGTGGCCCACATCGCCAACATCGAGGACCACCACCCCGACCTCGAGGTGGGCTACAACTACTGCCGGGTGCAGTACACCACGCACGCGATCAAGGGGCTCTCGGAGAACGACTTCATCTGCGCGGCGAAGATCGATCGGATTCCGCTCAGTTGAGCGTGCGAGCGCCCCGCCGCGCCATTGCCAGCAGCACCCACGCCCAGATGGACAGGGCCGCGGCAACGGCACCGGTGGCGGCCGTGAGATACAGGGTGAGGCGGGGGCCGCCCCATTCCCAGACGAAATTCCACGCATGCAGCAGGGCAAGCAGGCCAAACAGCGCGCCGGTCGTTGCTAGATACGCTTTCATCGATGCTCTCGATCAGACCCTGTCCGACACCGCTCCTGCCCGCGCCGCGGCCGGCAGCTCGCCTGACAGACCGAGTGCGTGGTGGATGAAGAAGCGCTTCACCTCGTCGCTGCGGTTCACCCAGGAGAGCCCCCGCTGCGCCAGCCTCGAGAGCGGCCCCGCACCGTGGGCGAGGAAGCGGTTGAAACCGTCGATGGCCAGCGCCATGGGCGCGATCTCGCTCTTGCGCCAGCGCTCGTAGCGGCGCAGTACGCCCAGGGCGCCGGGATCCTCGCCCACGCGGCGGGCATCGCCGATGCATTCGGCCAGCGCCGCCGCATCCAACAGGCCCAGATTGACGCCTTGTCCCGCGAGCGGATGCACCACGTGAGCCGCGTCGCCGATGAGCGCGCAGCGATTGGCGGTGAAGCGCTCCGCGGTCAGCCTGCCGAGCGGCAGTGCCGTGCGATCGGTCCGCAGCGTGACGGCCCCGAGCACGCCGTCCGATGCGCGAAGCAGCTCCTCCTCGAACACCTCTTGCGGCATGGCGAGCAACAGCGCCGCGAGATTCTCGTCCGCCGACCAGACGATGGAGCTCGATCCGTCCGCGAGCGGCAGAAAGGCCAGGGTCCCGGTGCCGAGGAATCGTTGCCAGGCGGTGTGCTCATGCGGGAGCGCAGTCCGCACGTTGGCGACGATCGCGGTCTGGCGATAGCTCTGGGCGTGGGAGTGAAGACCCGCGGACTCACGCACCCTGGAGCGCGCTCCGTCTGCGCCGACGATCAGCGCGCACGTGAGGGTTCCCGCGCTCGTCTCGATCTCGACGTGCTCATCCTCGATGCGCAGACGGGAAAATCCACCCGCGATCACCGTACCGCCGGCGGCCTCGAAGGCCTCGAGGGTCGCCCATTGAGTCAGGCGATTTTCGGCGATGTAGCCGAGGTTCGGCTCGCCCGCGTAGGCCGCATCGAAGGTCAGCGCATCGCGGCTGCGCGCCGGCAGCCTCTCGGGCCATACGATCATGCGTTCGAAGGAGCCAAGCCGATCGCGTGGCATCAAGTCCCATGCCCCGGCGGTCTTTAGAATGTGCTCGCTGGCACGCGAGAGCGCCGACACGCGCGAATCGAGCGGCGCCGCCGCCTCGATCGGCGTCGGCCTGCTCGGCTCGAGCACTGCGATCTTCAGCGCCCCTCGCCCTGAGCCCAGTGCGCGCTGCAGCAGCGCCGCGGCGCACGCGCCCACAGGACCGCCGCCGGCGATCAGCACATCCCAGCGACGAGCTGCGTTCGCTGCGCTCATTTGAGTGGCAAGCCTCGCGCCAGCCGCGGCGCCGGTCCGCCGAATCCGAGACTGACTCTGGCGAGCTCCCGCTTTGCCGGCGGCGACAGATCGAATACCAGAAGTCCGAGATTGCGCAGCAGCGACACGCCCGGAATGCGGCTGCCGAAGAGGCGCACCAGGGAATCGGTGAATCGCACCACGCCACCTCGATCCACGGCACGCGCCTCGCTGAAGCGCTGCAGCAGGCCCGGCGCACCGACGTCACCGGTGGCGCCGGCGATGAACTCCGCGAGCAGGGCCGCATCGCGCAGGCCTAGATTGAATCCCTGGCCGGCGATCGGGTGCAGCGCCTGGGCCGCGTTGCCGATGAGCACGGTCCTGGGCGCCACGGTAGAGGACGCCCTCGCGAGCTTCAGCGGATAGGATGCGCGGCGCCCCAGGCGCACGAACCGCCCGACCCGCCACCCGAATCGCTCCTGAAGCTCGCCGAGGTAAGCCGCATCGCTGAGCGCCAACAGCTCGGCGGCCCGGCCCGGCGCGCTGGCCCATACCGTTCCGTAGCCGCCGCCGCGAAGCGGCAGCACGGCGAGGGGCCCGGAGGGCGTGAAACGCTCGTACGCAGTGCCATCGTGAGGCCGGTCCGAGACGACCGGAGCCGCGATGGCCACCTGATCGTAATCCTCGACGGCCGCCTCGATACCGGCGGCCGTGCGGACCAGCGAGTGAGCGCCATCGGCCGCCACGATCAGCCTCGAGCTGACATGCTCATGCCCGCCGGACTCGCTCACCACGGTGAATTCAGCACCCTCGCCGGTGATCGCGAGAGCTTCGATCCGCGCAGGAACGCGGCTCTCCACCCCGCGCGCCGCTGCGAGGCCTCGCCACAGCGCCGCCCCGATCACCCTGTTGGGAATGACGTAGCCGAACGCCTCGATGCCCTGCTCGCTCGCGCTCAGTCGTGCGCAGCCGAACCGGCCGGCATCGGAGATGTGAATGGCGCGGATCTCGGCCGCCTCGGGCGCGAGGTGATCCCAGATGCCGAGCCCCTGGAAGATGCGCCGGCTGGCGTTGCCGAGCGCCGTGGTACGCTCATCGAAACTCGGCTGCGCAGCGGAATCCGCCGCCACGCTCTCGATGAGCAGCACCCGCACGCCGGTGCCGGAAAGCCCGAGCGCGAGGCTCGCACCTACCAGGCCGCCCCCGATGACTGCGACGTCGAACTCGCGGGTTGCCCCGCGCGCCGCGCGCTCGCTGGGATCAGCCATGACCCGCGGCCATGAGTGACTCGATCTCATCCGCGTCCTTCGGCGCTGCCTCGCTCAGAACCTCGGCGCCGGTTCGAGTCACCACGACATCGTCTTCGATGCGCACCCCGATCCCGTGGAACCGCTTGGGCACGCCGCGCGCGCCGACCGGGATGTAGATACCCGGCTCGACGGTGAGCACCATGCCCGGCTCGAGCACCCGCCACTCATCGCCGATCTTGTAGTCCCCTACATCGTGCACGTCCATGCCCAGCCAATGACCGGTGCGATGCATGAAGAACCGCCGGTACGCTCCATCGCGCTCGAGTTTCGAGGGGCGGCCCTTCAGCAGCCCGAGCTTCACCAGTCCCTGCGTGACGACGCGCACCGCGGCCTCATGCGGCTCGTTCCAATGGTTTCCGGGCCGCACCTTCGCAATCGCCGCCCGGTTGGCCTCGAGCACGATCTCGTACACCGCGCGCTGCTCCGGCGTGAAGCGCCCACCCACCGGGATGGTGCGGGTGATGTCGGAGGCGTAGTAGCAGTGCTCGCAGCCGGCGTCGATCAGGAGCACATCCCCCTCGCGCAACCGCTGGTCGTTCTCGTGGTAGTGCAGGATGCAGCTATTGGCCCCGCTGCCGACGATCGGGTGGTATGAGGTGTCGGCGTTGTGCAGGCGGAACTCGTGGACGATTTCCGCCATCACTTCGTATTCCGTACGGCCCGGGCGGCAGAAGCGCATGGCCCGCACGTGCGCCCGCGCGGCGATGCGCGCCGACTCGCGCATCAGTGCGATTTCGGCGCGGGACTTGTGCAGTCTCAGCTCGTGAAGGACCTGATCGAGTGCAACGATCTCCTGGGGCGGGTGCCGGCCGTTTCGCGCCTGGGTGCGCAGGCCATTGACCCATCCGACCACCCGTTGGTCGAACTCCGGATAGATGCCCATGGCGTAGAACACCTTGGTGCGGTTCTCCATGAGTCCCGGGAGAATTTCATCCATGTCGGTGATGGGAAACGCATCGTCCGCGCCATAGGAGCGTCTTGCGCCCGCAGGTCCCGCGCGATGCCCGTCCCACGTCTCGCGCGCCGGGTCACGGTCGCGGACGAACAGGATGTATTCGGCCTGCTCGCGTCCGGGGATCAGCACGGCCACCGACTCCGGCTCTCCGAACCCGGTGAGATAGTGAAAATCGCTGTCTTGCCGGTAGGCGTACTCGACGTCGTTGTTGCGCCGGCGCACCGGCGCGGCGGGAACGACGGCGATCGAGTCGCGTCCCATCTGGCGCATGAGCGCGGCGCGACGGTGGGCGAACTCGTCGCCGCGATGGATGGTCTTCGGGGATTTTGCGCTCAATGGAAGGATGCTCCCTTGGGGGACGGACCCGGTTGCCGCAGCGGCGCCAGCTCCTCGAACACGACCTGAACGCCCACCCGCACGAACTCGACGAGCTCCGCGTAGGCCGATTCGTTCGACTCGTCACTTTGCAGCGGATCGACCGCGGCGCCGCTGATCGCGATGAGGTCGTTGACGACCTGGCCCACCTCTCCGGGCAGGCCGGCCACGTCCTGCGTCGCGCCGGAGCCCGAGCCGAGCCCGTAGAGAAATCCCTGACACCAGGTGGCCAAAGCGCCCGTGCGCTCGACGATCGATTCGCTGTCCTGCGGCAGCAAGGGCTCGAACGCCATGTCGAGACCTGCAAGCGAGCCCGCGGTCGAGGCGAACAGTGCCTGCAGCGCCACGGCCGCTGCCGGTTGCGCCTGGCCACTGGGAAGGATATCGAGGAGCCAGTCCTCGAAGCGGTAGTTCGCCGCCGCGCACAGGCAGCCGGCGAGCGTCCCATGGGCCTCCGCCGCATCGGTCAACGACCGCTCGTCGGCCAGAACGCGCTGAATCTCCGCGTAGTTCGCCTGCATCATGAGGATCCTCATTATGCCTCAAGGGGCCCCTGATTACCCCAATTGACCCCATCGAGAGCGCGGCACTATAGTCGCTCCCGCATGAGCGATACCGCAAAGTCACCTGTGGATACCGAGCTCGCCCGTCTCGCCGGGCGCATCGAAGAGCTGCTCGTCGCGATGGAGCAGTTGCGCGAGGAGAACCGCGCGCTGCGCCAGCGCCACGAATCGCTCACCAGCGAGCGCGCCTCGCTCCTGCAGAAGAACGAACAAGTGCGCGCCCGTGTCGAAGCGATGATCGGGAGACTGAAGACGCTGGAGCACGGCGCGTGAGCCAGGACCCGGCCCGTGTCAGCGTGCGCATCCTCGACAGGGACTACGTGATCGCCTGCGCGCACGAGGAGCGCCCGGCTCTTCTGGATGCGGCGGAGTACCTCAATGGACGCATGCGTGAGGTGCGCGACAGCGGCAAGGTCGTGGGACTCGACCGCATCGCCGTCATGGTGGCCCTCAATATGGCAAACGAGCTCCTGCAGCTTCGCGGCCGCGACACCCGGAGCGCGGTCGAGACGGGTGACAAGCTGCGCTCGCTGCGCGAGCGCATCGAGACCGCCCTGGGGCACAGTCAGCCGCTCGAGCTGTGACTCGAGAGCCGCCCCACCGATCGGGGAAGAATTCTGCGTCCCTGCCGCCATTGGTGTAGAGTGATCCCGGCGTCGCCTGCGGTGTTCGACAAGCGGACCGGGTTACCTCGGACCCTAATTGAAACACCCACGGGACATCGGGGCTTGCGGATAGCGCTGTGCAAGTCCGCCCTGAGCGGAAAGCCTTACCTGTCGCAGTCCGTCCCACTTGTTGCT
>DAIDHH010000086.1 GCA_027452045.1 Gammaproteobacteria bacterium
TTGAGCACCGCAATCACGTGCTGCGACTGGATACCGCGTATCTCGGCCCCCGCAATCATCCCCGCCAGCAGCGGGTCCTCCCCCGCGTACTCGAAGTCCCGGCCCCCGCGCGGCTCGCGCACCAGGTCCGCCCCGGGCCCCAGCAGCACGTCAAACCCCGAGGCGCGCGCCTCCCTGCCAATCATCGCCGCCCCGCGCTGCGCCAGCCCCACGTTCCACGTCGCCGCCGTCGCCAACCCGGAAGGCAGCGCCGTGCGCTCACGGTACGCATCACTCGAGGCACGCTGCGTCGCCACACCCAGCCCCGCATCCGAAATCCACTGCGGCGGAATCCCCAGTCGCGCAATCCCAGGCACATACCCCGCCGACCCCATGCGCGCACCCGCCGGCGGCCGATACCCGCTCTCTGGCATCACCGAGCCAAAGTCCCCGAACACCAGCCCAACCTCCTCCCGCTCGCTCATCGCCCGCAGCACGAGCCGCGCGCGCACGCCCGGCGAGAGCGCCGGGTTCAGCCACGGGCGCGCGTCGGCGCCGGTCGCGGGTGCGGCGTTCGCGCCGGCCACCGGCAGGAGCAGGAGAATCAGGACGAGAACGAGCGCTCGCGATACCAACATCAGCTTCATACTCCACTCACCTGAGCCGAAGCCGCGCCGCGGCCGACCCTGTCGACCCGCATGGCACCGAGGGGGCAGCGCCATGCGGGTCGTCCTCACCACGGTGCGCCCACCGCGGCATACTGCGCTCCTCCCTGACCGTGAACACCGGGCCTCGGCCGGCGGCTACCAGAGCGAGTAGCGGAATCCCGCCGAGAACGTCCGTCCCCAGGTATCGAACTCGAGCGGCCTCGGGATCATCGTCCCGTTCGGGAGTCCCGCGACCTGCAGCGTCCGGTACGGCGCATTGGTGAGGTTGCTGACATCGAGGAGCAGGGTCAGCCCCTTCAGCGAGCCGTGCTTGAAGTCGTATTCGGCCTGGAAGTCGGCCTCCTTGTAGGCGAGCACCTCCTGGTAGCCGAGCTGATCGAAGAGCCCGGTGGCCTCCCCGGTGTACTTCGAGCGATAGATCTCGGCGAGACGGAACGACCAGCCATGGCGCTCGTAGTAAAGCGTCAGGCTCCCGGAGTTGCGCGACAGGCCGGGGAGCGTCTGCGGGGCGCCCGGGATCTGCGCCAGCGTGCTCGTCGGGATGTTGCTGTTGATGCGGGTGAGATTCGCCTCCGTCCCGAATCCCTCGAGATAGCGGCTGAGCATGCCGAATGCGAGGCCGCCGGAGATAGTGCCGCCGTAGAGCTTGCCGCCACTGCCGTTTTCCGGCCGGGTGAAGGTGCCGATGTTGCTGGTCGGGGTGAGCGTCGGGCTCGTGTTCGTGTAGCCCGAGAAGTCGTAGTTGAGGAGGGTCTGGTTGTAGATGTAGTTGAGCAGGCGCTTGTTGAAGCCATCGAGCTCGATGAAGGTGGCGTGCCCGAAGTACTTGGTCCACGAAAGATCGGTCCCCACCGCGACATAGGGCCTGAGCGCCGGGTTGCCACCGCTCCCGGACCAGAGCACCTGGCCCGCCTGCGGCCCGCTGGTGATCTGGCCGACCCCGGCCGAGGCCGAAGCGCGCAGGTCATCGATCCGTCCGTAGACCATCTCCTTCGCCATGCCGAAGCGCAGGTAGTTCGCGTGCGGCAGGCGCGCCACGAGGTTCAGGCTCGGCAGCACCGTATTGTAGCTCGCCCCCCCGCTTAAGGCGCCCGCCACGGTGTTGCCGGTCGTCTGCAGCGCCTGCGAGGACTGCTCGGTGTGCACGAGCTGCACACCGACATTGCCGCGCAGCGGTATGCCGCCAACGCGCGTGTCGATATCGAGCATGAAGTATGCGGTCGGGGTCTTCAGGCGCACCGTGTAATTGCGGTCCCAATCCCCCTGGGAGTTCTCCGGCACGAGGTAGAACTGCGAGGCGAGCGCGCTCAGCACGTTGTAATTGACGATGTTGCCGACACCACCGTAGGCGAGGGAGGTCGCGGGCATCAGCGAGCCCGCTCCGATCGGCGCCCCGAAGGCGCTCTGGTAGGTGGTGGATGTCGACCCATTGCCATTCAGGAAGGCGAAGTACACCTGGGCCTGCTTGGTCTTCTTGCGGTCGGCGTAGTAGAAGCCGGCGTGCGCGTCGCTGAATATCCAGCCCGCGGCATGCGACACGTCGAGCTTCGCCGCGCCGATCCGATCGATCTGATAGTCATACTCCACGCGGCCGTTGTAGCCGTAGTTGTCCGGATCGGTGAACGCGACGTTCGCGGGATTGGCGAGATTCACCGCGGGGGAGAAGCTGCCAAAGCCCCAGCCGCTGCCGAGCGCGAAGCTGGAAGCGAGCGTGCCGCCGGCCGGGAGCCCGGTGAATGCGTACGCATCGTGCAGGCTCTCGGTGGCGCGCGAGTACGAGAGGTCAGTGTTGAGGTGCCAGCCGCCCGCGAGGCGGATCGCATTGGTCCATCCCACCGACATGAGGTTGTAGCGGTAATGGGTGTACTCGTTCTGCATGATGGGCTTCAGTCCGCTCACCGTGCCACTGTTTGCGAGCGGGAAGGGACTGCCCGCGAGCGTGCCGACGTTGCCGTACGAGACGTTGTCCCACGGGCTGCTCGACCACTGCAGTCCGTTGATGTAGCGCTCCTGGCCCATGGTGGAATAGAACAGGTTGAGCTTGGTGTGATAGGCGGATGTCGGCGCCCAGTCGATGATTCCCATGAGCGCGTTGCGGCGCCACATGGCCGAATTGGCCCGCAGCTGCATGCCCTCCTGGGAGATCACGTTCGGGGGCATGCCATTGGTGTGCGGACCACCCCAGTTGGTCTCGATGCCGTTCGGGCCGTTGTTCACGCTCCACCACCAGTTCTGGTAGGTCTGCTCCTCGACCGGGGTGTCCGAGTGCTCGACGCCGACAGCGACCCCGAGCGTGTGATCGAGGAACTGGTCGATGTACGTGGCGCTCAGCTGATCCCCGGCGCGCCCGGCACCGGTGCCGTGGTTGAGGGTGCCGTGGCCGAGGTAATCGCCCTGCGCGGTGACGGTCAGCCGGCGCTTGCCGTAGGCCAGGGGGTTGATCGTGTGCACGTCGATGGTGCCCGCGAGCCCCTGCCCGATGAGCTCGGCGTTCGGGGTCAGGTAGATCTTCGCGCCGCTCACGAGCTCGGCGGGGATCTGGTTGAAGTCGACCCCCCAGTTCTCGCCCGTGGTCGCCTGGGTGCGCCCGTTGATGAGCGTGCCGACGAAATCCGGCGACAGGCCGCGAATCGAGATCGTGTCCGAAAACCCGTCCGTGCCGCGCTCGGCGAGCACCCCCGGCAGACGCGAGAGGCTCTCGGCGATGCTGGGGTCGGGGAGTTTGCCGATGTCCTCCGCCGTGACCACCTCGACGATCTCATTGGACAGCTTTTGCGCCTCGAGCGAGTTCTCGATGCTGCCGACGATCCCCGAGATCACGATCTGCTGCAGCGAGCCGGTCGGCTGCGGGGATGGCGCCGCGGATTTCTCCGCCTCGCCCGGATGGCGCGCGGCGGCCTGTTGGACCGTGTCGCTCTGCTGCGCGCCGGGCAGCGCCTGGGCACCGTGCGCCTCGGCGGCGAGCGCCGCGGACGCCAAAGCCAGGGCCACCGCCATGGAGACCGACGCCGAGCGAACCGGCGCGGAGAATCGCTTCATACCCCTACCCCCCCAATGAATGCTGCCGCTGTGGCGGAAAGTGGAAACGTTTCCACGTGACCTTAGTATCCTCCCCCATCCGCCGCGCTGTCAATCCTCCGCCCCCCTGCGCGCGAGCCGCTCGATCGCGCTCGACAAGCGCCCCACTTTTGATTATCTGAGTGTCCTCATCGGGGCCATCGTGGCGGAGTGCGGGGGGCATGAGGTTATCTTGGGTGGATGTTGGGGTGGTGGGGGCTTATCTCGCCGCCCTCGTGGCGCTCGGTCTCGCCTCCTCGCGGCGCCGTGCGGGGGCGGGGGAATACTTCCTCGCCTCCCGCGGGGCGGCCTGGCCGACGATCGGCCTCGCCCTCTTCGGCTCGAACGTCTCCCCCGGCACACTGATCGGTGTCACCGGCTCGGCGTATGCGCTCGGGCTCTCGGTCTACAACTACGACTGGATGGCGACCGTGATCCTGGTCGTGTTCGCGCTCCTCTTCCTGCCGCAACTGCTCGCGATGCGCATCTACACGATGCCCGAGTACTTCGAGCGCCGCTACGACGTGCGCGCGCGGCTCTGGCTGGCATCTCTTTCCGTGCTGCTCTACGTGCTGCTCGATGCGGCCGGCGCGTTGTATTGTACCGCGCTGCTCCTGCAGTCGCTCGTGCCGGGCCTCGCCATGCGCGCCACCCTGCCGGCGCTCGCCGCACTGGCGGCCTGCTACGCGCTCACCGGAGGATTGCGCTCGGTGATGCGCACCCAGGCGCTGCAGGCGCTCATCATGCTCGGCTCGGCCGTCCTGCTCGCGGTGTTCTCCTTCGACAGGGCGGGCGGCATCCGGGCCGTGCTTGGCGCGAACCCGCCCTCGCACCTGCACCTGATCCTGCCAGCCTCCGATCCCTACATGCCCTGGACGGGACTGCTCTTCGGCGCGCCCGTGCTGGCGTTCTATTACTGGTGCACCAACCAGGTGATGGTGCAACGCGCACTCGCGGCGCGCTCGCTCGCCGACGGTCAGCGGGGCGCACTGCTCGCCGGGTTCCTCAAACTCCTCACGCTCTTCGTGATCGTCTCCCCGGGACTCGCCGGCCGCGCGCTCTATCCGCATCTGCGCGCGGGCGATGAGATTTACCTGCGCCTCGCCCTGGGCCTGCTGCCGCCGGGGCTCCTCGGCCTGTTCGTCGCCGCCTTCCTCGGCTCCCTCATGGCCGCGCTCTCGGCCACCTACAACAGTGCGGCCACCGTCATCTCGATGGACTTCATCCGCCGCTCGCGTCCGCAGATGAGCGAGCAGCGCGTGGTGCGGTGGGGCCGCATCGCCACTGCGCTGTGCATGCTCGCCTCGGCGGCCTGGGTGCCTGAGATCGCGCGCTTCCCCTCGCTCTGGCAGTACTTCCAGGCGGTGCTCGCCTACTTCACCGCCCCGATCGCCGCGCTCTTTCTCGGGGGAATTCTCTGGCGCCGCGCCAACGCCCGTGGCGCCTTCGCGGCACTCGTCGTCGGCGAAGGACTCGGCGCCCTGCTCTTTTGCCTCTCCCTCCTCGGCATCGGGCACCTGCAGTTCCTGGTCGCCGCCGCGATCGACTTCGCCGTCTCACTCACGCTGCTCATCCTCTTCAGTCTTGCCGGCGCGAGACCCGTCGCGAGTGAACCTGCCCTGCAGGCGAGCGCCCTCGGCGAGCGACTGCGCGGCGCCTCGCGCGATGTGCGCTGGGCGGCCCTCGCGCTCATCGTGCTGACGGCGACGATGGTCATCAAATTCTGGTAGTGTGAATCGATGGCAACAATAAAGGACGTCGCGAAACGTGCCGGGGTAGGCCTCGGCACCGCCTCGCGCGTCATCGCCGGCAACGGATCGGTGTCGGAGGATGCGATCCGGCGCGTGCGCAAGGCGATCGAGGAGCTGAAGTTTCGCCCCTCGCACGCGGCGCGCGTCCTGCAGAAGGGACAATCCCAGACCATCGGCGTGTTCGTGCCCCTGGTGCACGGCTCGTTCTACACGCCCATCCTGCATGCCATCTACACCACGCTGCGCGCCTCGGGACGGCACATGGTGGTCGATTTCGGCCAGTCTCTCGAGAGCGAGCGTCAGGATGCGCTCGAGGGGGCGGAGTTTCTCACCGACCGGGGCTGCGACGGACTCATCGTGATGGCCACCGCCCTCACGAGCGCCGACATCGAGCGGATCGCCGAGCGGCAGCCGCGCTTCGTGCTGCTCAATCGCAGCAGCGCCCGCTTCCAGGACCGTTGTTTCAACCCGGACCATCGCGCGGCGGGCGCAGCCGCTGCGCGCGCCCTGTGCGAAGCGGGCCACCGGCGTCTGGCGGTCATCGAAGGACCGAAGACCTCCCGCGACAACACCCTCAGAATGCGTGGCTTCGAGGAGGCGCTCGGCGCCTACGGTATCGATGCCGCGCGGCTTGCGCGGGCGCGCGGAGACTTCTCCCCCGAGAGCGGTCGCGCGGGCACGCGGGAACTGCTCGAGCGCGACGGGTCCTTCACCGCGCTCTTCTGCGCCAACGACGAGATGGCCATGGGGGCGCTCTCCTACCTCGGGCAGGCGGGCGTCGCGGTGCCCGGGAGGCTCTCGGTCATGGGGTACGACGGCATCGATCTCTCGGAGCTCACGGTGCCGCCGCTCACCACGGTGCTCATTCCCTGGCGCGAGATCGCGACGAATGCGCTCAACCACCTGTTGAATCTCTGCTACGGCAGCGCGCTGCCCGTCGAGCGGGACATTCCCGCGCAGGTGTTGTGGCGGGAATCGGTAGCGCGGATCGGCTAGGTCACCCGACCGCGAGCACCTGCGGGTCCTCGATCAGCCGCTCGACCGACACCGGCCGGCCGAAGAAAAATCCCTGGTAGCGCGTGCAGCCGCAGCCACGCAGCACCCCGAGCTGATCCGCGGTCTCCACGCCTTCGGCGATGACTTCGAGATTGAGGTGACGGGACATCGCGAGGATCGCGCCGACGATGGCCATGCCGTTGGGATCGGCGATGTCCTGAACGAAGGACCGGTCGATCTTCACCTGGTGCAGCGGCAGCTGCCTGAGGTACTGGAGAGAGGAATATCCGGTGCCGAAGTCATCGAGCGAGAAGCGCACGCCGTGCGCCTTGAGCGCCTTCATGGTGTCGACGGTGCGATCGAGATCGCCCTGCAGGAGCGTCTCGGTGAGTTCGAGCTCGAGCCGCTGCGGCGGGACGCCGTGGCGGCGGATCGAGCCCAGCACCTGCTCGGCGAAATCCGGCTGCTGAAACTGCAGCGGGCTCACGTTCACCGAGATCACGAGATCGCGGGTGCGGGCCTGATGCCTCCAGGCGGCGAGCTGCGCGCAGGCCGTGTCGATCACCCACTGGCCGATCGGCAGGATGAGGTGTGTCTCCTCGGCGAGCGCGATGAACTCCCCGGGCGCGATGAGGCCGCGCTGCGGGTGATTCCAGCGCAGCAGCGCCTCGGCCCCGATGCAGTGGCCGGCGTAGTCGACCTGGACCTGGTAGTGGAGCAGGAACTGTCCGGCATTGAGCGCCTTGCGCAGCTCGCCCTCGAGCGCGACGCGCGCGTTGACGCTCTCCTGCATGCGCGGGTCGAAGAAGCGCAGCGCATTGCGTCCGGCATTCTTCGCCTGGTGCAAAGCGACGTTAACCTGGCGGATCACGTCCTCGATCGTCTGCCGGTGGCCCGAGAGTATCGTCGCGCCGACGCTGCACCCGATATGAATCTCCCCCTCCGGCAGCGCGTAAGCCCCCGAGAGGGTCTGCATCATCTTCAGCCCAAAGGCCTTGGCCTCGCCGGCGGCGGCTATCGGGTGCGAACCGAGCTCCTCGAGCAGCACCACGAATTGATCGCCGTCGAGCCGCGCGAGCGTATCGCCATCGCGCACTTCGGCCGCAAGCCTCGCGGCCACCTTCTGCAGCAGCACGTCCCCGGCGGCGTGCCCGCGCGCATCGTTCACGTTCTTGAAGTTGTCGAGATTGAGGAGCAGGAGCGCCCCGTAACGCCCGCTGCCGGCGCTCGAGGCGAGCGCATGGTGCAAGCGCTCTTGCAGCAGCTCCCTGTTGGGCAGCTGCGTCAGCTGATCGTAGAAGGCCAGATGCCGGATGCGCGCCTCGGAGGCCTTGCGCTCGGTGATGTCGCGCGCGGAGTTGAACATCACCGGGACATCCCCGAGACGCACCGCCCGCGAGCTGATCTCGACCTCGAACACCGAACCGTCGCGGCGCCGGTGCCGGGTCTCGATGACACGCCGTCCCGGAGTGGCAAAATCCTCGCTCAGCAGCTCGGTCAGCTCCTCGCCCGTGAAGCCCGCATCCCATTCGCGCACGTTCATTCCGATGACGCGCTCGCGCGGATACCCCAGCATTTCGCAGAACGAATCGCTGGCCTCGATCACGTTGCCCGCCTCATCGAGGATGTGGATGCCGTCGCTCGCGTTGCGCAGCAGCGCAAGGTTCTTCGCGCTCTCGAGCTGCAGCGCCTCCTGCGCCCGCCGGTCGGCGGAGATGTCCTCGATGATCGACCAGACACAGGGCCGACCGTCGCTGCCTTTGATCACCACTCCGTTCAGCCGCACCGGCACGAGAGTGCCGTCCTTGCGCCGATAGTGCTTTTCGTACGGCCCGTAGCGGCCCGTGCGCAACATGCTCTCGATCAGCTGCTCCTCCTCGGCGTGGTATTCGCTCGGGGTGAAGCTCCCCCGCGGCATCGTGCGCAGCTCCTCGGCGCTGTAGCCGCTGATCTTCTCGAAGGCACGATTGAACTCGAGGTAGTGCCCCTCGAAATCGTTGAGCACAATGGCGAGCGGGGAGAGCTCGAAGAGATTGCGCAGCTTACGCTCACTGTCCTCGAGAGCCGCTTCCACGCGCTTGCGGTCGGTGATGTCGCTCAGGCAGGCGATGAGCAGCTCGATCCGCCCGGAGACGTCTCTCGTGGCGGCTACCGCGCAGTCGGTGACGACGTGCTGCCCATCCCGGCACACGACCCGCCGCTCGCTGCGCCACGCCTCGATGCGCCCGGCCGCCAGGTCGGAGAAATTGGTGAGCAGCTCGGGCAACTCCTCCGGCACGATCAGGTCCGCGACCGTCTTGTGCGAGAGCGCCTCGGCATCGTAGCCCACCTGCCGCCGGGCGCGCGCATTGGCATGCACGATGCGGCCTGACTTCGGATCCACCGCCACCAGGGCATCCGGACAGCGCTCGAAGAGCTCCCGGAAGCACCGCTCGGGGCCGCCGGCCTTGCGCCGGGCCACGGCCCTTGCGAGCGCCCCGAGCGCGAGGCACAGCGCGGCGCCTGCCAGCAAGTAAAGAACCGGGACGAGCCCCACCAATAGCCGCTCCGATCGTGATCCCGGCTTCCTGCCCCGTGCACCCGGGCGGGCTGCGCAAGGCCGCCGCGCATCCGGGTGACCCTCTGTGGACCGAGTATCCGGTGAACCGCCAGGGACGTGCTGTGACGGAGTTTACACCCTCAATCCGTCAAAAGGCGGCGCTGGCGCGGGCGCCGCCCCCGGCTGCCCGGCCGTCACTCAACCGGGCGACCGGCGCAGGTGGCCGGATTTGCAGCAAAAATCACGCTTTTTGCCCCAAACCGCGCTGGGCGGGGCAGGACCCCGGTCCAGCGCTGCCTAATAGTGGAACTTGTAGTGCAGCGCCGCGTAGATCTCGAACGGATTGTTCCAGTGCTCGCCCCCGAAGGTGAGGCTGTTGTCGACCATCAGGTGCTTGTTGAACACGTTGAGCGCGGTGAGCGACACGGACAGATCGCGGCTCAGGTGGCGCCCGATGCTCAAATTGAGCTCCGCGTGGCTCGGCAGATGGCTCGGCGGGGCGTTGCCGTTGCCGAAGCCCGAGCCCACGTAGAGCTCCGCGGAGGCGAAGGAGCGCCATGGGAGATTCGCATCGATGCCGGCATTCAAGGTATTGCGCTGATCGTGATCGAGCGCGTAGTAGCCCCCGGGCGGGAGGAAGTTGGTGAGCCCACCGGTGATGCCGCCGAACCCGTCCGCCGTCTGGTTGGAGAAGGCGAGGTGCACCTGGGCCCGGTTCCACAGGAGCGGCGAGCTCAGCGTCAGCTCGTGCGCCCGGATGAGCGCTCCCGTGATGGTGAGCGGGAAATATACGTTGCTGTTGCCGAGGGCGTTGTGATCGAAGAAATTCCTCGCCTCGTTGACGTAGTAGTCCGCGTGCAGGGTCCAGCCGTCCACCGGGATGGTGACGCCGAACTCCCTCACCCGGTCACGCTCGCCGTGCAGGGGCAGGAAGCCGGTATTGTTGCCGCGCGCGAACTGCGCGAGCCCACCGGAGAGCGTATCGAGCGGCGGCGCCTGGTAGTACTTGCCCCAGAAGGCGCTGAACACCCAGTTCAGATGCGGCACCTGCACGGTGATCCCGGTTCGCGGACTGGTTGCGCTCTCGGTGATACCGCCGTGGAAGTGCGTGTGGCGCACTCCCGCGGACAGGTGCACCCATCGGTTCACGTCGTACGTGTCCTGTGCGTACACCGCGACCATCCCGCCGCCGGGCTGCACCGACTCGGCGAGCGGCGCGGCGCCGCTGCCATCGTTGAAAAAGAGGTTGAACTCATCGCGGTCCTGCTGCGCGAACCCGAACAGCCCCACCCCGAGGTGATTGTGCGCGAAGGTGAGCCGCAGCTGCTCCTGGCCGCCCTCGTAGGTCGAGGAGCGCCGGTCGATGGAGCTGATCGGCGTGTCGTTCGCCGCGCCGTCGTAGTTGGCCCTGTTGAAGTGATAAAGGAGCGAGCTCGTGAGGACGGCATGACGGTTGAACGTGTGCTCCCAGGAGAGGATGGCGAAGGTATCGGCCTCCCGCTGCACATCGTTCGCCACGTTCGGGACCGGCGGGACCTGGCAGTTCTCGTTCGGGCTCGGGCATTTCGGGATCTGGTAATCGTCCTGGCGTGAGGAGGCCACGAAACGAATCTGGTCGTTCTCGGTCGCCTCGTAGTCGAGATTGGTGAAGGCACCGAAACCGTGCTCCCGGTCATGGATCACCTCGGAGACCGGCGTGCCGATCCCGAGATTGCTCCGGTTGCCATCGACACTCGCGTAGTACGCGAACTTGCCATGGTGGCTGCCCACGCTGAGGTAGTCATCCGTCTGACCGAAATTGCCGGCCGTCACGTTGAGCACGCCCTCGTTGTTGCGCGCGAAGCCGCTCTTCGGGATCACGTTGAAGATGCCGTAGGTGCGATCGCCCTGGTCCGCCTGGTAATCGCCGCGCTCGGCGCCGAGGACCTGGATGTCCTGAGGGTCGATCTGCGGTCCCAGGTTGCTCGCGATATTGGTGTTCGGGATCTCGACGCCGTTCACGAGCCAGGCGGTCTGATGGCCGCCGCGCACGTGCAGCTGGTCGTGCACGATGTAGGCGCCGGGCACGTAGTCGGTGATCATGGCGAGACTGTTGGTGAGGGAGGCCCCCGGGGTGAGCTCGATGTCCTTGCTGCTCACGAGCGAGATGGGGGTGACGGAGGCGACCACCGGGGCCTGCGCAGTGGCGGAGATGGTGACCCGGGCGAGCGTCCCGGCGCCGTGCAGCGTGAGGGTGAGATCGGGGAAGTACCCCGGCACCACCGCCACCGGCTGCTCGGCCGGCGCAAACCCCTTGTGCCGCACCTTGACCACGTAGCGGCCGACCGACACCGAGGGGAACATGAAGTGGCCACGCGGATCGGTGCGCCGGGTTCTCAGGCGCCCCGAGGCCTGGGATTGAAGCTGCACCTGAGCCCCGGCGACGGGCCGGCCGAGAACGCTGCGCACCGTTCCGCGCACGTTCCCGAACGCCGCCGCCCAACCCGGCGCCGGCAGGAGTCCGAGTGCGGCGAGGACGCCAAGGCCCACGCCCGCGGATGACCAGGAGTCCACCGAGCGGCCGCGACCCACCCTGGGATTCCGGGCACGCTCGCCCACCATATCAACACCTGATGTCACGCCTCACTCCTTCGGCTGCGCCGCGGGCGCAGCCCCAACGTCTCACTGGAAATACCGCGATCGCCCGCACAGCCGGCTGCGGGCGGATCCTCGGGCACTCTGCTCAGACGGGGTGAGGCGGCGCGCGGGCCTGGGGAGTGTGAGTGGGACGGACGCTCTCCTCGAAGGACTCCGAGAAGCGCGCCACGCCGATCGAGACCGGCGTGATGCGGGCGATACCGGCCAGGGTGAAGGCCGGCGCGGGGCTGGTGCCGCCGCAGAAGAGGCAATGCGAGTCTCGCTCACCGCTTCCCGGCTTGCCGCGCGAAGGCGCTCCATGGGAGAAGAAGTGCGCCGGGAAGTCCTCGTGGCAGAGGACGACACCGAGCGAACCCTGCGCCGGCATGAACCCGAGCGGGATGAGGCCGCGGAGCGAAAATGCGAGCAGCGCGAGCGCGGCGATCCGCGCCGGCGCGACCCGCCGCGGCGCGCAACGCCTCAGGTCGCCCAGGAATCTCGCGATACGCCGGCCGGTCATGGATCTTGGAAGGTTGATTCGTTCGTTCCGGCCCCCGCGGCCGGCATCTCACCCGGAGCGCATTCTATGCACTCTGGAACCGGTCCAGGGGCCGGCCTGGCGCCTCGTGCGCCGAGCCGAGCACCGGATGCGACCGGGCGAATCGCCCGCGGCGTCTCGCCTCGAGTCCGCCGGGACACCCCCGGCGCGGCTCGCGGCCCACCCGGGCGCTGCGGAATCGGACCGAAGCGCCCGGGCGGAAGTTCCCCTGGGTCAGAACGAGTAGCCCACGGAGAACACCGCGGCATTGGGCCAGAAATGCACCTTGTTGGAGCGCAGGATCCCGGCGGTGTCGGTGGTGAGCGTGCTGTTGACCTGTGCGACCGAGTAGGAGGCGGTGAAGTGCCAGCGGTCGGTGAGGTGATAGGTGATGCCGGCGGTGACCGCCGGCCCCACCGATGAGGGGAGCGAAATCGAGGTGGGACCGCCGCTCACCGCCGCCCCGGCGGCCGTGATCTGCCGGTCGATGAACTTCGTGTAGTTGACGCCGACCCCGACGAACGGTCGCCACGCCGACTGCGGGCTGAAGAAGTTGTACTCGAGGAGCACCGTCGGTGAGACCCAGCGGATGCTCGCGATCTCCACCCCGTTGAAGGGCACCGAGCCCACCGTCGCCGGTCCCCTGCCCTTGGCGTAGGTGACGGGCGGATAGCCGAAGGCGAATTCGACCTGGAAATGCCTCGACAGCGTGCGCACGTACGACAGGTAGAGGGTCGTGACGTTCTCGATGCTGGTGTTGAGCCCCGCCGGCGTGAAAGGCCCGGTGATGTCGGTCGATTGGGTGTCGTAGTGAACGAAGTACGCGCCGATGCGCAGGTCATTCGGCGTGCTGTTGTCCGCATATGCCCCGGAAGCGGCCAGCGCGAGAGCGGTTGCGAGCGCGATGGTCAGGATTTTCTTCTGCATGATCGTCCCTCGCTGAGCTTACGGAACTTGCGCGAAGAAGCCGCGGGCCGCCACCATACAAAACGGCGCCTCGGTCGCGTGGTAGGACTGGATGGCCGTGCTCGCCCCGAGCGAGGACACGAGCCCCGCGTAGGTGCCCTGGAATGCCCCCTGCAGGGCCGCGAACGCCCCGCTCGGAGTCCCGTTGAGGTCGAGCACGCTCACCAGGCCCCCCGTCACGTACGGACTCCACTCGGCGGCCATGATCTCGGTGTTCTGGAAGTACACCGTCGGATCCTGATCCCCACCGCACATCAGCATGGGCTCATGAGGGGCCCAGCCGCCGTTGCGCATGTCGTTGAGCGCGAGGTCCTGGCGCAGTCCCACCGCCGGGGAGGCCGCGAGCGCCACGGTGCTCGCATTGAGCTGTCCGTTCTGCAGCGTCCCGCCGTTGAGGATCGTCATCTCCGCCTGGTCCTGGTGGATCACCGCATCGTCCACGTAGGCCACGCGGTAGGTGTCGTTGACGAGGTAGGGAGAGCCGAAGCCCGCATCGAAGAGCGCCGCGAGCGAGCCGTATTGCGCGACCGAGGGCTCAGCCAGCAGCGCATCGGCGGCCCCATCCACCGCGGGGACCCCCGTCGAGGAGGTCGGCGTCGTGCTATCGAACAGCGACGCCTCCGGCAGCTTGCCGCTCTGGAAGAGACTCGTCAGGGACATCGTGCTCGGCAGCAGCGTGTCGATGCCCGTGGCATAGGTCGAGGAATAGACATCCGATGTCTGGGTGTACACGTTACCGTAGGCGTGCTGGTAGCTGGTGGTCACGAGCGGCGCGAACACCGTCGAGCCGATATTCACCTGCCCGAAGAATATCGCGTCACCGAAGGACTCGAGAGCGTACGGACCCGACGAAGGTGCCGATGCGGTGACCGTATCGCCGGCCGCCTGCATCGCCTTTACCGTGGCCATCGCCACGTAGCCACCCTCCGAGTACCCGGTGACGTACAACTTGCCGCTGTCACTGGTGTTGGGAGTAAACGTGCTGAGCAGCGCTTTACGAGCCGCCGTCAGCGCATCCATCATGTCAGTCGCGTTCTCGGCCCCATCCACGTAGGGGTGATAGCCTAGCGTCGAGATGTCATAGCCCAGCATGTTCGGCGCGACCACGATGTAGCCCTGGGCCGCGAACACCGCCGCGATCATCGCCGACTCGGAATTGGCGGGGTTCGAGGGATCGCTGATGTCAGCGAGGTTGTAGGTGGAGGCGGTCGTCGTGCCGTGAGCGTAGAGCACCACGGGGCGCGGCCCCGTGCAGGGCGCCGCGGAGCCGGTGGGCACCATGAGGGCCCCTGAGGCCATCTGGGGCGATTTGTCCGGACCGACCGTCCAGTACTTGAAGTAGTAGAAATCCACGCCTCAGGTCGGGGTGCCCGCGAGCTGCGCCAGGGACTGGCCGGAGGGGCTCGCACCGAGCTGCGCGGCGAACGCCGCGGAGGTGAGCGATGCGGTCCGTACCGGTGGATCAGCCACCAGAGTCCCCTCCTGGTTGCTGCTCGCCACCGTACTGGTCTGGCTGTCATGGCCGCATCCGGCCACGGCCAATGCAGCGATTGCGAGCCCGAGCACTCCGACGGTCTTCTTCAACATGCCCCCTCCCCGAACTCGCGGCTGACCCCAAAATTAAAACAATCGTTCGTTTGCGAGTCCCTGTGCCGCGAAGCATACAGTGTCCTTCAAGCCTCGGGTACCCCCCATCCCTGGACTTTGTCACTCCTCGCCCGGACGGGGCCGGGGTCGGGAGCCCGCAACGGCGGGCCGGATCCGCCCGGCCCGCCATGTCGTTGCAAATTCACAACAGCCCGGGCACCTCCGGCCCGATGCCCTCAGTGCGCCGGGGCCGCCTTGGCCGGGAGGAGACCGCGGTAGCGCAGCAACGGGCCGATCTTCGGATCCTGCCCGTAGAAGGACTTGAACATCCTGAGGTACCCCTCGGAGTGCCCACGGGCGAGGATCAAGTCGCGGAACCTCTGGCCGTTGGCGCGCGTGAGGCCGCCATGAGCGCGGCACCACGCATAGGAGTCATCGGCGAGCATCTCCGTCCAGAGATAGGAGTAGTAGCCCGCCGCATAGCCGTTCGACCAGATGTGCATGAAGTAGCTCGAGCGGTACCGCGGAGGCACGTCGGCGAGCGCCATGTGCGTGCGCTCGAGCGCCGCGCGCTCGAAGGCATCGGCGTTCTCGAGCTTCGTGGCGCTCGCGAGCGTGTGCCATTGCATGTCGAGGAGCGATGCCGAGAGCTCCTCGGTGAAGGCGTACCCCTCGTTGAAGTTGCGCGCGCGCAGGATCTTCGCCACGAGCGCCGGCGGGATCGGCTTGCCGGTGCGGTAGTTGAGCGCGTAGTGCTCGATCACCTGCGGGTCGAGCGCCCAGCGCTCATCGAACTGGGAAGGATACTCGACGAAATCGCGCGCCGTGTTGGTGCCCGAGAGGCTCGGATACACCTCATCGGCGAACAGCGAGTTCAGTCCATGACCGAACTCGTGGAACATGGTGATGACGTCATCGATCGAGAGCAGCGCCGGGCGCCCCGGGGCGGGCTTGCTGAAGTTGGCGACGTTGTAGACCACCGGCAGGTCGCCGAGGAGCTTCGACTGCACGACGAAGTTGTCCATCCAGGCGCCCCCGGACTTGTTCGAGCGCTTGAAGTAGTCGAAGTAGATGAGTCCGAGCGGCTTGCCGGTGTAGTCAAACACCTCGAACACCCGCACGTCCTTCTGGTAGACGGGCAGGTCCTTGCGCTCCTTGAAGGTGATGCCGTAGAGCTGGTGCGCGGCGTAGAAGAGGCCGCGCGTGAGCACGTTGTCGAGGACGAGGTAATCGCGCACCTCGCTCTCGTTGAGCCGATAGCGCGCCGCGCGCGCCTTGCGCGCGTAGTACTCCCAATCCCAGGGCCTGAGCGTGAAGCGATGCCCGTCCTTGCGGATGAGGGCCTGCAGGATCTTCGCTTCGGCCTTCTCCCGGGCGAGCGTCGGCGGCACCAGCTGCTCGAGAAAGCGCTGCACGTTCGCCGGGGTCTTCGCCATCTGGTCCTGCAGCTCGTAGGCGGCATAGTTCGGGAAGCCGAGCAGGCGCGCCTTCTTGGCGCGCAGCCGGGCGATCAACTCGATGGTGTGGCGGGTGTCGTTCGCGCCTCCCCCCTCGGCGCGATTCCAGGAGTGCTCGAAGAGCTCGCGCCGTACCGCCCGATCCTTGAGGTAGGCGATCGCCGGCTGCTGGGTGGGCAGCTGCAGCGTGATCACCCACTTGCCCTTCAGACCGCGGGCCTTGGCCGCATCCGCGGCCGCCGCGATCATCCCCGGGGTGAGCCCGGCGAGCTCGCTGCGCCGGTCGAGCACCAGCGCCGAGGCATTGGTCGCACCGAGGAGCTGCTGCTCGAAGGCGGTCTCGAGACTCGCCAGACGCTCGTTGAGCGCCGCCAGGCGCTTCTTCTTCGCCTCCGGCAGCAGCGCCCCGGCTTTGAGGAACTGGGTGTAGTAGACCTTGACCAGCTGCCTCGCCTCGGGCAGGCGCGCGAGCTGCGCGCGCTGCTCGTAGACCGCCTTCACGCGCGCGAACAGCTTGCCGTTGAGATAGATCTCGTCCTCGTTGGCCGCGAGCTTCGGCGCCTCCCGCGCCTGCACCTTCTGCAGCAGCGGATCGGTGTTGGCGGAGGTCAGCCCGTTGAACACCTCCATTGCCCGATTGAGCATGCGGCCGGATTTCTCGAGCGCGACCACGGTGTTCTCGAAGGTCGGCGCCGCCGGATCGTTCGCGATGCGCGCGATCTCGGCCTGCTGGCGGCGCATGCCCTCATCGATCGCGGGCTCGAAATCCGAGTCCTTGATGAGGTTGAACTGCGGCGCGTGAAAGGGCAGCGGGCTCGGCTGGGCGAAGGGATTGGCGCCGCCCGCGGCGCTCGCCCCTGCTCCCGGCAACAGGCCGAGCGCGAGAGCGAAGGCAACGCGGCGGACCGCACGATCGGATGTGCGAACGTTGGGCATGACGGGATTCCCCCGAAAAGGGGGCAAAGTATAGCCTCAGCCGCCCCGGTAAAGCCTTCCGGCCGTCGCCGCGCCGTGTCTGCTCACCGCGCCGATCAGGCCGCCTTGCCTGCCCCGCGCGTCATCGCCCAGTCGATGAGCCGGCTCACCGTCCCGCCGCCGAGGCTCGCGCCCGTGACATCGGTCAACCGATACTCGGCGCCGGTGAGAATCGACTGCGCCGCCGCGAGGCCGCTGCGCACCGCCGGACCTATGCCCTCGGCCATGTCCCGGGTGGCCAGTCCCGCCGCATCCCCGGCAATGAACGCGTTGCCGCGCCGCACGACCTCCACGGGTCCGCGCAGGTAGTAGCTGTATCCCGAAGGGTCGTAGCGCGCCCCGCGTGCGAGCCTGCGGTCGAGCTTGCTCGTGAACAACGCCCAGTGCTCGTGGATGGAGCGTCCGCTTCGCTTGATGCGCTCGGCCATGCCGCCGATGCCGATGTTGAGCCAGCCGTTCTGCTTCGGCACGTACCAGGCGTAGCCGGGCAGGCCGTGATCGAAGAACCAGAGGTGACAGTCCGGATCGCGCCAGTCGTATGCGATCTCGTGCTCGAGCGTCACGGTCTGCAGCCCCGCGGCGCGCGGATTCAACTCGCGAAAGAGGCTGCGGTACACCGGGCAGCGCGTGCCGCCCGCCCCGATGAGGTAGCGGCAGCGGAACGCCTCATCGATCACGTAGGCGCCCTCCTCCTCGCGGATCTGGCGCACGGCGTGCTCGATGAGCGGCGCCCCGGAGCGCTCGAGCAGCCACGCATCGAACTCCACTCGGCGGATGGAGTGCTGCACGCACGGCACCGGCAGATGCAGGCCCTTGAAGTGCATGTGCATGCGCTCGAAGGTGAGGAAGCGATGCGGATAGGCGCCGATGTCGATCTCGAGATCGCGCACCACCTCCGGGGTGATCCAGCCGGCGCACAGCTTCAGGCGCGGGAAGCGCGCCTGGTCGAGCACCAGCACATCGCAGCCGGCGCGGCGCAGCTTCCAGGCCGCGCTCGACCCGGCCGGCCCGCCGCCGACGATCAGGACATCGCAGGTGCGCATGGCAGCATCAAGTCTGGTAGAGGTACTCGCGCGTGCGCGGGACGTCGTTGTTGCGCCGCGAAGCGAACACCACCTGGAAGAGCTGCAGCGTCCCGGTGGTAAAGCCCGCCACCGAGCCCGCGAGGTACATGCGCCACATGCGCACGAACTTCTCATCGAACATGTGCCGCACGCGCTCGACTTCGCCCTCGAACAGGGCGAGCCAGTGGCGCAGCGTCTGCGCATAGTGCAGACGCAGGTTCTCGACATCGAGGATGGAGAGGTCCCAGGGCTCGAATATGCCCATCATCTCCCCGAGCGAGGGCGGACAGGCGCCGGGGAAGATGCGCTTCTCGATCCACGGCTGAAGCGGCGCTGGGAAATTGCGGCCGATGGAGTGGATGAGGCCGCGTCCGTTGTCCCCGAGGCTGCGGCTGATCACCTCGCCGAGCCCGCGGTAATTGGCGACGCCGACGTGCTCGAGCATGCCGACCGACACGAAGGCGTCGTAGCGGCCCGAGATGTTGCGGTAATCATCGAGCACGTACTCGACTTGCGAGGCGAGACCCTCGCGCTCGGCGCGCTCGCGCGCGTACGCCACCTGCTCGCGGGAGATGTTGAATGCGCGCACCTTGACGCCGTAGTGGCGCGCCATGTGCAGCGCGAGCGTCCCCCAGCCGCAGCCCGCCTCGACCACGCTCTCCCCGGGGCGCAGACGCAGCTTCCTGCACACGTGATGCATCTTGGCGACCTGCGCCTCATCGAGCGTCGTCTCCGGCGTCGGGTAGTAGGCGCAGGTGTAGGCCATCGTCGCGCCGAGCCACAGCGAATAGAACGCGTTGCCGATGTCGTAATGATGGTGGATGTTCTCCCGCGAGCCGGAGAGCGTATTGGCATGCGGGCGGCGCAGACGCTCGAGCACCCGGCCGACGGGCGAGGAGGCGCTGCGGCTGCCGGCGAGATAGACCTCCTCGAGCAGGCGCACCAGGTCGCCCTCGATCTCGATGCGGCCCTCGCTGTAGGCATCCGGGAAGCGCACCTGGGGATCGGTGATCACGGACAGGAGCGTGGCCCGATCGAGAATGCGCACCCGGCAGGCAGGCTCCACGCCCGCAGGCGCGATGTGCTCCCCGTTCCAGAGGATGAACTCGATCGGCGGCTCGCCCAAGCGCCGCAGCAGCCCGCGCATGAGCCTGCCCTCGAGCGAGGCGCTCGGGCCACGCCGGAGGCTCTCTTGCGGGGCGCCCGGGCGGGACTTGGGCTTCGGCGAGGTGATCAGGCTCTCGTCGCTGGCGTTCACGGCGGGTGTCTCCTTGCTTTTGCTCGTAATCTAGCACGCCGGGCAGGCAAACCTGAACCCGCGCCCGCCCGCGAGCGGTCCGTGCCGGGCCGGACTGCGGAAGTGCCTCGCGCTCCGCTCACCGCGCGGGGGTTTCGCCCTGCCGCGTCACGGCCGCGGTGCGGCTCGCGGCGGGCCGTCAACGTAAACTATTCTTCAAGTCCTGCTTCACCCCTTGCGATAAAACGTCTGGGACCCTCCGGTCCCGGGGGAGAGACCGATGCCGAGAGCCACCCGTTCCTCGCCGCCCCACCGTGCGCGCCTTGCCCTGCTGGCCGCAATCGGGCTCTTGGGCGCCTGCACCGCGGGCGCGGGAACCGCCACGACCTCGCCCACGAGCCCCTTCGCGGCGCTCAAGTGGCGCAGCGTCGGCCCCTACATCGGCGGCCGGGTGGTGGCGGTGGCGGGAGTGCCCCAGGACCCCGATCTCTTTTACATGGGCGCGGTCGATGGAGGCGTATGGCGCAGCACCGACTACGGCGTGAAGTGGATCAACCTCACCGACCACAAGCTCCCCGGTTCGAGCGACAGCATCGGGGCGATCGCGGTGGCGCCCTCCGACCCGAAGATCCTCTACATCGGCACCGGCGAGAGCGACATCCGCAACGACATGGTGACCGGCGATGGAGTATTCCGCTCCGACGATGCGGGCAAGACCTGGAAGGCGGCCGGCCTCGCCTCGACCCACACCATCAGCGCGCTCGCGGTCGACCCGAATGATCCCGAGGTGGTCTATGCGGCCTCCATGGGTCACGTGTTCAAGGCCAACCCCGAGCGGGGCGTGTTCAAGTCCACCGACGGCGGCAAGACCTGGCGGAGGGTTCTCTACGTCAACGCCAAGACCGGCGCCATCGACCTGGTGATGGATCCCGGCAACCCCCGGGTGCTCTATGCGGCGATGTGGCAGGCCCGCCGCACGCCCTGGACGCTCGATGACGGCGGCCCGGGGAGCGGCCTCTACAAGAGCACCGATGCGGGCCGGCACTGGAGCGAGATCTCGCGCAACCCCGGCTTTCCTCGCGGGGTCCTCGGCCGCATCGGCATCACCGTCGCGGCGAGCGATCCGGAGGTGCTCTACAGCATCGTGCAGGCCAGGCACGGCGGGGTGTTCCGCTCGGACGACGGTGGCGCCTCCTGGAAGCGCGTCAACGCGAACTGGAGCCTGCGCCAGCGCGCGTTCTACTACATGTCGATCTACGCCGATCCGACCGATCCTGACACCGTGTACGTGCCCCAGGTGGATGCGCTGTGGGTATCGCACGATGGCGGCAAGTCGTTCTACATGCTGCACACGCCCCACGGCGACAATCACATCGTGTGGGTGAACCCGAAGAACCCCCGGATCCTGCTCGAGGGCAATGACGGCGGCGCGACGGTCTCCACCGATGGCGGGGAGAGCTGGAGCACCGAGCACAACCAGCCCACCGGGCAGTTCTATCACATCGCCCTCGACGGGCAGTTCCCGTTCCATATCTACGGGGCGCAGCAGGACGAGGGCTCGTACGAGGGACCGAGCGCGACGCCGAATGGAGTGATTCCGCTCAGGGCCTGGCACGCGGTCGCCTATGGCGAGAGCACCTTCGTCGCCCCGCAGCCCGGGCATCCGAACGTCACCTTCGGCGCCGGCTACTACAGCATCTTCCTGCGCTACGACCGGGCCACCGGCGAGTACCGGGACGTGAGCCCGTGGCCCGACTACCGGGACGGCTCCTCCTCGGCGGAAAACAAGTACCGCTTCGGCTGGACGCATCCGGTCTTCTTCTCCCCGACCGATCCCAAGGCGCTCTACATCACCTCGCAGTACGTCATGAAGAGCACCGACGGCGGGCGCACCTGGCAGCGCATCAGCCCGGACCTGACGCGCAATGTGGCCTCCACCGAGCGCCCGAGCGGCGGGCCGATCGATCTCGACCAGACGGGCGCGGAGATCTTCCCGGACATCTCCGCGCTTGCGATCTCCCCGCTCGATGGCAAGGTCATCTGGGCCGGCTCGCAGGACGGGCTCGTGCACGTGACGCAGGACGGCGGGCGGCACTGGAGCACCGTGACGCCGAAGGGGCTGCCGCAGTGGGCAGAAATCAGCTCCATCGAGCCCTCGCACGCCGCCGCGGGCACCGCATACCTCTGCGCCTCGCGCTACATGTGGGATGACTTCCATCCCTACGTGTTCGAGACCACCGATTACGGCAGGCACTGGACCATGGTCGTGACCGGCATTCCCGATCGCGAGTACGTGCTCGCGCTGCGCCAGGACCCGCAAGACCCGCAGCTCCTCTTTGCCGGCACCAAGAACACGGTCTACGTGAGCTTCGACAGCGGCAATCACTGGCAGCCGCTCTCCTTGAACCTGCCTCGCGTGCAGGTGCGCGACATCGCGATCAACGCGCGGGAGGGCGAGATTGCCATCGCCACCCACGGCCGCTCGTTCTGGGTGCTCGATCACCTGCCCTTCCTCGAGCAACTCTCGCACGAGCCGCCCGCCGCCGCCGATGCCGCGCAGCTCTACGCGCCGCAGACGGCCTGGCTGACCTTCGCCTACGGCGTGAGCCCCAGGGCCTGGCGCATCCCCGCCGCCGGCACCAACCCGCACTTCGGTGCCGCGGTGTTCTTCCACATCCCCGCGCAATATGACGGCGAAGTGCCCGTCACCTTGAGCTTCCTCGACGATCAGGGACACCTCGTTCGCACCTTCGCGCTGCACCTGAAGACGAAGCAGCCGAAGCTCACGGCCGCCGAGCGCGACAATCGCACGCCCCTCGAGGAACAGGCGGCCGCCGAACGCAAGCTCACCGCCATCACCCCGGGATACAACCTCTTCCGCTGGAACCTGCGCTACCCGGATGCGACCCAGGTGACCGACTTCTACCCGCCCGCGGCAGCCGGTGGCCTCACCGACAGTGTCGCGGGGCCGCAGGTGACCCCGGGCCGTTACACCGTGGTGCTCGATTACGACGGCCACACCTCGCGCAGCACCTTCAAGGTGTCGCTCGATCCAAGGCTGCACCCCTCGGCCGATGCCCTCGGCGAGCAGCTGACGCTCGCCCTGCGCATCCACGGCGCGCTCGACACGCTCGACCGCGCCGTCAATCAGGCCATCGCCGTGCGCGAGCGACTGCGCAAGGCGCTCGCCACCGGGAAGGTGAGCCAGGCGCGGGCGCTCCGCGCGCTCAGCGACCTCGATGCGGCGATCGACGCCATGGCGCAGCTTCAGATCCACTCGAGCGAGGGCGACTGCCTGCACGAGCCGAAGCTCCACGGCCGTCTCGCCTATCTAGCCGCCGAGGTGGGGCTCTCCTACCAGTCCCCCACCGCGGCCGAGCACGCCGTGTTCGAGGATCTCGGGGCCAAAGCCCAGGCGGGCGAGCGCCGGCTGCAGAGAGCGATCGCCGAGGGACAGCGTGCGCTGTAGGGGAGTTTCGCCCGAGCGCATCGCCCCGGTGCGCCATGGGCTCCCTCGTGCGGCCGCCCGCGCGATCGCGCAGGGCGGGAACGGCCGATCCAAATCCTGACGGAGTGCTTCGCGATGTCGAACAAGTCCCTCCCCTCCCTGCTCGATCGGCACTGGGCCGAGAGCGCACTTGCCATCGGCGCGGTGGTGATCGCGGCCGCCTCGCTGTGGATCGCGGTGGCGAGCGAGCACACGAACCGCAAAATCGTCGCGGCGGCCTCCTGGCCGTTCCTTGCGCAATACTTCAGCGATGCGACCTACTCCGGGAAGAAGCTCCTCACGGTCAACGTCGTGAACTCCGGCATCGGGCCTGCGAAGGTCGAGAGCGTCGAGCTCTTCTGGCGCGGCAAGGCGTACCACTCGGCGCGCGAGCTGTTGCACGATTGCTGCGGCTACAGCCCCTCGCCCAACCAGACCCCGGAGCTCATCGTGAGCACCCTCGATGGCTGGGTCATGCGCCCCGGGGAAACCATTCACCTCATCTGGTATCCCTATCCGGCCAGCGATCCGGGGCCGTGGGAAAAATTCAACTCGATTCTCGAATCGCACCAGGCCGGCTCGCCGCCGAAGCTGCGCATCTGCTACTGCTCGGCGTTCAACCAATGCTGGCTCACCGAAGGCCACGAGCTCAATCCGCCGCGCGTCGCCGCATGCCCGGTGCCGAAGGTGGTGTACAAGTGAGGCGTTGAGTCCCGCTCATCGCGCACGCGGAGCAACTCACCGCATCGCACGCGTGCCCGCGCTCATCCGCGCCGCCGACACGATATAGTGCGCCCGCCCCCACGCCCGTGCCCGCGGCAGTGCAACTTCCGCGGGCGCCCGGTGTTTTTTGGGCATCCAACCTAACAGGTCACCATGCGCCGCATTCTCCGGCTCACGCTCATCGGCTATTGTCTTGCGTTCGCGGCCCTCGCGCGACCCGCTCTCGCCTCGGGTGCGCCCGCCTCGAAGACGCCCGCCGGAGGCGTCAGCGTCCACGCGCCGGTCCTCCCGAGCCTCACCCCCTGGCTCGGCAAGCACGGCGCGCCGGGCCGCAAGGCGTGGCGGCACGCCGCGCACTTCTCCATTCCCTACGAGATCGACCCCGAGCAGAACGGCCCGGCGCCGGTCGCGACACGGGTGGATGCGGGCTACACCGCCCATGCGCTCTGGCTGCGCTTTCGCGCCTACGACCCGCATCCGCAGGACATTCACGCGCCCTACCGGGAGCATGATGACATCTCGAACACCGCCGACGATTACGTCGGCGTGTTCCTGAGCCCCTTCGACGACACGCAGTGGGCGTATGAGCTGTTCTGCACGGCCGGCGGTGTCGAATGGGACGCCTTCCGCCTGCAGAACAACGAATACTCCTCCTGGGACACCGTGTGGGGCTGCGAGGCTTCCCGCACCGCCTACGGTTATCGGGTGCTCATGCGCATCCCCTTCGCCTCCATCAAATTCCCCCACCGGGACAGTCCGCAGAAATGGGGCGTGATGTTCTTCCGCAACTGGCCGCGCACGCTCAGGCACCAGATGCTGAGCCGCCCCATCGACTATGACAGCAGCTGCACGCTGTGCTCGCAGGCGCTCGTGCGCACCGCCACGCCCATCAAGGTCCGGCGCAGAAATTTCCAGCTGATTCCCGCCGTGACGCTCCTGCGCACGGACTCCCCGAACGGCACCGGGGGGCTCAAACCGGGCTCGCCGCAGATCAAAGGCAGCCTCGATGCGCGCTGGATCCTGCGCCCCGACCTCGAATGGGCGGCGACCGTGGATCCGAATTTCTCCGAGGTGACCCCCGATGTGCTGCAGCTGAGCGTCAACCGCCAGTTCGCGCTCTTCTACCAGGAGAACCGGCCGTTCTTCGAGCAGGGCACCCAGGTCTTCAATACCCCGACCCTGCGCCAGAGCGCTGACACCTTTACCCCCTCCGGGGCGCTCGTCGATACCCTCGCGATCACAGATCCCCGCTGGGCGAGCAAGCTCGTGGGACAGGTGGGCGAGAACGCCATCGGAGTGCTTGCAACCGAGGACACCGCGACCAACATCGTGCTCCCCGGTCCCGAGGGCTCGACCCTGCAGTCCTTCGACTTCGCCACCCGGGACGCACTGGTGCGCTACCGGCACGATGTCGGGGCGTCCGCCTTTGGCCTCTTCGCCTCCGACCGGGACGGCGGCGGCTACCACAACGGCGTCTATGCCCTCGATGGCGCCTGGCAGATCGATCCGAGCGATGCCCTCACCCTGCTCGCGAGCTCCTCCGACACCACCTATCCGGGGGCGGTCGCAGGCGTCTTCGGCATCGCGCCGGGCACGGTCAGGGGGACGCAGTGGAGCGTCGACTTCGCGCGCACCCGCCGACATTACAACTTCGACCTAAATGCCCTGCACATCGCGAGCGGCTATCGCGCCGACCTCGGCTACCTGCCGCAGGTGGGCTACGACCAGGCCGCCCTCAGCGGCGAATACGACTTCTATGCCCCCGACTCGAAGTGGTGGCAGAACAGCGGCTTCGGCACGCTCTCGAACTGGACCCGCGCCACTGGCAGCGGTCCGGCACTCGATCGCAAGGTGAAGCTCTACGCGTTCCTTCACGCCGACCTGCAGACCCACATTGTGCTCTATGCAACGCGCGAGCGGCAGTTCTACCTCGGCAGGACGTTCACGCTCAACCAGTTCGAGATGGACGACACCGTGCAGCCGGCGGGCTGGCTGAAGGCCGAGGTCGATGTCGTCGACGGGGATGGCATCGATTACATCGGCGTGCGCAAGGGCGGGCTTCTCTCGGTCGCAACCACACTCGACTTCGCGACCGGCAGGCACCTCAAGTTCGACATCGTGGACGATTACGAGCGGCTCGACCTGCAGGGTCGCCGGCTCTTTGCCGCCAACCTCTTCGATCTGCGCCTGGATTGGTACTTCACGCCCCGCCTGTTCGTGAACACTATCGCGCAGGGCCAGGACGTGCACAACGACACGGCGCTCTATACCGCGCCGATCGCGAGCCGCACGCGCACGCTCGCCACGCAGTGGCTGATCGGCTACCAGGCCAATCCCTGGACGGTGTTCTACGCCGGCAGCTCCGAGGGCTACCAGGAAAGCGGCGAGACCCGCCTTCTGCCCGTGCAGCGCACCTACTATCTCAAGGCGAGCTATTACTTCCAGCCCTGAGTCCCCGGCCTCGCTTGGTGTCCCAGCGCACCTCCCGCGGGCTTGCGGCCGGCTGTCACACACTCGAGGTTTCCCCCGGCAGCCCGTTGAGCGTACCCTGGCCCTCTTTACGATAAGAGGTGGGGACGGCAATGCTGGACGAGTCGACTGTGGCCGCCGCGCGCGTGGCGCATCCGGCGGGCGGCGTGGACCTGCGGCGCACGGCGGCAAACCCCGATTACTGGTATCCACTCGCCTGGTCCCACGAGCTCAAGGCGGGCCGGATCCTCGGACGGCGCTTCGCGGCGGAACCGATCGCGCTCTACCGCGGAGCGAGCGGCCAGGTGTTCGCGCTCGAAGACCGGTGCGCCCATCGGCAGGTGCCGCTGCACCTCGGGGTCGTCTCGGGCGATGTCCTCAAGTGCCACTACCACGGCTGGGCGTACGACTGCGCCGGGAAATGCGTGGACGTGCCCTACCTCGGCAAGGAGCGCAAGCCGAACGGGGTGCGCAGCTACCCGGTGCGCGAGATCGATGGCCTGATCTTCGTC
>DAIDHH010000087.1 GCA_027452045.1 Gammaproteobacteria bacterium
CCGCCATCCACAGCTGCGCATCCGCTTCGAGCCGCGCGCCATCGGACACACCGATGCGCCGCAGACGATGCGGCAATTCCTGCGGCAGCGGCTGCGCTGGGACGGGGATCTTTCCTACCTGTACCTGCGCAAGTTCCGGCACGCGCTTTCTCCGGGGCTGCTCGGCATGCGCAACTTCCTGGCACTGCTGTGGACCGGGTTCCTCTTCCAGCTGGTGCTGCCGTACGTGGTGCTCGGCTACCTGAGCTACGTATTCTTCGTCTACCCGGCGCCGGCGATGCTCGGCATCCTGGCGTTCGTATATCTGTTCTATGTGGTGCTCGCGGCGGCGATGTACCTCGAGTATCTGCTCCTTTATTCCGAGCGCCGGCGCGCGGACCTGAAACTCGCCGCTCTGGTGCCGCTGTTTCCGGCGTTCACGTTCGTCTGCCGCTGCTGGAGCGCCGTGGCGACGCTGTCGGAGATCTTCCTCAAGACGCATCTTGAATCCTCCATGGCGCCCGAGTGGGTGCTGCGCAGGACGAAATTCTGACATGTCCTCACGGGCCACAATCATCGCCGGAGTGCTCGCCGCCTGCCTCGCTTCGCGGGCCGCCTGGGCGCTACCGCCGCTCTCGGAGCTCGAGGCGGACCTCGGGCACGCGCCCGCGCAGCAGCTTGCCGAGCGCGAGTATCGCGCCGGCAAGGACACCCTCACGGCCGGCGAAGCCGATCTCGGTGTCAGCGCATTCGGCAGCCTGGGCGCTGCGCACAATCATGACATCATCGATCCGACGCACAGCTACACGTATGATCAAGGCATGGGCGGCGCCGGACTCGTCCTGCCACTGCTTGGCAGCCGTCTGCGCATCGAGAGCGGACTCGCACGCGACAAGGAAGGTCTCGCGCAGCTCGCCGCGCGCGCACAGCTCACCCGGCGGGACCTGCTCGGCAGGTTGCGCAAGGCCTATGCCGCTTACTGGCAGGGGATGGGCGAGGAGCAACTCGCGCGGGCCTATCTTCGGAGCGAGGCGCGGGTCGAGCGGGAGCTGGCGCTGCGCACCGAGGCGCACGTGACGCTCGATTCGCATCGGCTGCAGATCCTTGCGAGCTTCGCCCAGGCGCGCAGCGATGCGGCTGCCGCACAAGCCCAGCAGCGCGATGCGCTCGCCCTCATGCGCGATCTCACCGGCGCGCCCCTCTCGGGAGGCACGGTGGAGCTGCCGCGATTGTCGGCCGCGTGCATCGCGCGCGCCACGGCGGTCGGCCGCTGGCAGCGGCAGGACCCCGAGCTGCGCGCACTGCGCAAGGAGATAGCGCTACGCGCCGACGCTCCGCAGAGCAATCCGCTGTATCCGGTGCAATCCAATCTCCAGCTGAGCGTACAGAGCGAGGATCAGGTCACCACTGGCCGCAACGGCTCCTCGGTTGCCCTCACCTGGTGGTTTCAGATCCCGCTCGGGTATCGCTCGCAGCGGCGGCACCTCGCGGCGGCCGCGGCCGAGCGATTGGCCAGCGCCCGGCTCGAATATCGAATTCGCCTGGAGGCGCTCACCGAACAGCGCCAAAGTCTCCTCGAGCAATTGCCGGCTTTGCAGCGGGCGCAGACGCTGGCGGACCTGCGTCTCGCCGCAGCCCGGGAAGCGGTGCGCGAGCGCGCGCTGCGGGCCGGCCGACTCGCAGGCGATACGCCCGGCAAGTCGCTCAGAGCGCAGGCGGCGCGATATGAGGCGGCAACTGCCCAGCTCGCCGCCGCGGCCGCACTGCTCGTCTGGTACGGGGATTGGGCGCGGTTCGACCCAGGGTCGTGTACGGACGGCACGGTATTCGTGGGCGGCAGCGATCGGGCGCCGGCAGACCTCCCGGCCGCGCTCGCCGGCACCTCCACCGGCTCCACCATAACCGCTCCGCGCCGGGCCCATCGCGGCAGGTCGCTCTATGTCTGGAAATCCGCAGCCTGGCTGAGCGGCGCGGCCGACGGCGCCGCGGATGCGGAATTCGCCAGGCTTCGCACCACCGGCGTCACGAGGTTGTGGATCTCCCTGGATGGCCCCCAACTCAAACGCGCCATGGAGGACCCTGCCCCGTTGGCGCGCGCGGTCCGCGCGACCGGGCGAGCTGGACTCTCGGTCGGACTGCTGCTCGGCGACCCCTCGTGGATCCTGCCTCGCAGGCGCGCCGACCTCACCCGGATACTCACTGCGCTTGACTCGGTTCCCTTCGATGGCGTCGAACTCGATCTCGAGCCCGAGCAGCTGCACGAGGCGCCCGCGAAGCTGCCGGCGCTCCTTGGCTCCCTCGCGGACACGCTGGCGGCAGCCAGGCTCGCGAGCCCCTGGCCCCTGGAGCTCAGCATACATCCCCGCGATCTGGATGTGATGGTGCGCGGCATACCCTTCGCCGTGCTCCTCGAGCGATTGCACGTCTCGCCCACCCTCATGATCTACGCAGCCAATCCCGAGCGGGTCATTGCCATCGCGACGCCACTCATCGGGCGCTACCGGCAACTGCAATTCCGCGTCGCGTTGAGCCTGGAGAAGTCCCTGCCGCGGTCACAATCGCTGCGGTCCTACGCGCGCCCCGAGCGCCGCGCGCGCATCACGCGCGTGGCCTCGGGACTCGCGGCCCCCAACTTCGCCGGCCTGGTCTTCGAGTTCGAGGACGGCTGGCGCGACGTCGGTCTGTTACCGGCGGTCCGGCACTGAGAGCCCTGCCATGCAAGTGAACTTCCGGCCCCGTCCGCGCGCACCCGATGAGATCGGGGGCGTGAAGATTTCCTATCTCAAGGTCGCCCGCGGCGCCGGCCGCAAGGTCGGTTGGTACCTCATCCTGCTGGTCGTACTGTCGCCGATCCTGTACCTGGCCGCCGGCGTAGTCGGCACCTGGCTCACCCTGGGTGCGAGCGGACTCGTGACTCTCGAGCCGCGCGAGATCCGCGCTGCGGACTCCGGCATCGTCGAGCGCCTGGCGGTAACGCCCGGAGAGAGTGTCGCGGCCGGAGAAGTCCTGGCGCGGCTGGACAACTTCGGGCTCGACGCACAGGCCGCGCGCAACGCGGTGGCGCGGCGCGCCTCACGAGCGGCCCGATGGCGCCTGATGCAGCAGCGTCGGGCGCAGTTGGCGGAGCTGCGGGCGCGGCGAGAGGCTCTGCAGTACCTTCGCAGCCGTCGCGCGACTCTCGCCGACCTGGCTCGAATGGGGGCGGCCACGACGGCGGAGCTTGCCGCCGCCACGCTTGCGGTGAGCGATGCCGTTGCGGCCGATGCGCGCGCCGAACAAGCGCTGGCGGCCGACAATGCTTCGGCCGATACGACCTCGATCGACCGCCGGTTGATCGCCCGACGGCTGGCCGCGCTGACGCCGCACTCTCCGATCGCGGGCCGGGTGCTTCAGGTACTCGTGCAACCTGGCGAGTACGTGACCGCGGGCGAGCCTCTGTTGGTACTCGGGCGGCTCGATCATCCAAGGATCGTTGCGTACGTCAAACCCCGCTATGCATCGCGCCTGACCCTCGGCACGGCAGCCACGGTGCATTTCCCCGACGGCACGCGCTTGAGGGCCGTCGTCGGTGCGACGCCTCGGTTGAGCGTCAAGACACCTTCGAGCATGGTCGATCAGTTCGGCTTGCGCCCGATCGCCATCACGCTCGACCTGCTGCCGAGTGCGCCCTGGCCACGGGACGAGCTCATCGAGAACCTGCCGGTATCCATACGCTTCCACTACCGCTGGGAAAACTCCCCGCCCGGGAAACTCCTGGGCAGGCTTCTCGGGACGCTCTAGGGCGCATCAGCGGTGAGTCCTACTTAGAAGCGCTGGATCGGGGCTCCTAAGCGGCGGACTCGTAGTCCGCCGGCGCCGTCAGATCGCCTCCCTCCTCCACTTTTAGGGCCCGCAGCAGCACCGTCAGCATGACCACCACGGCGACGTTCACCACCAGGGTGATGAGCGCGATGTAGGTCGGCACGGTGAGCCCGAACAGGTGCAGCGGATACACCGCTCCCTTGAACCCGAGTGCCGCCTCCATCCACGTGCCCATCGCCATTCCGGCGAGCCACCCCAGGGCGAGCGCACGCCGGTGGCACCAGCGCGTGTACAGGCCGAATACCAGCGCCGGTACGGTCTGGATGATCCAGATGCCACCGAGCAGCTGCAGATTGATGGCGAAGGTGGTCGGCAGAGCGATGGCGAACAACAGCGCGCCGAACTTCACGACCAGCGAGACGAGCTTGGCCTGGCGCGCCTCCTCGGCATCCGTGCAGCCCGGGCGCAGGTATTCGCGGTACACGCTGCGCGTCCACAGGTTCGCCGCGGCAATCGACATGATGGCCGCCGGAACCAGCGCTCCGATCGCGATGCCGGCGAATGCCACTCCGATGAACCAGCCCGGGAAGCTCTGCATGAACAGGGCCGGCACCGCGAAGTTGTTCGAATAGTGTCTGAAGTATCCGGCGTATTGCGGCACCCTGGCCACACCGGCGGCCAGCGCCATGAACCCGAGCAGCGCGATCAGTCCGAGCGCCAGGCTGTAGGACGGCAGCAGCGCCATGTTGCGCGTCAGGGTCTTAGGGTCCCGGGCCGAGAGTGCGCCGGTGAGCACGTGCGGGTAGGCGAACAGCGCCACCGCGGAGCCGAGCGCCAGGCTCGCAAAGGCACTGTAGCTGCCCAGGCTCCCCGGCGGGGGCTTTGCCAGCATGATCCGGGCGGCGGGCACCGCGGCGAAGATCTTGCCAAAACCGCCCAGTTGGACGGGGATGACGATCACCGCCACGATCACCGTCAGGTAGATGAGCAGATCCTTCACCACCGCGATCAACGCCGGTGCCCGCAGGCCGCTCGTATAGGTGTAGGCCGCGAGCACCACGAAGGCGATGACGAGCGGCAGGTCACCCACCCAGCCGGCGCTCGGGAAGCCGAGGGCCGCCACCACGACTTCGATCCCCACGAGCTGCAGCGCGATGTAAGGCATTGTCGCGAGTATGCCGGTGACGGCCACCAGCAGCCCGAGCATCGGGCTGTCATAGCGCCCGCGGACGAAATCCGCGCCGGTGATGTAATTGTGCTTGTGCGCCACGCGCCACAGGCGCGGCAGCACGGCGAACACGAGCGGATAGGCGATGATGGTATAGGGAAGCGCGAAAAAGCCGATGGCCCCGGCGCCGAACACGAGCGCGGGCAGCGCCACGAAGGTGTACGCGGTATACATGTCCCCGCCGAGCAGGAACCACGTCACCAGAGTGCCGAAGCGCCGGCCTCCCAGGCCCCACTCGTGCAACTGATCGAGATCGGCGCCGCGCCAGCGCGCGGCGCAGAAGCCTAGCGCCGTGACCAGCACGAACAACGACAGGAATACGATGAGCGCGGCGTGGGACATGGCTAATCCAGGTCGCGAGTCTTGAGATAGACGACTGCCGAGCAGAGGGCGCTCAGCGGCACCCAGGCCATCAGATACCAGTAGAAAAAGGGCAGGCCGACCAATGTCGGCCGGGCGCGGGCGAACCATGGCACCCAGAGCGTCGCGATCACAGGGACCACGAGCAGCAAGCGCCACCAGAGTCGCCCGTGGACGCTACGGACCTGCGATGCCCTCATCGAGACGACCCCCCGGCTGCGTTTTGCACGCAGGTTACTGGTCGCGGCTCGAATTGATCAAGGGGGCGAGGGCGATGTGCGGGCGCGCACGGGTGAGGTGCGCCTGGTCCGGGCACGAGGACGGAAGCGGCGGCGCCGCGTCAGCGCGATAAATCAGGCGGCGCCGAGCGAGCGGCCAGGATGGAACGCGAAGGTCGCATAGCCCTTCGGTCCATAAGTGTCCTGTCGGGGCTGGCGGCCGGTCAGCGCGCCGAGCATGCTCTGCACGCGCTTCAGACGTGCGGCGACGATGATGCTGTTGCGATCATTCAGATCACGGCAGCGCACCGCAAGCTCAGCGCAGCGGCGCAGCACCTCGACCAGCGACCCGCGGGGATCGCACCAGGCCATCACGGCCTCTAGTCCGACGCGATCCGAGGCGTATCCGTGCATGGCGCAAAGAGAACGGCGCTGCTCCTCAAGGCGCGCGAGCCCGCCCATCCTCTCCTGCCGCGCGCGCGTCGTGGCTTCGATCGTCTGGATGTCGGAAGCCTCGAGAACGCGCCCTTCGTGTGTCAGCAGCGTCTCGAGCTCACCGAGCAGGACTGACTCTTCGCGCAACAGCGAGCCCAGATGCTCACGACAGACGGCAGGATCCATGAATCAGCCCCCCGAGATCTGCGCAAGCGAGTGTTCCATCTGCAGCAGCTGGTCGGCCACGTGCTGCGGCTGCACCGAATAGCTGCCGTTCTCGATGGCGGTGCGAAGTTGCGCAACGCGCTGCTCGTTCACCGCCGGCATGGTGTGCAACTGCTGCTCTAGGCTCGCGAGCAGGCTCGCGGAGCTGGTGATCTGGACATCGCCCGAACCCGCAGACCCGGCCGCGGCTGCACCGCCGCTGCTCGCATCGCGGGGCTTATCCGCACGGCGCCCCGCCCCGACCGGGGCCGGCGTACCGCTCAAGCCACTGATTTTGCCCGACATATCGGCTCTCCTCGAGCTCCTTGTGCTGTTTATCGGCGCAACAAGGGGAAACTTTAGGGTGTGACGTCCACCACATTTCCATCGCGAACCACGCCCTGCACCACCTTCGATGAGGTGAGGTTCTGCACCCGGATGAGCGCCCCGTACCGGCCAGCCTGCAGGGCAAGACCGGGGGCGCGCACCTGGATGCCATCGAGCGAGGCGACCAGGGTGACCTGCTGTCCCTGGCGCACCAGGAAGTCCGCCAGCAGATCCTGGGTGCGCAGCACCGTCCCGGCCGGCAGCGGGTGGCGCAGCGAGCTGCGGCCGAGCCAGGCGAGGTCCGTGAGGTAGCCGCCCGCCATGCCGCTCACCAGCCGCGTTTCGGGTACGACATCCGCCGCGGTCAGCCGGGCCCCCTGACCCTCGCTCTTGCGCAGGGCCCACACCTTGACACGAGACTCGATGGTCACCGGGACGTAGATCGTCCACTCGGCGCCGTCCCGACACCCCACCGCGACCGATGCGCTCGCCTGCAGGCGTGCGCCGGCCAGGAGTGAGGCCTGCAACGGAGCCGCACAGCGCGCCAGGCGCAGGCGCGGATCGAGCCGGCCCGCGGCAACCACGATGCCATTGGGCCCGGGAGGCATCTGAGCGCGCACGAAATCCACCGCGGCGCTTTGAATCGAGGCGAGCGGCTGGATGGCCGCGGCGGCAAGCGCCGGGATCAAAACACCCGCCGCGGCGCAGAGACTGAGGCCTCGCACGAGCGGGATGCGCCGGATCGTTGACACACACTCTTTCATATGTCCCGCAAGTTGCAAGATGCAGGCCAGCCCGAAGTTCTTGATTGCGCGCCCGCGGGCAGCGTCCGCGTGAGCTCCGCAGGCCCTCTTGCCGCCGGTCAGCGGCAACCCCTTGCCGCAGCCTGCGTGACCGCCATCACGCTTCCAACCGTCGCACGCGGGCTTTGACGCCCGAAAACCGCCTGAATCGCCCCTGGCACGCCTCTTGCTGCTAACCCCGCAGGTTCCACTACCGCCGGTTTTCCGACATGCCGCTCAACCTCGACTCCTATCTCGGCATCCAACCCGATGCCCTGAAGGTGTATTCGCAACGGGCAGAGGTGCTCGCGGCAAACCTAGCCAATGCCGACACCCCGGGCTACCAGGCGAAGGACATCGACTTTCGCGCTGCGCTCGCGGCGGCGGACCCGCAAAGCCCGCAGGGGACGCAGGGAACTCAAGGCGCGCTGCCGCTTGCCACCACGAGCAGGCTCGATGTGACGGCAACGGGCGAATCGGGCGAGCTCACCACCGCGCAGTATCTCAAGTACCGCATACCGCTCGCCCCCTCGCTCGATGGCAATACGGTCAACTCCCAGGTCGAGGAGGCCAAGTTCGCGCAGAACAGCGTGCGCTTCCAGGCCGCCCTCTCCTTCATCGAAGACCGCTTCCGCGAGCTCACCACCGCCATCACGGGTCAATAGCCGGCGCGAAGAGCGCCCACACCTCACTACGCAGGCATCTCATGGCACTGTTCAACATCTTCAACATCGCGGGCTCGGGGATGGCCGCCGAGTCGGTGCGGCTCAATACCGTGGCGAGCAATCTCGCCAACGCGGACAGCGTCAGCAACAGTCCCAATACCGCCTACAAGGCCCGCTATCCGGTCTTCCAGGCCGTGCAGGCCTCGCTCCTCGGCTCCGGCCCCGGCGCCGCGACGATGCAGGCGGCGGACGCCTCGGTAAGCGTCAACGGCATCGTGCAGAGCACCGCGCCGGCCATCGCCCGCTACGAGCCCGGCAATCCCATGGCCGACGCCAAGGGCTATGTCTATTCATCGAACGTCAATCCGGTGGAGCAGATGGTGGACATGATCTCCGCCTCCCGCTCCTACCAGAACGACGCCCAGGTGCTGCAGACCTCCACGCAGCTGATGCTCGACACCCTGAAGCTGGGCCAGGTGTAAGCCCCGCCATATCCAGGACACTCCCCCATGTCAGTGAATTCAGTCGGCGCCTACGCCGCCCAGACCGCCGCCGCCGCGGCCGCGGTCTCGGCCGCCTCCAACGGCTCGAACGCCTCCGCGAGCGTGGGCGGTCTCCCGCAGCTCACCCAGTCCGACTTCCTGCAGCTGATCACCGCGCAGATGCAGAACCAGGACCCAACCCAGCCGACCAACCCGAACCAGTTCATCAATGAGTTCGCCTCGCTCAGCGAAGTAAGCGGCATCAACGGCATGGAAACGTCCATGAGCACCGTGTCGAACTCGCTCCTCTCCTCTCAGGTGCTGAGCGGCACGAACCTGATCGGGCACGAAGTGCTCGCCTCCGGCGCGAGCGCCGCGCTCGCCTCTGGCGGCACCGTCACGGGCGCCGTCAACGTGCCCTCAGGGGTCAGCGCCATGATGGTGCAGGTCACCGATTCCAATGGGCAGCTGGTGCGCAGCTTCTCGGTCGCCCCGCAGCAGGGCATGACGAACTTCACCTGGGACGGCAAGACCGACACCGGCGCCGCCGCCCCGGCCGGAACCTACAGCTTCTCGGTCACGGCCGACGAGAACGGCACCGCCGCCTCCCTGAGCCCGCTGCTGCAGCAGAAGGTGAACAGCGTCACCATCGATCCGACCACGAACACCCTGTCCCTGAATACCGATGCCGGCACGCTCCCCCTGAGCGCCGTCCAGCAGGTCATGTAAGGAGCCTCACCGCCATGCCTTTCTCGCTAGCACTCTCCGGCATCAACGCCGCCAACAACGACCTCAACGTCACGGCGAATAACCTGGCGAACGTCGACACCACCGGCTTCAAGTCCTCGCGCGCCGAGTTCGCGAGTCTTTTCGCCCAGACGCAGAGCGGGGTCTCCCAGACCGCCATCGGCAACGGCGTGCAGACCCAGGAGGTGGCGCAGCAGTTCAGCCAGGGCAACATCAACTCCACCTCGAACAACCTGGACCTCGCAATCAGCGGCTCCGGATTCTTCGTGGTGAAGAACGATGGCGCCACCCATTACACCCGTGACGGCGCCTTCCAGATCGACCAGAACGGAAACCTGGTCAACGCCTCGGGCGAGCAGGTGCAGGGCTACCCCTACGACAGCACCAACGGCACGTTCAACACCGGCGGCCTCTCCAATATCCAGCTGAGCACCGGCCAGGTCGCGCCGCAGGCGACCAGCACGGCCGGCCTCACGCTCAATCTGCCGGCGAGCGCCACGGCCCCCACCGCCGCGTTCAGTCCGACCAATTCGAGCAGCTACAACGACACCACCTCGCTCACCGTCTACGACTCGCTCGGCGCGGCGCACACCGCCCAGCTCTACTTCGTCAAGGGAGCCACGGCGAACACCTGGACCGCGAACCTGTACATCGACGGCAACTCGGTCGGCAGCCAGGCGCTTACCTACAACAGCTCTGGCGCCCTGACCTCTCCGACCGCCCCGGCATCCTTCGGGTCCTACACCCCGAGCGGCACCGGCGCGGCCGCCATGAACATCGCGTTCGACCTGAGCAAGACCACGCAGTTCGGCGACACCTTCGGCGTCGATGCGATCACGCAGAACGGCTACACCACGGGCAATCTCACCGGCGTCAGCATCAGCTCCACCGGAGTCATCGAGGCGAACTACACCAACGGCCAGTCGCAGACCCTCGGGCAGATCGCGCTCGCGAACTTCGCCAACCCGCAGGGCCTGCAGCAGCAGGGCGACACCCAGTGGTCGCAAAGCTACGCCTCCGGGGAGCCGGTGCTCGGCTCGGCCGGCGGCTCCGGCTTCGGCTCCCTGCAATCGGGCGCCCTCGAGAGCTCCAACGTCAATCTCACGGCCCAGCTGGTCAACATGATCACCGCGCAGCGCGACTTCCAGGCGAATGCCCAGATGATCCAGGCGGGCAACACCGTGACGCAGGCGATCCTGCAGATCCGCTGATCCGGCGCCTGAGGTACTGAAGTGGACAAGTCGCTGTACGTTGCCATGACGGGTGCCAAGGAGATCCTGGACGCCCAGGCCGTGAACAACGTCAACCTGTCGAACGCCGACACCACCGGCTTCAAGGCCGAGCTTGCCGCGTTCCAGAGCCAGGCGGTGCAGGGCAGCGGCTACGCCTCGCGCGTGTATGCGACCGAATCCACCACCGGCTGGAACGATTCCGCCGGCTCGATGGTGACCACCGGGCGTCCGCTCGATGTGGCCATCCAGGGCCAGGGATTCATTGCGGTACAGGGGCCGAACGGCCAGGAGGCCTACACCCGCAACGGCGACCTGCACGTCAACCCGGATGGCATGCTGGTCACGAGCACCGGGCAACTCGTGCTCGGGGACAGCGGCCCGATCAGCCTGCCGCCAAGCACTACGGTGAAGATCGGCTCGGATGGCTCGGTGTCCGTCGTGCCCCAGGGGCAGGGCCCCTCGACGCTCGCCACGGTGGGGCGGATCAAGCTGGTCAACCCCGCTCCGGCGAGCCTCGCTCGCGGCCCTGACGGCCTGTTCCTGCCCGCGAACGGCACTCCGGCCCCGGCGGATGCCTCCGTGCGGCTCGCCTCCGGCGTGCTGGAGTCGAGCAACGTCGATGTGGCCGACGCGATGGTCAACATGATCGACCTCGCACGCAGTTTCGAGCTGCAGGTGAAGGTCATGAAGAGCGCGGACAGCAACGCCGCCGCTTCGGCGAAAGTGCTGCAGTCCGCATGATGAATCCATAACCAGAGGTCAATCCTATGGATGCTGCATTGTGGGCCGCAAAGACCGGCCTCGACGCCCAGAATACCGAGATGTCGGTCATCGCCAACAACCTGGCGAACGTCAACACCACCGGGTACAAGAAGGACCGCGCGGTATTCGAGGATCTGCTCTACCAGAACATGGGGCAGGTCGGCGCCGCGACTTCGCAGTCGACTCAGTCCCCTTCCGGGATCTCGATCGGCACCGGCGTGCGCCTGGTCGCCACCGAGAAGAACTACAGCCAGGGAAGCCTCACCCAGACCGGCAATCCGCTTGATCTGGCCATCCAGGGCCAGGGGTTCTTCCAGATCCAGCAGCCGGACGGCACGCTCGCCTACACCCGCGACGGCAGCTTCCAGGAGAACGCCCAGGGGCAGCTCGTCACCGCGAACGGCGACGTGGTCCAGCCCGGGATCACCATCCCGCAGAACGCCCAGAGCGTCACCATCGGCAGCGACGGCACGGTGAGCGTGCTCCTGCCCGGGGCGAGCGCGCCGAGCCAGATCGGCCAGATCCAGCTCGCCAATTTCATCAACCCGGCCGGCCTCGAGCCCACCGGCAACAACCTCCTGGTTCAGTCCGCCGCGAGCGGCTCGCCCCAGACCGGCTCGCCAGGCTCGAACGGGCTTGGCACGCTCGGACAGGGAGAGCTCGAAGCGTCCAACGTCAATGTGGTCGAGTCCCTGGTCAACATGATCGAGACCCAGCGGGCCTACGAGATGAACTCCAAGGCCATCTCCACCGTGTCGCAGATGCTGCAGTACGCCACGCAGAACATGTGAGAACCGCCTTGAAGAACCGCACCTCGATCCGCGCCCACGCCTTGTGCGCCGCGCTCGCCGCCCTGGCGCTCTCGGCCTGCGCGACGCCTCGCCCGGTCTACGACCAGGGCTTCGACATGCCGCAGCTCCCCGCCCCGCGGGCGGACGGCGCCATCTTCCACACCGGGTATGGCAATGGCGGCCTGTTCGAGAATCCGACCGCCCACAACGTCGGGGACACGGTCACCATCGTGCTGCAGGAATCGACCGCGGCGCAGAAGAGTTCCCAGACCGACACCTCCAAGGCGACCAAGGATTCGCTGTCGGCGCCGACGCTGCTCGGCTTTCCGGCGACGATTCATGGCACGTCGGTGCTGAGCGCCACCATCAATAACGGCAACACGTTCAGCGGTGCAGGAGACAGCAAGCAAAGCGACAGCCTGGTCGGTGACATCACCGTCACCGTGGTGAGGCGCCTGCCGAACGGCAACCTCGTGGTGCGCGGCCAGAAATGGGTGCAGATCAACACCGGACAGGAATACGTGCGTCTGCAGGGCATCATCCGCCCCATCGACATCGACCCCGACAACACCATCTCCTCGGAGAAAGTCGCCGATGCACGCATTGCCTATGGACAGACCGGCGCGCTCGCCGACGCGAACAGCCCGGGCCTGCTGTCACGCTTCTTCAACAGTCCGTGGATGCCCTTCTGAGCGGCAGCGATGACCACCATGTCACAGACCCGATGGCATCCCCGGTACCGGACCATGCTGCGCGCCTACCTCACGATCAGCCTGCTCGCGCTCCTGGTCGCCTGCGGCGCGGCTCACGCCGAGCGGGTGCAGGACCTCGCCACGGTGGCCGGAGTGCGCGGCAACCAGCTGATCGGCTACGGCCTGGTGGTCGGACTCGACGGCACGGGCGATCAGACCACCCAGACGCCCTTCACGGTACTCAGCATCGAGAACATGCTGGCCAAGTTCGGCGTGCAGGTGCCGGCCAACGCCAATCCCCAGCTGAAGAACGTCGCGGCGGTGACGGTGCACGCCACGCTGCCGCCCTTCTCCAAGCCCGGCCAGACGATCGACATCACGGTGTCTTCCATAGGAAACGCCACCAGCCTGCGCGGCGGAAGCCTCATCATGACCCCGCTGCGCGGCGCCGATGGCCAGGTCTATGCGATGGCCCAAGGCAGCATCCTCGTGAGCGGCTTCGGCGTGAAGGGCGCGGACGGCTCGAGCATCACGGTGAACGTCCCGAGCAGCGGCACGATTCCCAATGGCGCGACCGTGGAACGCTCGGTGCCCACCTCCTTCGACAGCCACCCCTATGTGACGCTCAATCTGGACACCCCGGACTTCACGACCGCGGCGCGACTGACTTCGGCGATCAACAAGACGTTCGGCCCGGGAACGGCCGAAGCGCTCGATGCGGTCTCGGTACGGGTGCGCGCGCCCATGGATCCCAGCCAGCGCATCGCCTATGTCTCGACGCTGGAGAACCTCAAGGTCGACCCGGGCACGCCGCCCGCCCGGGTGATCATCAACTCGCGCACCGGCACCGTCGTGATCAGCTCCGAGGTGCACGTCTTGCCGGCCGCGGTCTCGAGCGGCTCGCTCTCGGTCACGATCACCGAGCGTTATAGCGCCTCGCAGCCCAATCCCTTTGCCACCGGAACCACGACCGTTCTGCCGCACAGCACGCTCGATGTGAGGCAGGAGAAGGCCCACATGTTCAAGTTCCCGGCGGGCGTCAACCTGAACGAGATCGTGCGGGCGGTGAACTCCGTAGGCGCGGCGCCGGGGGACCTGGTGGCCATCCTCGAAGCCCTCAAGGAGGCTGGGGCGCTGCGCGCCCAGCTGATCGTCATATGACGCTGCCGGTCGCCGACCCATCGCTGTTCGCCGATGCCAGCAGCCTGGCATCGCTCAAGCGGGAGGCGGCCGCGAACAATCCGCAGGCGCTCAAAGAGGCCGCACGGCAGTTCGAGAGTCTGTTCATCGACATGATGCTGAAGAGCATGCGGGCGGCGAACTTCAAAGATCCGCTGTTCGGCTCGAGCGAGCAGAGCATGTACCAGGACATGTACGATCAGCAGCTGTCCATCGAGCTCAGCAAGAGCCACGCCTTCGGTCTCGCGGATATGCTGGTGCAGCAGCTGCGGCGCGAGGGCCTGGCGGGCGGCGCGCCGCAAAGCGGCGCCGCGGCATCCTCCGCGAGCCCCTCCGGGGCCACCCTTGGGCGGCTCTCGGCCGCCGCAACGCTCTCGACGGGCGCCTCCGGGCCACTTACCCGCACGACATCTTCCACCACGGTCAGCCGCCAGCAGCAGACCGCCTTCGCCCGCGAGCTCTGGCCCGAGGCCGAGCGAGCGGGCCAGCAGCTCGGGGTCAGCCCGGTGAGCCTGATTGCCCAGGCCGCGCTCGAGACGGACTGGGGCCACAGCATGCCGCGCGATGCGGCCGGCTCGGCCAGCAACAATCTGTTCGGCATCAAGGCCGGCGAATCCTGGGGTGGCGCGAGCGTGGTGAGCGGCACCCACGAGTATCGCGATGGGATCAAGACCTCCGTCAAGTCCTCCTTCCGGGCTTACGGAAGCTGCGCCCAGTGCTTCCAGGATTACACCGCGCTGCTGCGCGGCAACCCCAGGTACGCGGCGGCCCTGGGTACCGGAGGTGACGTACACGCCTTCGCCACCGCCTTGCAGCAGGGCGGCTATGCCACCGACCCGGATTATGCCCGTAAGCTCACCGCGGTCGCCGGCACGCTCAGCCAGCTCGTCCAGGGCGCCGGAGCGGCGCCCCTAAAGCTTGCCGCCGTGGCGCCGATACCTACCGGCAGTGAACCCCTCTGAGGACGATGAAGCATGGCCGACCTGCTCTCCACCAGCGTCTCCGGCTTGCTGGCGTTCCAGCAGGCGCTCGACGTCACTAGCAACAACATCGCCAACGCCTCCACACCCGGCTACAGCGTCGAGACGGCGAACCTCACCGAGCTGCCGGGCCAGTACACCGGCTCCGGCTACATCGGCGCGGGCGTGCAGGTTGAGAGCGTCACGCGCGCCTACAGCAGCGAGCTCACCCAGCAGGTGCGCACCTCGCAGTCGACCTATTCGAGCTACAACACCCTCGCCACCCAGGCGCAGCAGGTCGACAACCTGCTGAGCGACTCGACCACCGGGCTCACCGCCAGCCTGCAGAGCTTCGTGAACGCCATGCAGTCGGTGTCGAGCTCCCCGACCTCGACCGCCGCCCGCCAGGCGCTCTTGAGCCAGGCCCAGGCGCTCACCCAGCAGCTGCAGTCCTACGACTCGCAGATCGGCCAGTACGGCTCGCAGCTCGAGTCCAAGCTCGGCAGCGATGTCTCCGAGATCAATACCCTCGCGAGCAACATCGCCACCCTGAACGGCCAGATCGCCCAGGCCTCCGCCACCGGCCAGACGCCCAATCAGCTTCTCGACCAGCGCGATACGCTCATCACCCAGCTGAGCCAGTACGTGTCCGTCCAGACCGTCGCTCAGGGCAATGGCGTCATGAACGTCTACATCGGCAGCGGCGAGGGACTGGTCACGGGCAACACCGCCCAGACTCTCACCACCCTTGCGGGCAGTTACGATCCCACGCAGCTCGGCATTGGGATGGCCAATGGGGGCGGCGGCACGACGGACATCACCGGCTCGATCAGCGGCGGTGAGCTCGGCGGACTGCTGAGCGCCCGCAGCCAGGTGCTCGATCCGACGCAGCGCGCCCTCGGACGAATCAGCGTCGCGCTCGCCACGATCGTCAATCAGCAGCAACAGCAGGGCATGACGCTCAGCGGCACTCAGGGTCAGGCGATGTTCGCCGTTGGCGCCGTGCAGACGCTTCCCGCCTCGACCAATACCGGCAGCGCCTCGCTCTCGGTGACCCGCACCTCGCTGAATCAGCTCACCACCGACAATTACACGCTGCAGTACACCGGCGGCGCCTGGCAGTTGACCGACCAGACCACGGGCCAGGCGGTCGGCATGACCGGTAGCGGTACCGCCGCAAGCCCCTATCAGGCCGCCGGCCTGTCCATCGTGGTGAGCGGCTCCCCGGCAAACGGTGACAGCTACCTCATCGAGCCCACCGCCGGCGCCACCGCGGGCCTCGCCGTGCAGCTCACCGATCCCTCGCAGATCGCGGCCGCATCGTGGCAGGTTCAGGGGAGTGCGGGCGCCTCCAACGCCGGCACCGGCGTGATCAGCTCCGCGAGCGTCACCGATCCCGGCACTTACGCACCCATTGCCGGCACCTACACGGTCACCTTCAGCAGCCCGACCCAGTACACGGTCACGAACAGCTCCGGGACCACAGTGGCGGGCGGCACCTACACCAGTGGCAGCCCCATCAGCTTCGCCGGCCAGCAGCTCACGCTCACCGGCGCTCCGGCCGCCAACGACACCTTCACGGTGAGCCCCGCCACCGCGAACACGGGCGACAACAGCAACATGCTCGCCATGATCGGCGGGCTTACCTCGAACTCCCTCGATGGCGGCACCACTTCAGTGGGCGGCGCCGCCAACAACCTGGTGAGCCAGGTGGGCGTGCTCACCCAGGCGGCGCAGAACAACGCCGCGGCGCAGAAGACCGTCAACCAGGAAGCCACCACCGCGCAAAGCAACGCGACGGGGGTCAACCTGGACCAGGAGGCCGCGAACATGCTGCGCTTCCAGCAGGCCTACCAGGCCATGGCGCAGGCGATCTCCACCTCGAACAAGGTGTTCAATTCCCTTCTCACCGCAGTCGGCGGGTAATCACCGTGACCATCTCCACCCTGTCCTTCCAGACGAATGCGGTCAACCAGATGGACGCGCTGCAGCGGGCGCTGTCCAAAACGCAGACCGAGCTGTCCACGGGCCTCGCGCTGCAGAACGCCGCCGACAATCCGGTGGCCATGGCCCAGGTCAACGAGCTCAACGTGCAGCTCTCGGCCTCGCAGCAATATGTCACCAATGGAAATCTCGCGAGCACGAACCTGAAGCTCGAGGCGCAGGCGCTCACCGACGCCACGAACCTCCTGCAAAGCGCCCGTGACGTGGCGATCGAAGCGAACAACTCCTCGCTCAACGCGAGCGATCGGCAGAACCTCGCCACTCAGCTCGAGCAGCAGCTGCAACAGCTGGTCGCCATCGCCAACCGCCAGGACAGTGAGGGCAATTACCTCTTCAGCGGCTACGCCGCCGGCACGCAGCCCTTCGCCCAGAGCGGCAATTCGGTCAGCTATGCGGGCGCAAGCGAAGTCAGCCAGGTGCAGATCAGCGCCGAGCAGCGCATCTCCGCCGGCGATACCGGCAGCTCCGTGTTCATGAACATCCCGGCTGGCAACGGAACCTTCACCACCGGGGCATCGAGCGGCAATACGGGCACGGCGTCCATCGGTCCCGGCACGGTAACCGACCCCGCCCAGTGGGCGTCCGCCGCGGGCACCTACGCCATTTCCTTCAGCAGCGCGACCCAATACACAGTCACCAATACCTCCACCGGGGCGACGGCAGCCTCGGGCACCATCTCGAGCACCTCAGGCGCCACGAACACGATCTCCTTCGACGGCATCCAGGTCACACTCAGCGGGACGCCGAACACAGGGGATTCATTCAGCGTGGCGCCCGCCGGCACGGCGAGCATGTTCGCGACGATCTCAGGCCTCATCTCGACCCTAAATTCCACCGCACTGAGCTCCGCCCAGATCGCCACACAACTCAACCAGGGTCTAGAGCAGATCGACGGCGCGATCAATCACATCGACGACGTGCAGGCCTCGGTCGGCGCTCGCATCAATGCCGTCACCGCCTCGCAAACCACCTCGCAAAGCGAGCAAACCGACTACCAGAGCACGGTGGCTCAGCTCTCGAACACCGATTACGCCCAGGCCTCCACGCAGCTGTCCACCGAGGAGCTCGCCCTGCAGGCCGCGCAGGAGTCCTATGCCTCGATGGAGAAGCTGTCCCTCTTCAATTATATCTCGTAGCGGCACGCGCTTCGCTCCGCAGGCGTATTGTGACGCAGCCCACAATTTCCTCACCCCGGCCGAGCGCCATTCAAGTTCGCGCCGGACGGCCCGATAACGGTCCTGAACGGGAGCGGTCCAGGCACCGCCCACCCGAACAGCGCGGCGGACGGGTGTCCGGCGCCTGACAGAACCTTCAGGAGCTTAAGACCATGTCACTCGTCCTCAATACGAACATCGACTCGCTCATTGCGCAGAATAGTCTGACGACTTCCGGCAACCAGCTGACCACTGCCCTGCAGCAGCTGTCGTCCGGCCTGCGCATCAACACTGCGGCCGACGACGCCGCCGGATTTGCCATCGCGATCGGCATGACCTCGCAGGTCAATGGCCTGAATCAGTCCATCCAAAACGCCAACGACGGCGTGTCGCTGACCCAGACCGCCTCCGGCGCTATGACGGAAATCACCAATGACCTTCAGTCGATGCGCGACCTGGCGGTCGAATCACTGAATGCCACCAACAGCTCGACCGACCGCACGGATCTCAACTCCCAGTTCCAGCAGCTGATGCAGGACATCAATAGCGTGGCCTCGCAGACGCAGTTCAACGGTGTGAACCTGCTCGACGGCACCTTCCAGGGCGCCACCTTCCAGGTCGGCGCCAATGCCGGACAGTCGATCACCGTCGGCTCGATCGCCAGCGCCAAGGCGAGCGCCGTCGGCAACTACTATACCGGCACACTCTCGACCGGCGGTACGGCCGGCACCTATAACGCGACCAACCTGGCCACATCGAGCGACCTCGGCACGACCGTCGACGGTTCGTCCGTGACGCTGACCGTGACCGTGGACAGCACCGCGTATACGACCAATGCCATTTCGCTCACAGGCACGAGCAGCACGGATCTCAAGAGCATCGCCGCCGCCATCAATCAGGCGGTGAGCCCGGTCGGTGGACTGGTCGCCACCGTCAACTCCGCCGGCACTGGCATCACGATGAGCAGCACTGCGGGCCACACGGTGGCGTTCGCCGTCGCAAGCGCCACAAACGCATCGGGCGGCAGCATCACTGCGGGAGCCAACACCCTCCAGGACCTCGGCGTCGACAGCTCCGATACGGTCAGCACCTCCTCCACAGCCAGTTACACCAGCAATCTCGACGTGAAATCGGTCGACAATTCGAACCTGGCGCTGATCTCCATCGACAAAGCCCTGCAGCAGCTCGCCACCAGCAGCGCCAACCTCGGCGCGTACCAGAACCGCTTCCAGGCCGCGGTCACCGGCCTGCAGACCGACTCGACCAACCTCAGCTCCGCCAAGAGCGGCATCGTGGACGCCGATTACGCCCAGGCGACCTCCGCGCTGTCCAAGGCGCAGATCCTGCAGCAGGCGAGCACGGCAATGGTGGCTCAGGCGAACACCATCCCGCAGAACATCCTCTCGTTGCTGCAAAAGCTGCCGTAAGGATGCGGATTCAAATGGAATGAGCCGGCCATCGACATGGACCCCTCCTGGGGCGGGCGCCGCAAGGCCCCGCCCCAGGGGCGTTTGCACTGGCGGCGCAATGCGATCCTCGCAATGAGTACATGACATGTCCAACGTCGTTTCAGTTGCCAGCAACTCCAGCGCCGGCGCCGCCGGCGGATCGGTCATCGACGTCGGCACGCTGGTGTCCCAGCTGGTGTCCGCCGATATTGCTCCGCAGGAGAAGATCATCGCGCAGCAGACTCAGTCGGTCACTGCCGAAATCTCCGCCGTCGGATCGCTACAGAACGCGCTTGCCGCCTTCCAATCATCCCTGGGCGCGCTCGATACTCCATCGGCGTTCAATTCTCTCTCCGCATCGAGCAGCGACAATTCGGCGTTCACCGCCACTGTCGGCACGGACGCGACGCTCGGTACCTACAGCGTCTCGGTGAGCGCCCTCGCCCAGGCCCAGCAGCTCGTTTCCAATGCCTTCTCGGGCGGCAGCTCGGCGACGGTAGGTACCGGCACGCTGCAGCTGACCCTCGGCAGCACGAGCTTCTCGCTCGCCATCGACAGCAGTGACGACACCTTGTCCGGCATCGCGGCGGCGATAAATTCCGCCAGCGGCAATCCCGGCATCCAGGCAAGCGTCGTGACCGGTACGACCGGTGCGCATCTCGTACTCACCTCGTCCCTCACCGGGGCTTCGAACACCATCGGTGTGACCGAAACCGACGGCGGAACCGGCCTGTCATCGCTGACCTACGGTAGCGGAAATACCTCCAACTACACCCAGGCCACGGCGGCGCAGGACGCCGCCTTCAGCATCGCGGGCGTAAGTTATACGAGCTCGAGCAACACGGTGACCGACGCGTTGAGCGGCGTCACCCTGAACCTACTGGCGACCACGAGCACCAGCGCCACGCTCACCGTTGCCGACAATACTTCGGCGGTCGAAGGCAACGTTCAGGCGTTCGTTTCGGCATACAACGCGCTGCAGCAGTCCTTTGCCTCCCTCGGCGGATATGATTCGACCACGAATACCGCGGGCCCACTGATGGGCAACGCCGCACTGACGGGCGCGCAGAGTCAGATCCGATCGGCGCTGTACAGCATCGTCGATACCGGTTCCTCGACCTATGATTCGCTGGCCAGCATCGGCATCACCACGAACAGCGATGGCTCGCTCAGCGTCAATTCGACTACCTTGTCCGCTGCGCTGACCGCGAATTTCAGCGCCGTGAGCGCGCTGTTCAGTGGCACCGGCGGCGTCGCCTCCACGCTCAACACCATTCTGACCAATGAGCTCGCCGCCAACGGGCCGATCCAGTCGCTCAGCAGTTCGCTGGTCCAGGAAAACACCAATCTCACGAATCAGAGCAATCAGCTGAATCAGCAGGCGTCCGCGGAGTCCGCCAGCCTCACCCAGGAGTATGCGGCGTTGAACACGCTGCTCTCCTCGCTGCAGACCACTTCGTCCTACCTGACTCAGGCGTTCGCGACTCTACCTGGCAACAGGTCCTCGAGCGGCGGGTGAGGTCCGGCGAGTTTCAAGTTTCCAGCCGGTGAGCCGTTACACTGGGCATGGAGATTGGGAGCCTTTATCCGTGAGCCTCTATTCGCGTCAGTCGAAGCTCGCCGCTTATCGCAGTGTGAGCGCCCACGGTGTCGTGGCCGATGGCGACCCGCATTCGCTCGTCCTCACTTTGTTCGATGCGATTCTCGGTCGATTGACCGCGGCACGCGGCTGCATCGAGAAGGGCGAGGTCGCCCGCAAGGCGAGCCTCCTGCACAGCTCGGTCACTCTGCTGGCGGAGCTGCGCGGCAGCCTTGACTTGGGCAGTGGCGGCTCGCTGGCGCACAACCTGAGCGATCTGTACGAATACATGACCCGCCGGTTGATCCACGCCAATCTCAATAACGACGCTGGCGCGGTCGCCGAGGTCCTGGGACTGCTCGGCGAGATCCGCAGCGCCTGGGCGGCTATCGCGCCGGAGGTGCGGCAACCGGTACCGCACCAGGCGCCCGCCGGCTAATTCCCACAGGAGCGCTACCGCGAAACCTTCCGCGGCTTGCCCCGTGGAAATGCGACATAATTCACGGCACGGCCGAGGGCGTGCCGTCTAAGGTCGCGCGATGAGCAAAGGCCGACGCAACGCCGCGAAGCGACTTCCCGTCCCTGTCCTTTCCCGCACAGTGCCGGATCCCATCCATCAGGCCTGGGCAGCTTATGCGAGCGGCCGATGGGCCGAAGCCGAGCCGCTGTGCCGGTCCATTCTCGAGCGCCGGGCCGACCACCCCGGCGCCCTGACCTTGCTCGGCATCATGATGGCGCAGACCCGCCGCACCGCGGAGGCCGCCGAGCTCCTGGGCCGCGCCGCATCCGGCATGCCGGACAACCCCGAGGCCCACAACAACCTCGGTAATGCGTTGCGGGATCTCGGCAAGTATCTCAATGCGCTGTCCTGCTACGAGCGGGCACTAACCCTGAAGCCCGAATACGCCGAAGCCCATTACAACCGCGGCGTGACACTTTACGATCTGCGGCAATATCCCCAGGCGATCGAGAGCTACGATCGCGCGCTCGCGCTGCAACCGCAGTACGCCGCGGCCTGGAACAACCGGGGCTCGGCATTACGTCGGCTGGGCCGCACCGACGAGGCGCTCGAGAGCTATGGCCGGGCGATTGCCGCCAGGGCTGATTACGCCGATGCACACAACAATCGCGGCGCCGCTCTCATCAGTCTCGGGCGCCACGAAGAGGCGCTGGCGAGCTGCGATCGAGCGCTCGCCCTGTGCCCGAACCACGCCGAGGCTCACAACAACCGCGGCGCCGCTCTCGAGAAGCTCAGACGTTACAACGAGGCTCTCGACAGCTACGACCACGCTCTGCGCCTGCTGCCGGACTATGCCGAAGCCCTCGTCAATCGTGGCATCGCCCTGCATGCGCTCGAACGCTTCGATGAGGCGCTGTCGGGCTTCGCGCACGCTCTTGCCGTCGCACCGAACAATCTCTCCGCCTACAAAAGCCGCAGCGTCACGCTTAGGGCGCTCAGGCGTCACGAAGAGGCGATGGGGAGCTGCGATCGAGCCCTGGAGATGAACCCGCGGTTCGCGGACGGGCACTTCAGCCGTGGCGTGATCTTGCACGATCTCAAGCGGTTTCACGATGCACTCGAGAGTTTCGATCGCGCCTTGCTCCTGGGCCGACGGGACACGGATACCTACCGCAACCGCGCCATCGTCATGGAGGCGCTCGGTTACCGCGAGGAGGCCGTCGCCAGTTACGAGCGCGCAGTCGCGCTCGATCCGCAGGCCAGATACCTGCGGGGCGTGTGTCGTCACGCCCGCATGCGGATCTGCGACTGGAGCGGGCTCGAAACCGACGTGGCCGAGCTCACCGCGGGCATCGAGCGGGGCGAGGCGGTCACCAGCCCCTTCTCTTGTCTGTCGCTGATTGATTCGCCCGCGTTGCATCGCAAGGCTGCCGAGATCTGGGTCCGCGAGGAATGCTCGCCGAGGGTGCCACTGCCCCCCCTGGCGCGCCAGCCCCGGCACGAGAAAATCCGAGTCGCATATTTTTCGGCCGACTTCCGCAACCATGCCGTGGCGGCGCTCGCCGCCGAACTGTTCGAATCTCACGACAGCTCGAGGTTCGAGCTGTCCGCGTTCTCGCTGGGCCCCGACCTGCGCGACGAGCTGCGTACCCGGGTCGAGGCCGCCTTTGACCGCTTTCTTAACGTCGGCGGACTATGCGATGAGCAGGTCGCCACGCTGGCTCGGCAACTGGAAATCGACATCGCGGTCGACCTCGGCGGCTACACACAGGATGCGCGCCCGCGCATCTTCGCGCTGCGGGCCGCCCCGATCCAGGTCAGCTACCTCGGCTACCTTGGCACGATGGGCGGAGACTTCATGGATTACCTGATTGCCGACCCGGTGCTGGTGCCACCGGACTGCCGGCGACATTATGCCGAGAAGATCGCGTACCTGCCGAGCTACCAAGTTAACGATTCGCAAAGGCCCGCGCCCGACAGGACTTTCACCCGCGCCGAACTCGGATTGCCGGCAAATGGATTCGTGTTCTGCTGCTTCAACGCCAGCTACAAGATCACTCCCCAGACCTTTGACAGCTGGATGCGGATACTGGCCGCAGTGCCCGGCAGTGTGCTGTTCCTGCTGGCCGGCAATGAGACGATCCGCCGCCACCTGCATCGGGAAGCTGCCAACCGCGGTATCAAGCCCGATCGGCTGGTCTTCGGCGGCCCGCTTCCCGTCGGACAGTACCTGGCGCGATATCGGGTCGCTGACCTGTTTCTGGACACTCTGCCGTACAACGCGGGCACCACGGCTTCGGATGCCTTGTGGGCAGGGCTGCCGCTGCTATCCTGCCCGGGCGAGTCCTTCGCGGCGCGAATGGCGGCCAGTCTGCTCACTGCCGCCGGCTTGCCGGAGCTTATCGCCTCCAATCGGCGGGATTATGAGCGGCTGGCCGTTGAGCTGGCCACCGAACCGCGGCGACTCGCGGTGCTGAAGAAGCGGCTGGCAGACAACCTCGCGCAGAGTCCGCTGTTCGATACGTCCGCGGTCACGAAAAACCTCGAGACGTTGTACGGACGGATGTACGAACGGCACCAGGCGGGACTGCCCCCCGAGCATCTGCAACTGTCATGAGCGCGGCGCAGTACTGAGCGTGAACGATGCCTGAAGCCAGTGTCCCCGACTCGCCTGACGAACCCGACCCGATGGACGCCGAGTCCACCGTGCTCGACGCGCTGAAACTGGCCCACGAGAGCACCGGGTCCGCGCGGTACCTGCGCATATACGAACATCTGCGTCAGCTCATGCGCAAGAGATTCCCGGCTGCTCCCCAACCCGCGCCGGGGATCCGGCTTGGGCCGGCCGGCGCCGAAAAGATACGGATCGTGTGCGCCACCCGCAAAGACCGGGAGACCTTCTTCACGGAGGCGGCGCTCGGCAGATCGCTGGCCCTGTACTGGCCGCCAGCTGTGGACATCCGGCTGTTTTCCCTTAACACGAATGGACTCTCGGCGGTCTACAACAGCGTGATCGCGGAGTCCCAGGAGGATCCGGCCATCCTGCTGTTCGTCCACGATGATATTCATCTGTGCGATTATTTCTGGCCCGAGAGGCTCCGCGAAGGACTGAACTACTTTGACATCGTCGGCCTGGCCGGCAACCGGCGTCGCGTCCCGCGTCAGCCCGGGTGGGGATACATCGACGAGCGGATGACCGGAGATCATCGAGACAGTTTCAGCGGCATCGTTGGTCACGGTCCGGGCTACCCGGCCGAGGTCGTCAGCGTGTTCGGTCCGTCGGGCCAGACCGTAAAGCTGCTCGACGGACTGCTCCTGGCCGCCCACAGCACCACGCTACATGCGAAATCTGTACGTTTCGACGAGCGCTTCGACTTCCACTTCTACGACCTCGACTTCTGCCGGCAGGCGGAACTGGCGGGCCTGAGGATGGGCACCTGGCCGATCTCCGTGGTGCACGAGAGCCGGGGCAGCTATATGAGCGAGGGTTGGCAGCTGAATTACGGCCGCTACCTGGAAAAGTGGCGGGAGTGAGCCGAACCAGGCGGTCTCTCAATTGAAATAGCTTCTCGTGCCAGTCATGCTCCACAACGACACTGGACCGAGACATCACACCCATACAGAGGAGCAATTCATGCATCCCAGCGCCTTGCAGGCCGGACGGCTTTTCTTCGAGCTTTACTGTCGCGCGCGTAATGTATCGGTCCTGGACGTCGGGTCCCTGGACGTAAACGGCACGTTGCGGGCGGCCGCCCCGTCCGGCTGCCGCTATGTCGGGGCGGATCTGGAGCCCGGCAAGGGCGTCGACGTTGTTCTGTCGAGCCCTCACACGCTGCCATTCGAATCCGAGAGCTTCGATGCGGTTGTTTCAACCTCATGCTTCGAGCATGACCGATTCTTCTGGTTGACCTTTCTCGAATGCCTTCGGGTATTGAAGAAAGGCGGGTACTTCTACCTCAATGCGCCGAGCAACGGTGTTTATCACAGATACCCCATCGACAGCTGGCGCTTCTATCCGGACGCCGGCCTGGCGCTGGCCGATTGGGGCAAGCATCAGGGCCTGCAGGTGGAGGTGGCGGAATCGTTCCTGCTCAATCAAATCGATGATATCTGGAACGACTTCGTATGCGTGTTCGTGCGCCGCGAACCGGGTATTGGGTTGCCCAGCGAGACGCCGGAGCATATCCATTCGCACTTCAGCGGGGCCACCAACATCTGGGTGACCGGTGCATCGCAAATCCGGCGCTTCGAATTTGAGCCGGAGGACATGCGCAGGTTGAGCCTGCTGTCGAAAGCGAACAACGCATCCTGACGCCGTCTACCAGCGGGACTGTCAGTCCACGAATCTGCGCGCGTTCCGGAACAACCTCATCCAGCCGCTGTACTCTCCAACGCCCTCCGGGCGCCACGAGTTCTGCACGTAGCGCGTGGAGCGCTCCGGGTGGGGCATGGTGACGGTCACTCGGCCATCGAGGTTGCTGAGCGCGGCGATGCCGTAAGGCGAGCCGTTGGGGTTGCAGGGATAGGTGTGGGCGACCTTGCGGTCGTGATCGACGTAGCGGAAGGCCACGAGGCCGCTGCCGGCGCAAGCATCGGCCGCCGCCTCGGTCGCAAACTCGGCTCGCCCCTCGCCGTGCGCCACGGCGATCGGGAGAAACGACCCCTCCATGCCCGCCAGCACCACCGAAGGTGAGCGAAGGATCTCGACCAGCGCAAACCTCGACTCGTACTGCTCGCTGCGATTGCGCACGAATCTAGGCCAATGCGAGGTGCCCGGAATGATGCTCTTGAGCGCCGCGAACATCTGGCAGCCATTGCATACGCCGAGCGCAAAGGCGTCCGGCCGCTCGAAGAAGGTCTGGAATTCCTCGCGCAGCGCCTCGTTGAACAGGATCGACTTCGCCCAGCCTTCGCCCGCGCCGAGCACATCGCCGTAGGAGAATCCTCCACAGGCCACGAGACCCGAGAACTCGCGCAGCCTGTGACGGCCGTGGATGATGTCCGTCATGTGGACGTCATAGGGCGCGAAGCCCGCGCGCTCGAAGAAGGCCGCCGTTTCGGTGTGACTGTTGACGCCCTGTTCCCTCAGGACGGCGATCTTGGGACGCACTCCGCGCGCGACATAGGGGGCAGCGATGTCTTCTTCGGGGTCGAAGCTGAGCGAAACCGCGAGCCCCCGATCCTGCACCGCGGTCTGGGCGGCGTATTCCTCGTCGGCGCAGGTCGGATCATCGCGCAGGCGCCGCATCTGCCAGGTGGTCTCCGACCAGGCGGCGCGCAACGCCGTCCAGGTCTCATCCAGAACCAGATCGGCCCCGACGCGAACGCTCACGCGCATCTGCCGGTCCGGGGCGCCGACCGGAAACGCCAGGTCGCCGAGTCCGTGCGCCGCAAGAATCTGCGCAAGCCGGGCTTCGTCCTTTGCGCCGACCTGCAGCACGACACCCGGCTCTTCCGCGAACAGTTGCTCGAGCGCCGAGCCGCGCTGCCCGGGCAGGCGGATGTCGAGGCCGCAGTGCCCCGCGAAGGCCATCTCGAGCAGGGTCACGATGAGGCCGCCATCCGAGCGGTCGTGGTAAGCGAGCAGCAACTTCTCGCGGCGCAACTCGGTGAGCGCCGCCGCGAGGCGCACCAGTCGCTGCGGGTCATCGAGATCCGCGGGCGCCTCACCCAGCTCGCCGTACACCTGCGCGAGCGCCGAGCCGCCGAGCCGATTGCGCCCGGCGCCGAGATCGATCAGCCACAGGGCCGTGCCCGCGCTTGCGCTGAGGACCGGCGTCAGGGTCCTGCGCGCATCGGCCACGGGCGCGAACGCCGAGACGATGAGCGATACCGGCGCCACCACCGATTTCTCGCCCTGCTCGTCCCGCCAGCCGGTGCGCATCGACAATGAGTCCTTGCCCACGGGAATGGCGATGCCGAGCGCAGGGCAAAGCTCACGCCCGACCGCGTGCACGGTCTCGTAGAGCGCGGCGTCCTCACCGGGCTCGCCGCACGCCGCCATCCAATTGGCCGAAAGCCGGATCCTGCCGAGAGCATCGATGTCGGCCGCCAGGATGTTGGTGATGGCCTCGGCCACCGCCAGGCGCCCCGAGGCCGGCGCATCGAGCACCGCCACCGGCGTGCGCTCGCCCATGGCCATGGCCTCCCCCGCATGGCCCCGATAGTCGGCCAGAGTCACCGCCACGTCACTCACCGGCACCTGCCACGGGCCGACCAGCGAATCGCGGCTCACGAGTCCCCCGACCGTGCGGTCTCCGATGGTGATGAGGAAGGTCTTGTCTGCCACCGCCGGCAAGCGCAGCACGCGGTACAGCGCCTCGTTTGCCCGAATGGAGGTCGTATCGAATGGTCGACGCGTCGGTGTGAGGCTGCGCACATCGCGCGTCATTCGTGGAGGTTTGCCCAACAGCGCATCGAGCGGCATGTCCACCGGGTCGCCGCCGAGCAACGGATCATGCACGGTGAGCCGCCCCGTACCGTCAAGCTCACCGATGACGGCGAATGGGCAGCGTTCCCTCTGCGCGATGGCCGTAAATGCCTGCAGATCCGCCGCAGCGACCACGAGGACGTAGCGTTCCTGGGCTTCATTGCACCACAGCTCGAGCGGCGACATGCCTGGCTCGGCGCTCGGAATCGCGCGCAGGTCGACCCGCGCGCCGCGATGGCTGTGCGCCACCGCCTCCGGCACGGCATTGGAAAGACCGCCCGCGCCCACATCGTGGATCAGCACGATGGGATTGTCGTCCCCAAGGGCCCAACAGCCGTCGATCACTTCCTGGGCGCGCCGCTGGATCTCGGCGTTACCGCGCTGCACGGAGGCAAAATCGAGATCGGCGTGGGAGGCGCCGCTGCCGACCGAGGAGGCCGCTCCTCCGCCCAGCCCGATCAGCATGGCGGGTCCCCCGAGCACGATGAGCTTGCCGCCGACGGGCACCTCGGGCTTCTCGACGTGGCTTCGGCGAACGTTGCCGAGGCCTCCCGCGATCATGATGGGTTTGTGGTAGCCGCGCAGCCGGTTCGGCGGATCCCCGGGGCAGTGCAGCTCGAATGTGCGAAAGTATCCGTGGATGGCGGGCCGGCCGAACTCGTTGTTGAACGAGGCCGCGCCGATCGGTCCCTCGAGCATGATCTCGAGCGGCGAGGCGATGCGCGCCGGCCGCCCGATCGAGCCCTCCCACGGACGCTCGTATCCCGGGATGCGTAGATTGGAAACCGTGAAGCCCGTGAGTCCGGCCTTGGGTTTGGCGCCGCGGCCGGTCGCCCCCTCGTCGCGGATCTCGCCCCCGGAGCCGGTCGCCGCGCCCGGGAACGGTGAGATGGCGGTCGGATGGTTGTGCGTCTCGACCTTCATCAGGATGTCGACCGGCTCGGCGCTCTCGCGATACGCGCCCGTGCGCGGATCGGGGAAGTAGCGCACGCCGGCGCAGCCCTCGATCACCGCGGCGTTGTCACGGTAGGCCGAGAGCACGCCCTGCGGATGGCGCGCGTGGGTGTGGCGGATCATCGCGAACAGCGACTCCTCGCGCGCCTTGCCATCGATGACCCATTCAGCGTTGAAGATCTTGTGCCGGCAGTGCTCGGAGTTCGCCTGAGCGAACATCATCAGCTCCGCGTCGCTCGGGTCGCGGCCGATCTGGCTGAAGGTCGAAAGGAGGTACTCGATCTCGTCCGGGGAGAGCGCCAGGCCCATCTCGCGATTGGCCTCGGTGAGGGCGGAGCGCCCGCCCGAGAGGGCGATGCGTTTCAGGGGCTTGGGTGAGGCATGACCGAAGAGCCGCGCGGCCTCGGCTACCTCGTAGAGCGCCATCTCGGTCATGCGATCGAGCAGGACCGGAGCGAGCCTGGCGAGCCGCTCGGCGCCGAGCGCCCTGCCGGCCGAGAGCCGGTATTCGATACCGCGCTCGATGCGCTGCACGCCAGCCAGGCCGCACACGTGAGCGATGTCCGTCGCCTTGCTCGACCAGGGCGAGATCGTCCCTTCCCGCGGCACCACCCACAGCGGCTCGCCGCCCCCGGTACGCTGCTCGGCGTGCGGGCCATAGGTCAGCAACCGCTCGAGCCGCTTGCGCTCCTCTGCGCTCGGTGCGCGATCGAGCGCCACGAAGTGCACGAAATGCGCGCTCAGGTCCGTGATGCCAGGCTCCAGGGCGGCCAGACGGGAGAGGAGCTTCTCGATGCGGAATCCGGACAGCGCCGGGGTGCCCGGCAGCGTGAGGATCAGGGTCTCGGCCATGGAGGCTATTTCTTCTCGCCCGGCGGGACCGGATAGAGCGGCATGGGAAATTGCGCCACGCTGGCCCCGCCCTCGAGCGCGGTAATCTTGCTCACCCCCTGCTTTTTCACCTCATCGATGCGCAGCACCGAGTGCAGCGGCAGAAAGGTGCGCTTGACCCCGCTGAATTCGCCCTTGATCCGCTCCTCGGACGGGTCGAGCACCACAGAGGAACGCTCTCCGAAGACCAGGTCCTCGACCTCGATGAACCCGAACAGCTCGCCGTGATTGACCTTGCGGGCATAGACCTCGTAGACCTTGCCCTGGTTGGCGAACATAATGCGGAAAATGTGACTGGCTGCCATGGATC
>DAIDHH010000088.1 GCA_027452045.1 Gammaproteobacteria bacterium
GGGGTGGCATTGGCGTTGGGCTCGGGTATCAGGCCCGCGGCGCTCGCGGCGGCGCACAGGCCGAGCGAGGCGACCACCAGCATCGAGCAGATGGACTTCGAGTTCACTCTAACCCCCTTAGGTATCACAATTCATCCGCCGGATCCCCCACCGGCGGCCCGGAGCGTGCTCCGGGCCGCCGGCAGGGGTCTGAGCGCTCAGTGCTTGGCGTGCGGCGCCATTATCTTCGCCAGCAGATCAGGCTTTCCCTTGATGCGCTCGAGGTGCGGATAGCGCGGGCCGCCGAAGTAGCTGACCGCGATGGTGTGGAACCAACCATCCTTCGAGACGAGGAACCGGGTCGGCTGCTTGGACTTCTGCGCCTGCTTCATCACGTACTCGAGCACCGAGGGCGAGTAGGTCTGTCCATCGACCGCTTCGACCTTCATCCCCGGAGAGATGCCCGCGGTCCACGCGGGTGAGCCCTCGCGCACATCGCCTACGGCGCCGTTGCGGATCGTGAAGCCGTAGCTCAGCCACTGGGAGTCCATGTGGAACTTCGCCTCCGCCGCCTGCATGTACTTGTTCGGCTTGGCGGTGTACACCAGGCGCCAGCCGGCGCGCTCGAGCTCCTTGGTCGGGGGAAGCTTGGCGACGTCGTAGACGTGGCGCTGGAAGAACGCATGCCAGTCGTAGGGCACCACCTCGTTCAGCAGATGCTCGATGTCGGCGCGGGTGTAGGTCTTGGTGATCGGCCCGGTGAGCGCGGGTGCCGAGTACAGGTGCAGGAAGGTGTCGAGCGACTTCTTGCCGTGCGTCTTCTCGCGGATGATGGTATCGACATCGAGCCACAGCAGCTCACCCTCGGTGTAGAAGTCTCCGGCCGTGCGGCGGATCGAGGAGTACTCGCCGTGCGCCTCGTAGAGATACGGCGCCGAGGTGGTCAGGTCGATGAGCGGAGTGGTGTCGCGGCCCGGCTCGCTCGCCATCTGGCTGTAGATCGTCGCGAGGTACTGCGGATACTCGCTCGGCTTGCGGATGCCGGTGCGGAACGAGAGCAGGTCCCCCAGGTACTGGTTCATCCCCTCGTACACCCACAGCAGATCCGTGCGCTGCGGGATCTGGAAGTTGAGCGTGGTGAGGTCCCACGGCCGGCGGTACTTGCCGTTCCAGGAGTGCGAGAACTCGTGCGTCAGCAGGTCGCCCGCGACCAGCTGCCACTGCGGATCGGTCATGAAGGTGGCCGGCGCCCGATCATCGCTCGACTGGTGGTGCTCGATGCCCTCGAAGCCGATCTTGTTCGACAGCGTGAGGAGCGAGTGGTAGTCGTGCCAGTGTCGCGAGCCGTACAACGCGAGCGCCTCGGGCGTCATGCGCTTGTACTCATCGAGCACCTTCTTCGACACATCGAGATCCTGGGGCTCATCGGCGAACATGTCGAGCACCTGCTTCGACTTACCGTTGCTCCAGAGCTCGACGCGCTTGAAATAGCGCCCGCAGTCAAGCGGCGAGTCCACCAGCATGTTGAGCGGCACTTCATTGAAGTCCACCCGATTCCCCGACTTGTCCGCCGCGGTGAGCGCGGTGCCGTAGTTCCAGCCCTCGGGCAGGATGATGCTCGCCTTGAAGTAGACGTCATGGGAATTGGTGTCGTTCTGGTAGAAGAGCACCCGGTTCCAGTTGACCACCGCGAGGTTCGGTGTCGACATCACATCGGGCGAGTTCATCAGCACCGTGAACTTCACCTGGATGGAGGAGACGCCCTGCGGCACCTCGACGTGGAACGCGTACATGTCGACCTTGTCGCGCCGCCAGGTGAGCGGCTCGCCATTGGCGCTCACCTTGATCTGCGAGATGTCGGCGAGCGGCCCGGTGGGCCCGTGCTCGCCGGGGATCCACTGCGGGTAGACGAACGTGAAGGGGCCCGGCCGCACCGGAATCTGCATCGTCGATGTCATGAACCCGCGGCCCGCGGTGCTGGCATCGAGCACCAGCGTCTCGGGATTGGTCTGGGTGGCGTAGGACACCGCGTGGGCATTGGGCTCGGGAATGATCGCAGCCTGCGCCGCACCCAGGCCGAGGGCGGCGATACCCAGGCCAGAAAGAGTCAGAAAACGCTTCACGAATCGACCCTCCATCAGTTTTTTCCAGGCCGACCCAGGGGTCGGCCAGCGTTAAACCACCGAGTATGCCACCGCGGCCCCGCCCGGTCGGCTCCGCCCCCCGGGGACTGCGGCAGGCCGTGCGGAAGGCGAGATGAAGCGCGCCCCGGAACCGCCCGCCTAGGGTGTCAGCGCGGCGCCCGGGACCACCCCCGGCAGCCCGTAACCGGCCATTGTCTGGTTGAAGCGGCTCACCGCGGTCTGCTCGAACTGATTGTAACGATTGAGCGCCTTGCGGTACTGAGCGTCGAGCATGGCCTTTTGTTGCAAGGTCGCCGCGTCTACCGTGTTATCCGCGCCTTCCAGCAGAGCATCCAGGGCGAGCAGATGCTCGTGGATGCGATCCGGCACGCGCAGCGTCGACTCCTCTGCGCCCGCGCCGCTGGTGATCTCGAGCTTGGTCGCCTCGTCCGCCTTGCGAAGCGAGCCGATGGCCGCATCGGCCGCGCGCTGCCGCGCGGAACCCTTAACCGCCGCCTCGAGCACTGCGAGCTGCCCATTGATGGCGTGCAGACGGTTGAGCGCGGTATCGAGCCGCGAGACCTCGTGCAACACCGCCTGCGTCACCTGGTAGCGCTCCGTCATGTCCGCTACGCTCGCGTGCGAGGCGGGGTCGTTGACCACTGTGAAGGTTTGAGAGGCGCTCTGCCCGCCGAACTCGAGCGTCGCCGTGTAGGCTCCGGGGGGAAGCAGCGCGCCGGCCTTAGGTCCCCGGTTGTACTTCGGCCCCGAGCTCCAGCGCACCGGTCCGTTGGCGCGCAGATCCCAATAGATGCGATGCAGTCCCGCCTCGCCGGACACCCACGGCACCATGCCCTTGGCGGGCTGCGCCGCGGGCGGGGCGCCCGCTGGGGAATGAGTCCCCGGCGTCATCGCCACGGGTTTGCCGTGGCGCAGCCCCTCCACGGTGCGCACCACCTGTCCGGCGGAGTTGCGGATCAGGAGCTCCCCGGGTTGCTTCACCGTCTTTGCGAGGTAGTAGCTGAAAGCCGCGCCATAGTGCGGATTCTGTCCGTAGAAGGCGCTGTCGCCCATCCACTCGGTCTGCGACCAGGGCCAGAAGCGCAGCGCGGACGCGGGTTTGAACAGCGTGAGCGGTGATCGGGCGACCTGTGCACTCCAGCCCTCGAACGGCGCCAGGTCATCGAGGATCCACAGGCCCCGCCCATGGGTCGCCACCACCAGGGAATCGGTCGTCCGATCGAGCGCGAGGTCATATACGGCGGCATCCGGCAGGCCGAGACCGAAGAGATACCATGTCTTGCCCGCGTTCCATGACGCATACAGACCGTTCTCGAGCCCCGCGAAGTAAAGGTCGGGATCGTGCGGGTCGCGGCGCACCACGTGCGCATATACTCCCCCGGGCAGGTTGCCGCTGATCGATGCCCAATGCGCCCCGTAGTCATCGGTGCGATACAGATAGGGCTTGAAATCGCCGCTGAAATGACGATCCACGGCGATGAGCGCGCTGCCCGGATCGGTCGCGGACACATCGATCGACTCCACCCGGCCCCAGGCCGGCAGATGCGGGATGTGCGCCGTCACGTTCGTCCAGTGCCTGCCGCCATCGCGGGTCAATTGCACGAGTCCGTCATCCGTGCCCACCCAGATGACGTTGGGATCGGACTTGGCGGGCGTTATGGTGAGAATCGCGTCGTAGTACTCCGCGCCGGAGTTGTCCTGGATCACAGGCCCTCCGGAGGGGCCCTGCTTCGACTTGTCGTTGCGGGTGAGATCGGGGCTTATGACCCGCCAGGTGCGGCCGCGGTCCTCGCTCCTGAAGAGCACCTGCGCGCCCGCGTAGATTACCTTCGGATCCGCGGGCGAGACGGCGAAGCCCGCCTCCCAGGCGAAGCGGTAGCGCACCGCGCCGGCTCCGAGGCCGGTGTAATCGCCCGGAAACGGCTCGATGTCGTGGATCTGCTGTTCGCTGCGATTGTAGATGAAGTAGGCGCCGTTTTGCCCGCTGTTGTAGATCAAGTTCGGATCGTCGGCGGCCGGCATGCCGAAGATGCCGTCATCGCCGTTGAATCCGAACCACGCCCGCTCGGGAATGCCGCTCGGGTCCTTGCTGAAGGCCGGCCCGCACCAGGTGTTGTTGTCCTGCAGTCCGCCGCAGACCAGGTAACGGATCCCGGCGCCGACGGCGACGTGGTAGTACTGCTCGATGGCGATGTTGTGGACGAATCTCCAGTGCCTGCCGTTGTCGAGCGAGAGCGCCACACCCCCGTCGTTGCCCTCGATGATGCGGCCGCTGCCGCTCGGATCGATCCAGATCGCGTGATTGTCGACGTGGATGCTCTTGGCGACCTTATGCCAGGTGCGCCCCCCGTCCTCGGAGGCGACCAGGAACTCCGACAGGGCGAAGACATGATCGGGGTTCTTCGGATCGACCGCGATGTGCGAGAAGTAGAAAGGCCGCGAGTCGGCGCCCTGGTAAGTGCTCACCATCCTCCAGTGAGCGCCCGAGTCGTCCGAGCGCCAGACGACGCCCTTGGTCGTGCCGATGACCGCGTAGAGGACATTGGGCGAGCTCGGCGCGATGGCGAGTCCGATGCGCTCGACGGGCGTGGTGGGCAGCCCGTGACCCAGCAGGCGCCGCCAGGTGAGCCCGCCGTCGACCGACTTGTAGATCGCATCCTCGGGGCCGCCGGCCGAATAGGTCCACGGCGTGCGGCGGAACCGGTAAGTGGCCGCATACACGATCTCGGGGTTGCGCGGGTCCATCGCGAGATCGGAAATGCCTACCTCGGGGCCCTTGTAGAGCACTCTTTTCCACGTGAGTCCGCCATCGGTCGTGCGGTACACGCCGCGCTGCGAACTGTCCTTCCAGGGGCTGCCCATGGCCGCCACCAGCACCGTGTCGGTGTGCAGCGGATCGATGACGACACGGGAGATCTGCGAGGTGCCCGCGAGACCGAGATGCCGCCAGGTGAGCCCGGCGTCGGTCGATTTGTAGATCCCGTCGCCGAAGGAAACGTCGTTGCGCACGTTCGCCTCGCCTGTACCGGCCCAGACCACCGCCGGATTGTGCGGATCGACCGCGAGCGCACCGATCGATGCGACGGGCTCGTGCTGAAAGAGCGCCTTCCAGGTGATTCCGCCGTCCTCGGTGCGAAAGACGCCCCCGTCGGCGCCTCCGACGTAGTAGATGTCGGGATTGCCCGGCACGCCGGCCACCGCCGTCACCCGTCCGCCGGCAATGGCCGGTCCGATCTGGCGGAAATGAATGGCGCGGCTCACCGGCATCGGCAGCCTCGTGCGCCCGTGAGAATTCTCCCGCTGCGGACCGGCCTGCGCGCCGAGGGCGAGCGGTGAAATCAGGATCAAACCGGCCGCGAGGGCTCGGGTACGGGCGGACGCTTGCATCGTGGCTCTCACTTTCGCGCGCCGCCCGGAAGCCCCGGCGACGCGAATCCAGTCATGAAGCGCGCCAACTTAGCCGAGCACCGGGAGGTTGGCCAGCCTCGATGCGCGACGCTCGTCGCGGCGCGCCGCCGTTCTGCCGCAAGCGGCGCGCTATGATCCTACTTAAGAGGAGCCGGATCGGCGCTCCTGTCCCGCCCAGCGCGGTTTTGGGCAAAAAGCGTGGTTTTTCCGCAAAACGCGGCCACCTGCGGCGGCCGGGTACGTCCCTGTGCCTGCTACCGCATCTGCCCGCTTCGTGACTCGGGGTCGACCGTTGGTCGATGGGGAACTGCTATATTCTCGGCTACCGTGGCATGCCGGCCACGAGAGCGCAATCGCGCGCGGGACTGGAGAACGACGGTGCCACTATATGAATATCGCTGCCCGGCCAATGGACGGGTGGTCGAGGTGCGCCACAAGATGGCCGAAAGGCTCACCACCTGGGGCGAGCTGTGCGAGCGCGCCGGTCTGCCGCCCGGGGACTGTGCCCCACACTCGCCCATCGAGAAGCTGATCTCGGCCGGCTTCATCGGCAGTGCGCCCGAGACGGCCTGCGAGGCTCCGGGCTGCGCAGCCGGCGGATGCGGTTCGGGCCTGTGCGGCGGGGATTTCTGAACCAACCCGGGACGCGCTTCGCGTGCGACTCACGCCGGTCCGGCGCATGAGGTGGCAGGCCGCACGGCATCGCACGGCCCGTTTCCTGCACACACGCGCCTGGTTCCCGCATGCGCCCCTCGCGGTCATCGTGGGAATCCAGGGGCTGCTGCACATTCTGTTCGCCTCGGGCTCGCTGAGGCCTCTGCTCGGCGCGTGGGCGGGCAACTCCCCGATCGCCTCCCTCGCTGGCGGCTTCGGCATCCTGCAAATTGGCGCCGCATCGCACGAGGTGGTCGGAGTGCTGCTCATCCTGGTCGCCTTCGGGATGCTGTGGCGATCGCGGCTCGCCTGGATGCTGGCGTTCCTTCTGACGCTGCTTGCGGTGGTGACCCTCGAGCTCTCGCCGCTCGCCAGGGCCTCGCGTCCGCTCGAGATCTTCGGCGTCGTGCAGCTCCTTCTGCTGCTCGCCGCGCGCGACAGTTTCACGCGCGCCAGTCTCGCCACGGCCACGCTGTTCGCGCTCACGGGGCTGCTGTTCACGATGGGATACGGCACGCTCGGGTCCCTCGCCCTCGGCTCCGGGTTCAATCCGCCGATCCGCGACCTCATCAACGCCCTGTACTTCGCCGTCGAGACCATGTCGACCGTCGGATACGGGGACATTGCGCCGGTCAGCCGCGATGCGCGCCTGTTCACGATCTCGCTGATCTTGCTCGGTCTGGCGGTGTTCGCCACGGCGCTGCCGGCGATCGCAGGCCCCCTGATCGACAAACGCCTGATGAACCTGCTGCAGCCGGGAAGGAGAAGGAAAGTGAAGCGCGCCTCGCACATCATCGTCGTGGGCGATGGCCCGCTCGCCCTGGACACCGCCCGCGCGCTTTCGGCACGCGATCTCACCGTCACTGTCATCCGCGCCGCAAAGCCCGAGGAAGGCGCGCCGCAGCCCGAGGATCTGATCGTCGGTGACGGCAGCGACGCGGAAGTCCTGCAGCACGCCGGTGTCACCGAGGCGCGCGCGGTGCTCGCATTGAGCGAGGACGACGCGTACAACGCCTTCGTCGTGCTGGCGGCCAAGGAAATGAACCCCTCGGTGCGCACCGTGGCGGCCGTGAGCGATACTCGCAATACCGGCCGCATCGCCCGGACACGGCCCGATGTGCTGCTGACGTTGCCGCTGCTCGGCGGAGAGCTGCTCGCCATGGCCTTGAGCGGCGAGCCGATCAACACCGACGCGCTGATCACCCAGCTCTTGAAGCTCGGTTAGCGCGCGCGCCGCGCGAGGGTTCCGACTCCGGCCGGGCACCGCCTCGGATCAAGCTGCTCGTGCGGGCGGGCCTCCATGTTGAGCATGTTGGCCTGCGTCGGCGTCATCCACAACATGCCCAGCGCCGCGCACCGCTCACCATAGGCGAACAGCGCGCGCATGTGCCGCGTACCGAAATCGAAATCCGCGCTGGAGGGGTATCCAGGCGGTATCTGCGTGATGCGCAATTCCATGCCCATCTGCCGCGCGATCGCCTGCGACTCGACGACCGTCGAGCGCGTCGCTGCGGTGATTCCGGCCGAGATGCTCCGCGAAACGACGTCCACGGTATTGATGGGTGTCCTGTCCGGCGGCGAGGCGAGCTTGCCGTTGATGATGATGTAGACATCGGCGCCGCGCAGTGGCGCCAGGTCCTGCGGCCGCAGGCCCGCGACCAGCGGAAAGATGAATATGGGGGTCGTCACGCCACCATCGACGTGCAGCTCATCGTATTGACGATCCCCGTCATGCACCGGGATGAGCACCGGCGGGAACACCCCCGGGACGCTCGCCGAGGCGACGACGATCTTGCGAAACAGCGCGAGCGCGCGCCGGCCGCCCTTCGCTGCGATCGCGCCCATGTCCCACAGGACCGTCTCCTGCGAATCGAGATCGGTCGTTGCGATGATCAGCCGCCGGCCCCCGGCCGTCGCGTGCGCCACCGCGCGCAGCATCGCCGCCGTGATGTGGCGGTCGATCAGCTCGCTCAGCCGGTCATGCCCGAACAAGCCAAGCGGCGCGAGGATGAGCTGCGCGAAACGCCATCCGAGGGACCCGACCGGCGGGTGACGCCGGGAGTCCTCGATGGTCGCCTTCAATCGCGCATCCCAGGCCGGACCGAGAAAGGCGAACGGCGCGATGATCGCGCCGGCGCTGACACCGGTCACGAGCTCGAATCGCGGCCGGGCATGCGCCTCGGTGAGGCCGACGAGGGCGCCGGCTCCGAACGCCCCGCTCGATCCGCCGCCCGAGAGCGCCAGGATATTGACGCGCCGCCCCGCGGCCGCGCGGCGAATGCCCTCGAGAAACTGCGGCGCCTGCTCGGTGTAGCCGGTGAGGTCGGTCGTCACCAGACGGACCGCAGAGGTATATCCAACCGGCTCGGTGTGATTGATGGTGCTCGGCGGCGGGGGTCGCCGCGCCAGCGTGGCGCAGCCGCCAAGCAGGACCAGACAGGCCATCCACAGTACCGCGCCGCGCATCGAGGTTGTCAGCCCATCGGCTCCCCACAAGGACCATGGGGGATTGCCCCTGTCCGAAGCGTGTGCCGTGCGGGGACCGATGGGAATAGGCGAAAGTGCGGATGCCCTGGGTCCGCTCGGCAGCCACGGCGCCCCGCTCATCGGCGATGCGCACACGGTGCGCCAGTGAGCGGCTTGCCGCTCGACACCAACCCGATCGACTGCGATGCGTCGACGGGCGCCGGCGGGTCGCGCCTCAGAGAGCCCCTGCCGCGTAAGCCAGCCGCAACCGCGAGAGCGCCTCATCGAGCACCGCATCGTCGTGGTTCTGCGCCGCACGGGTCTCCAGGGTGACGGCCTCTAGCACCTGGGTGTTGGAGGCAAGTCCCGCTCCATACAACTCCCGCGAGATGCGCAGGTTCTCCGCCGCCTGCGCCGTGGCCGCGCGCGAGGCGGCCACGCGGGCGCGGGCCGCCGAGAGGGCCAGCCAGTCGGCGCGCACCTGCAGCTCGATACGCGAGCGCAGGTCCTCGAGCCGCCGCCGCTCCGCGCGGCTCTGCGCACGCAGGGCATCCGCTTCGTTCGCCGCCTGCCCACCGTCGAAGAGCTTCCAGGTGAGTCCGACCCCCACCGAGGAGAAATTCTCGTGATTGAGGATCTGGTTGTCGAAGTGCGTGACGCCGCCTACCGCTGCGAGCTGCGGCAGGCGCTTGGCGGTCTCGGCGCGGGCCCGCGAGGCGAGCGAGCCGGCCTCGGAGGCGAGCGCGGTGAGTTCGCTGCGCGAGGCGAGCGCCCGGCGCACGAGCGAGGTGAGCGGCAGCTCATCGACCGCGAAGGCCGGAAGCTGCGGTGCGAGCCGCGGTACGCGCTCGAGCGGCTCGCCGATCAGGCGGTTGTAGTCGGCCTGCGCGATGTCGAGCGCATTGGCGGCGCTCACCCGCCCCTCCTCGGCATTCGCCAAGGCGACTTCCGCGGCGAGCAGATCGCTTTTGGCCACGAGCTGGCGGTGAAACTTCGCCCGCACGTCCTGCAGGTGGGCGTGCAGGCTCGTAACGGCCGATTCGGCCACCTTGAGCCGGCTCTGCGCGCGCAGCACCCCGACGTAGGCCTGTGCCACCGCGAGCTTCAGGTCCGCAAGCGTCGCGCGCTCATCGGCGGAGGCGGCCGAGACTCCGGCCCTTGCGGCATGGATTCCAGCCGTGATCGCCCCGCCGTTGTAGCTCGGTATCTTCATCTGCACCGTGCCGCTGACGTACTGATTGTTGCGGAAGATGGGACCCGAGCGGAACGACAGCGCGGGCGTCAACACATCGAGCTCCGGTGCCTGGCCGAGATGGGTGTAGCCGACATTGGCGCTCACGCTCGGCCAGCGGGCATCGCGCGCAGCGCGCTCCCGATCGCGAGCGCTCTGCACCTCCGCCATGGCGGCCGCGAGGCTCTGATTGCGCGCGATGGCCATCTGCCACGCCTGTTGCAGCGTCTCGGAAAGCGCAGGCCTCGCCGCGACCGCCAACGCCAGCGCCGCGACGATGGCGCCTGCACGCGATGGTCTCATGGCTTGGTGCCCTTGAGGGAAACGATGCCGAGGAGCTTGAGCACGTACTTCTCGTAGATCGGTGTAGTCGATCCGGTGCGCACCTTGCGCAGGAAGTACTTCTCGAACGCGATCTTGCCGAGATGCACCCACTTGCCTACCTTCGCCCAGGTGACATTGCGCGGCGGGATCTCCGGAAGCGCCACGAACGCCGCTCCGGTGTCGCCGAAGTCCGCGAGGCAGATGGCATTCCAGGTCGCCCGCGCGCTCGCCGTCCGCCCACCGATGTCCGCAGCGACGTTCTCGCAGATTGCCGTCACCATCGACTCGATCATGTAGCCGGTCTTCGGCGCACCGGTCGGCACCGGGGTCGCCTCGACGGGGGGAATGGCCACGCACACTCCCGCCGAGAAGATGTTGGGATACTTGGTGGATCTCTGGTGCTCGTCGATGAGCACGAAGCCGCGCGCATTGCACAGCCCGGGAACGGCGGCCACCGCATCCACGCCCTTGAACGCCGGCAGCACCATCGCGAAGCGGAAGGGGACCTGGTGCTCCTTGCGGGGTTTGCCGTCCTCGTCATGCTCGAGCACCGTCATGGAGTCCTCGCCGACGGCACTCACCTTGGCATTGGTGATCCATTTGATGTGGCGCTGGCGAAGCTCGGACTCCATCAGGCCCTTGCTGTCCCCCACGCCGCCGAGGCCCATGTGCCCGATATACGGCTCGCTCGTGACGAAGGTCATCGGCACGCGGTCGCGCATCTTGCGCTTGCGAAGATCGGCATCGACGATCATCGCGAATTCATACGCCGGCCCGAAACAGCTCGCTCCCTGCACCGCGCCGATCACGACCGGCCCCGGCCGCTCGAGAAACAGCTGGTACCTTTCCCAGGCGCGCACGGCGTGCTCCTGGGTGCACACCGATTCCGTGTGCCCATCGGGCCCGAGTCCGGGCACCTCGTCGAAGGCGAGCTTCGGTCCCGTGGCGATCACTAGATAGTCGTAATCGATGCTGCGGCCGTCTGCGAGCGTGAGCGTGCGGCGCTCGGCGTCGATCGAGACGACCGGGTGCTCGATCCAGTCGATTCCCTTGGCCGCGAGCGGCTCGCGCAGCGCGATGCGGGTCTTGGCGAGGTTCCGCCAGCCTACGGCCACCCAGGGATTGGACGGAGTGAACTCGAAGTAAGGCGAGGATCCAATGAGCGTGACGCGGTGCGCCTTGCTGAGACGCTTGCGCATCTCGTAGGCGCACGGCACTCCGCCCAGGCCCGCACCGATGATGACGACATGTGCCATGGCAACCCCCAGGAGATACGATCTCGCGAGCAAGCGAGGTGGATGAAATCCGCAATGGCGCAGCCCTCACTCATGAGCCTGCGCCCGGGGCGCGCAGCGCGCGCGCCTCTTTCCGCTTCAGGTAGGCGTAATAAAGGACCGGGATCACGACCAATGTCAGCAGCGTCGAGACAAAGATGCCGAACAGGAGCGACACGGCGAGTCCGTTGAAGATCGGGTCGGGAAGAATGAACATCGCCCCGAGCATGGCCGCGACCGCCGTCAGCGCGATCGGCTTGGCGCGGATCGCTCCGGCGCGCACCACCGCTTCTTCGATGGAGTAACCGGCGCGCACCGCCCCGTCGATGAAATCGACCAGGAGAATGGAATTGCGCACGATGATGCCGGCGAGTGCGATCATGCCGATCATCGAGGTGGCCGTGAACTGATCCCCGAGCAGCGCATGCCCGGGCATGACGCCGATGATGGTGAGCGGAATCGGCGCCATGATGATGAAGGGCACCATGTAGGATCCGAACTGGGCCACGATCAGCAGGTAAATCAGAGCGAGACCCACCGAGTAGGCGATTCCCATGTCGCGGAAGGTCTCGTAGGTGATGTGCCACTCCCCGCTCCATTTGAGCGAGAAACGGTTCGGGTTGGACGGAACACTGACGAATCGCTGCTCGAGCGGCTGGCCCGCAACGGTGAGCCGGCGCAGCTTCGCGGAGATGTCGAACATGCCATAGAGCGGGCTGTCGAGCGGCCCGGCCATGTCCCCCATGACATAGGTCACCGGCATGAGGTCCTTGTGATAGATCGCTCCGTCCCACACGCTCTTGCGCACGCGCACCAGCTCGGAGAGCGGCACCAGCGCCCCATCCGCGGCCCGCACCCGCAGCGCCAGCACTCTCGTCATCCGTGCCTGGTCGGCGGGCGAGAGCTCGAGCCTCACTGGGATCAACTGTCGCTCGCGGCCGATGTGCGCGTAGGTCGCATCGAATCCCGAGAGCGCCATGGCGAGCGTGCGGCTGATCTGCTCCTGCGAGACTCCGAGGAGCGAGGCCTTCTGCCGCTCGACATCGATCACCAGCCTCCTCGAGTGCGCATCGACGCTGTCATCCGTATCGACGATGTCGGGCGTCGTGTCGAACACCTTGCGGATGCGCAGCGCGAGTTGGCGCTGCATGGCGTAGCTCGGCCCGAAGATCTCCGCGACGATGGGCGCGAGCACCGGCGGACCGGGCGGCACTTCGACCACCTGCAACGAGGCGCCGAACCTGCGGGCCACGGCCGCGAGCGCCGGCCGCACTGCGAGCGCGATCGCGTGACTCTGGCGATGACGCTGGTCCTTCGGTGTCAGCTCCACCGCGATCTCGCCGTAGCGCGGGCCCTGGCGCAGGTAGTACTGGCGCACCAGGCCGTTGAAGTTCACCGGCGCATGGGTTCCGGCATAGACCTGATAGTCGGTCACCTCGGGCACCCGCGCGATGACCTGCGCGAGCGCATCGAGCACGCGGGCGGTCGTCTCGACGGTGGTCCCGACCGGCATCTCCACCACCACTTCGAATTCCGATTTGTTGTCGAAGGGCAGCATCTTCATGACCACGGTCTTGGTCACGACGAGACCCACCGCGACCACGATCGCCGCGACGATAGCCCAATAGAGCCGGTGGCGCCGCTTGCGGCCGGCCGGGCCGGCGAGAAACGGCCCGACCAGGCGTTGAAACAGGCGCAGGAGCGGCGGGTCCGCGGCGTGCTCGGTAGCCGGAATGTGGCTGTGCGAGAGGACCTTGCGGCACAGCCACGGGGTGAACATCAGCGCCACGCCGAGCGAGATCAACATGCCGGAGCTGGCGTTGATGGGGATGGGGCTCATGTAAGGCCCCATCAGACCGCCGACGAAGGCCATCGGCAGGAGCGCGGCGATCACCGTGAAGGTGGCGAGAATGGTCGGTCCGCCGACCTCATCGACCGCCACCGGAATGATGTCGCTCAGCGTGCCGCCTCCCAGGCGCACGTGCCGATGGATGTTCTCGACCACGACGATCGCATCGTCCACCAGGATGCCGATCGAGAAGATGAGCGCGAACAATGACACCCTGTTGATGGTGAAACCCCAGGCCCAGGAGGCGAACAGCGTCGCCGCCAGTGTCACCCCGACCGCCGCGCCCACGACCAGCGCCTCGCGCCGCCCCATGGTGAGAATGACGAGCAGCACCACCGACACGGTGGCGAAGATGAGCTTCTCGATGAGCTTCATCGCCTTCTCATCGGCCGTATGCCCATAGTCGCGCGTGACCGTGACGTTCACACCCGCCGGGATGTAGGTGCCGCGCAGCTGCTGCACGCGCTTGATCACCTCATCGGCGATGGTGCTGGCGTTGGTGCCGGTCTTCTTGGCGATCTCGATGGTGACCGCCGGCGCGTAGCTCACCTTGGTCAGATCGCGCGTGGCCGCGCCCGGCCCGGTGCCGAACCACACGTACGACTGCGGCGCATCGGGCACGAAGGCAACGTCTGCGACATCGGAGAGGTACACCGGCCGTCCCGCGTGCACGCCGACCACCAGATGGGCCACCTCCTTGCGGCCGGCGAGAAACTGTCCGGCCTCCACCGGGATCACCCGGTTGCCGCCGATGAGCGAGCCGGCCTGAAGTGTCAGGTTGGCCGCCTCGAGGGAATGCGCGATGTCGCCCGGGGCGAGCCCGTAGACGGCGAGCTTGCTCGGATCGAGGCGCACGCGCACGAGACTTTGCGGGGCTCCGATCACCGCGACCCGGCGTGTTCCGGGCACCCGCTTCAGCTGCGTCTCGATCGAGTGCGCGACCTCCCCGAGCTGGTACGAGCCGCGCTGCCCGTCCTTCGTCCACAAGGTGAGCGTCAGGATGGGCACATCGTCTATGCCCATGGGGCGCACCAGCGGCCTCAGGATGCCGGAGTTGGCGGGCCACAGATCCCGATGCGAGTAGATCGCGTTGTACAGGCGCACGATGGCCGTGGTGCGCGACTGGCCGACCTCGTATTCCACCGTGAGGACGGCGAGCCCCGGACGCGAGACCGAATAGATGTGTTTGACTCCGCGGATCTCCCCCAGCACCTGCTCCATGGGCGTGGTCACCTGGCGCTCCACCTGGCTCGAGGAGGCGCCCGGGAAGGGGATGAATACGTTGGCGAAGGTGACCTTGATCTGAGGGTCTTCCTCGCGCGGGGTGATGGCGAGGGCGAACAGCCCCATGGCCACCGCCAGGATGGCAAGGAGCGGGGTGATCTGGTTGTGCAGGAAGCGGCTCGCGAGGCGGCCGCTGAAGCCGAGCTGCCCGCTCATGCCACGCCCCCGGCGCTGGCGCGCGCGGCATCAGCGCTCATCGCGGTGTCCCTGAGACGCCCGGGAAGGGTTCGAGGCGCTGCATGGCCGCAAGCGGATCGAGCGCAACGCGGTCCCCGGCCACCAGTCCCGAGAGCACCTCGATGCGATCGCCGAGATGCTCGCCCAGGCGCACCTGCTGCATGAGCACGTCGCCGTTGGGCTGGACGAGGTAGACCGCCGTGACTTCGCTGCGGCGCACGATCGCCCGTTGCGGCACGAGCAGGGCGGCGCTTCGCCCGGTGGTGAACGCCACCTGCACGATCTCGCCGGGATAAAGACCGGTGATGTCGTTCGGCAGCCTGAGTCGGACTGTGAACGTGTTCGACAGCGAGGATGCCACCGGGAAGACGGTCACGTGCGTCGCGGGTATCGCCCGGCCATCGAGAAACACCGTACCGGCGTTCGCCTTGCGCACCTGGCCGGCGATCGACTGCGGAATGCTCACCACGACTCGCAGGTCCTTCAGCGATGCCACTTTCATCAGCGGCGTTCCCGGGGCCACCGCCTCGCCGGCCTGCACCAGACGTTCGGCGATCACCCCAGCATAGGGCGCGCGAATCTGCGTGTAGGCGACGCCCTCGCCGGCGCTGACGACCGCGGCGCGGGCCGCATTCAGCTGGGCCACCGCCGCATCGCGATCGGCCGTCACGCGGTCGAAGTCCGCCTTCGGCACCACCTGCCGCTCGTACATGTCGTGAATTCGCCGATAGCGCGTCTGCGCCTCCGTGGCCCGGGCTTCGGCCGCGCGCAGTGCGGCCCGCGCCTGAGTCAGATCGGCGCGCTGCATCGTGGAGCGAAGCCGCATGAGCAACGCGCCGGCGGGCACGAAATCATCCACATCGTGATAGACGGATGCGACACGCCCGGAGGTCTGAGCGGTCACCGTCGCCCGATTGACGGCCTGAATGACGCCATCGAAGCGCCGTTGCGCGGAGGTCTGCTCGGGCTCGACCAGCACTGATGCGAGGGACGCCTGGCTCGCGGTGGGCGGCGGAGCATGCCGCGCGCCGCATCCCGAGAGCACCCCTGCCGCCAGCATGGCGGCCAGCCTGAACCGTGACCCTCTCATGTGTCGCCTGCCTTGCCTGGTCCGCCTCAGAACGCAGCGCCCGGCTTCACGCCGAGGCGCTTCAGCAACATCGCGAGCGGGCAGAGGCCGGTGAATGCCGCCTGCAGCATGTTCGCGCCCACGAAAAGCGGCAGCAGCAGCCACCACGGGTTGACCAGCCAGCCGAGCAGAGTCCCGATGAGCACCACGATCCCGGCGAAGACGAATACAACGCGATCGATTGACATAGCGGCCTCCAGTGCGGTGCGGCGCGGCGGACGGCATGGTTCGTTCCGTCCCGATGCGGCAAGTATATTAGGTTTTTCTAATTTAGCAACTGGTAATTTAGTGAACCATGCGGTAAACTACGTCCGTGGTCACTGATCGCAAGTCCTCTCCTGCGATGGGCCGCCGGCACGCGGCGCATCCGGCCGTCTCGCTCGAGCGCGCCGCGCGCGACATGCAGCCGCATTGCACCCAGGCGGCGGGCGTGCTGCGTGCCCTTGCCAATGAACAGCGGCTGATGATCCTGTGCCATCTCGTACCCGGGCCTCTCTCGGTGGGGCAGCTCAATGAGCGCGTGCCGCTCAGCCAGTCGGCCCTGTCGCAGCACCTGGCGGTGCTGCGACAGGCCGCAGTCGTGCGCACGGAGCGCCAGTCGCAAACGGTGTACTACTCCCTCACTCCCGGCCTCGTCACGCGGCTGCTCAGCGTGCTGCACGAGGAATTTTGCGGCGTCTGACCCCCCGTGGTTCAATAGGGGAATTCCACTCCGGAATTGCCGCAAACCACCATGCCTTCCCTGTTCGATCCGCTCGCCATGGGCGAGCTCACGCTCCCCAACCGCATCGTCATGGCGCCCCTGACACGCTCGCGGGCAGGTGGGCGGCGCGTGCCCAATGGCCTGATGATCGAGTACTACCGCCAGCGCGCCTCGGCGGGCCTGATCATCTCGGAAGCCACGGTGGTCTCGCCCATGGGCGTTGGCTATGCGGACACACCGGGGATCTGGTCGGATGAGCAGGTGGCAGGCTGGCGGGAGGTGACCGATGCGGTGCATCGGGCGGGGGGGCGGATCTTCCTGCAGCTCTGGCACGTCGGCAGGGTGTCACATCCCCTGTTTCTCGACGGTGAGCGGCCAGTGGCTCCAAGCGCCATCGCGCCGCAGGGACACGTTAGCCTTGTCAGACCCAAAACCCCTTATGTCACACCACGCGCGCTCGAGCGCGAGGAGATCCCCGGGATCATCGCCGCCTTCGCGCACGGTGCGAAAAACGCCGAGCGCGCCGGTTTCGATGGCGTTGAGCTGCACGGCGCCAATGGGTACCTGCTCGACCAGTTCCTGCAGGACGGCTCCAATCGCCGCGATGACGACTACGGTGGCTCGGTGGAAAACCGAGCCCGGCTGCTCTTGGAAGCGACCGATGCGGCGATCGCGGTCTGGGGTCCGGGGCGGGTCGGGGTGCACCTGGCGCCGCGGGGCGATTCCCATTCCATGGGGGATTCCGATCGCGAGGCGACCTTCGGTCACGTTGCCAGGGAGCTCGCCCGGCGCAGGATCGCTTTCCTATTCGCGCGCGAACATCCCGAAGGCGGGCGACTCGGCCCGCAGCTGAAGGGCGCCTTCGGAGGCGTATACATCGCCAACGAAAAGCTGACGCGCGCGAGCGCCCAGGAACTGCTCGACCGCGGCGAAGCCGACGCCGTGGCCTTCGGGAAACTCTTCATCGCCAATCCCGACCTCGTCGAGCGCTTCAGGAGCGGCGCGCCGCTGAATGACCCGCGGCCGGAGCTGTTCTACGGCGGTGGCCCGGTGGGCTATACCGACTACCCCGTCCTGCCGCAAACCGAAGCGTAGGCACGCACCGGCTCGGCGCCTTGACCTGAGCGGCCGCAAATCCATGCAAAGCGCTCCAATCCGCCCCGAGGAGCCGGTGCGCCTCACCGAGAAGGTCTGGCGCCTCACCTGCGCCAACCCCGGCACGATGACCGGCCCCGGGACCAACACCTACCTGGTCGGTACGGCGGACGAGTGGACCGTCATCGACCCCGGGCCAGTCAACGAGCAGCACCTGCGCGCGATGCTCGCCGCCGCGCCGGGCATACGGCACATCCTCGTCACCCACACCCATCCGGACCATTCCCCGGGCGCGCTGGCATTGCATGGGGCGACGCGCGCCGAGCGGGTCGGGCGCCGCAGTCCTCACCCGCGCTGGCAGGACCCGAGCTTCGAGCCCCAGAGCGAGCCCGCCGACGGGGAGCGCCTGCGGCTCGGGGCGGGGATCACGATCCGTGTCCTGCACACTCCGGGTCACGCCTCCAACCACCTCTGCTTCCTGCTGGAGGAGGAACGGCTGCTGTTCACGGGCGATCACGTGATCCAGGGCTCCACGGTGGTCATCGACCCGCCCGATGGCGACATGAGCGCCTACCTCGCCTCCCTCGAGCGGCTGCTCGCGGAGGATCTGGTCTTTCTCGCACCCGGCCACGGCACCCTGATACCGCAGCCCCACGAGGCGGTGCGCGCCCTCATCCGCCATCGCCTGCGGCGGGAAGCCAAGGTGCTCGCGGCGTTGAAGGACTCAGCGCCGATGGCACTCGAGTCGCTGGTCACCCGCGCGTATGACGATGTGCCGGCTCATCTGCACCCGCTCGCCGCGCGCTCCCTGCTCGCACATCTTCTGAAGCTCGAAGCCGACGGCCTCGCGCGTCAGGTCAACGACACCTGGAGCGTCTGAATCCGCTCAAGCAGCCGCCGGCCGCCGCCGCTCGACCAGTCCCACCAGCACCGGCATCGCGAGCAGCACCAGCGGCAACTGCACCAGCGCACCGGCGATGATGGCGATCGCGAGCGGCTGCAGCATCTGGTCTCCCGAGCCGCTGATCGCGGCCCCGAGCGGCACCAGCGCGAGGATCATGGCAAGGGTGCTCATGGTGATCGGACGCAACCGGTTGAGCGCGGCCTCGTAAATCGCCTTGCGCGGCGGCATGGTCTTCAGCAGCTCCTGGTACTCGGAGATCAGGAAGATCGCCATCTCGGTCGAGATGCCGACGATCATCACCATGCCCATCATCGCCGTGATGTTGAGCTCGACGTGCGTCAGCCACAGGCCGATGAATACCGCCAACGTCGAGATGAGCGAGCTCGCGATGATGATGACCGGGATCGAGAAGGTCTCGTAGAGAAACAGCAGCAGGATGAGTTCCGCCACCACCGCGGCGCCGAACACCTTGATCATGCCGTGGATCGCCATCTGCTGCTGCCGGTATTGACCCCCGAGGGTGTAGTACACACCCGCAGGCAGCAAGCCCGGCTTCTCGAGCACGCGCTGTACGGCGGCCATGGTGGAGCCGAGGTCATGCCCACCGCCAATCTGCGCGGTCACCGGCACGATCTGCGCAAGATTGTCACGGGTGAGCTCCGGCTGACCGGCGACGAATCGCACCTTCGCCACCGTGCCGAGCCTCAGCACCTGGCCATTCGGGGAATGAATGGGCAGGCTCGCGAGCTGGTCGCGATAGATGCGGCTCTCTGGCGGATCGAGCCAGAGCCTGACGCCGATATCCTGCACCGTGCCGAGGTACTTGGTCACCACCTTGCCGTGCAGGTAGTGATAGACCTGATTGCGCACGTCGGCGACGGTCATACCCTCGAGCGCGGCCGCAGCCGGATCCACGTGGATGTCGAGCGCATCGCCGGCGGGAATCACGCCGTCGTTGACGGAGGCCGGCTCGATCCCGGGCACCTTGCCGATGGCATCGGCTACTTTGTTGGCGACTCGCGGCAGTATCGAAGGATCTTTGGCGCTCAGGGAAATGACCACCGGCTGTCGCCTGCCCACCATGTCCCCGATCATGTCACCCATCAGCTGGTGGGTATCGAAGTCGAGGCCGGGGACCTGATCGGTCACCTTGCGGGTGACCTCATCCATCACCTTCCAGATATCGGGTCGGCTGGATGGATCGATCAGACGGACGAAGAAATCGCCCTGGTAGGCCTCGTTGAGATCCCCGCCCAGCCCGGCACCGGTTCGGCGCGAGAAGGTGTAGACGTACGGATCCTTCTTCAGGATCCCCTCGACCTCCTCGAGCTCGCGATTGGTCTCCCCGAGTGATGTGCCCGGGGCCGCCTGGTAATCGAGAACGAACCCGCCTTCGTCCATTCTCGGCAGGAAGCCGCTGCCGACATTGCGGTAGGCGATGTATCCGATGGCCACGAGCAGCGCGAGTGCCGGCACGAGCAACATCGGCCGCTCCGCCAGTTTCCCGAGTGCGCGGCCGTGGATGCGCTTGAGCCGGGTCTCCTTGCCGTGCGAAGGATCCTCGAAGCTCGTGAAATCGATCAGGCCACGGGCGAGCAACGGCACGGCGAGCGCGGTCAGGATCAGCGAGATGATCAGCGCCGAGGCCATGGTGAGCGAGAGGAACTTGAAGAACGCCCCGGTAATGCCCGACAGGAAGGCGAGAGGAATGAAAATGATGATGGTCGCCAGACTCGAGCCGAGCAACGGCGAGAGGAATTCACGCGCCGCGGTGAGCACCGTCTTGTGGGGGTCTTCGAGCCCGGGGACGCCGGTGCGCCGGGCGATATGCTCGATCATCACGATCACATCGTCGATCAGCAGGCCGATGGCCGCCGCGATGCCGCCGAGCGTCATGATATTGAAGGTCATGCCGAGCAGCGAGAGCAGCAGCACCGTGATCAGCACCGACAGCGGCACCACCATCATCGCCACCAGTGTGACCCGCCAGTTGCGCAGGAACGCGAACAGCACGATTCCCGCGAACACCAGCCCGATGAGAATCGCCTCCTCGAGCGCCGCGATG
>DAIDHH010000089.1 GCA_027452045.1 Gammaproteobacteria bacterium
AGTTTGGTCTCGGGAGTGCACCGCTCGAGCAGTTGCGCCTCATCGAGCGCGAACCCGCGCTCCATCGAGAGCGGCACCGGGAGCACTGTCGCCCCCTGGATGCGCGCCGACACCGAGTACATGCCGAAGGTCGGCGGACAGAGGAGCACCGCATCCTCTCCGGCGCGGCAGAACGCCCGGCAGAGGAGATCGATCGCCTCATCGCTTCCCCGGCCCACCAGCACCGATTCGGGCGCGACGCCGTAGAGTTGCGCCAGGCGCTCGATCAATACCCGCGGCTGCGGCTCCGGATAGCGGTTCACTCCCTGGCGGGGGTCCCCGCCCCCGGGGGCCCAGGGCAGCTCGTTGGCGTGCAGCCGCTCGAGCTCCGGCCGCCAGGCGGCGTGCTCATACACTTTGAGCGCGACGATGTCCGGGCGCGCCAGCGCCTCCACCCAACTCATGAGGTCACCTTGCTCGCGCGCGATGAGCTGCCGAGCACATCGAGACGGCGCGTCACGGCGGCGGCGTGCGCATCGAGGCCCTCGAGCCGCGCGAGCGTCACGGCCGTGGGGCCGAGTCCGAGGAGGCCCTGTGGAGTGAGCTCCTGGACGGTGATGCGCTTGAGGTAATCGAGCACCGAGAGACCGCTGTAGGCGCGGGCATAACCGTAGGTCGGCAGCACGTGGTTGGTGCCCGAGCAGTAATCGCCCATCGGCTCAGGCGACCAGGAGCCGAGGAACACCGAGCCGGCATTGACGATTTTGGCAAGCAGGGCCCGCGGCTCGCGCACCTCGAGGATCAGGTGCTCGGCGGCGTACTCATTGGCCACCTCGGCGGCGCTCTCGAGGTCCCCGACCAGGAGGCAGCGGCTCGAAGCGAGGGATTTCTCCAGGATGGCGCGGCGCGAGAGGCCAGTGAGCTGAGCGTCGATCGCCACGCTCACCGCCTCGGCGAGCGCCGGGCTATCGGTGACCAGGATGGCCTGTGCATTCACATCGTGCTCGGCCTGGGCGAGCAGGTCCGCGGCCACGAACTCCGCGCGCGCGCTCGCATCGGCAATGACCATGACCTCGGAGGGGCCGGCAGGCATGTCGCAGGCGGCACCCTGCGGATCGCCCGCCGCGGCCTGTTTGGCGGCGGTCACCCAGGCGTTGCCGGGTCCGAAGATCTTGTCGACCTTGGGGATGCTCGCCGTGCCATAGGCGAGGGCGGCAATCGCCTGCGCTCCGCCCACCTTGAACACCGACTCGATGCCGCAGAGCTGCGCGGCGACCAACACCGCCGGATTGGCCTCGCCGCGGCGATCCGGGGGCGTGCAGAGGATACGGCGCGGACAGCCGGCGATGCGCGCCGGCACGGCGAGCATCACCACGGCCGAGGGAAGGGGCGCCGATCCGGCCGGCACGTAGAGCCCGACGGCGCCGATCGGGCGGAAGATCCGCTCGCACCGCACTCCGGGGCTGGTCTCGAGGCCCACCGGCTCGAGCGGCTGGGCGCGATGAAAGCGCTCGACATGATCGATGGCCCGCTCGATTGCCGCCACCTGCTCGACGGTGAGCGCATCGCGCGCCCGGGCGAAGTCCCGGGCGCCGACCGCCAGGGATTCGACGTCCACGCCGTCAAAGCGCAGCGTGTAGGCTCTCAGCGCCGAGTCGCCGGCGCCGCGCACGTTGGCGATGATCTCGCGCACCACCGCATCGATGTCCGCGCGCGCCTGTTGCACGGGCCGCTCGAGCGCCGCGCGGCGCTCATGGACGGAGAGCGAGTTCCACTGGAGGATGCGCATGCGGGTCACGCGAGCATCTTCTCGACGGGCAACACCAGCAGCGCGCTGGCGCCGGCCTTCTTCAGGCTCTCGAGCGTCTCCCAGAACACGTTCTCGCGGCACACCGCGTGGATGGCCACCCGGTCGGGGAAACCCTCGAGCGGAATGATGGTGGGGGACTCGCTCCCGGGCAGGAGCTTGCGGATCTCGGGCAGGGCGTCCCGTGGCGCATGCAGCATGATGTATTTGCTTTCGCGCACCTGTTGGACGCCATCGATGCGCATCAACAGCCGCTCGACCCACTCGTCCTTCACGGGCGCGAGCGCAAGTGGCGTGCGGATGAGCACGGCGTGGCTCTCGAGCACGGTCTCGACCTCGCGCAGATGATTCGCCTGCAGCGTCGAGCCGGTCGAGACCAGGTCGCAGATGAGGTCCGCTCTGCCCAGGCGGGGGGCGATCTCCACCGCGCCCGAGAGCGTGACGATCTGCGCCTCGATGTCGCGCTCGCGCAGGTAGTTCTCGAGAAGGAAGGGGTAGGTCGTGGCGATGCGCCGGCCGCGCAGGCTGGAGGCCCCCTCGAACGAGGCACCCTGTGGGACGGCGAGCGACAGCCGGCAGCGGCCGAAATCGAGATTGCGCACCTGTTGGAAGCGCACCGGGTGGCCGCGCGCGGCGAGCTCCAGGCGCTTCTCCTCGAGCACGTTCAGGCCGACGAGCCCGAGGTCGCAGACATCCTCCTGCACGAGGTCCGGGATGTCGTCATCGCGGACGAACAGCACATCTAGCGGCATGTTCTCCCCGAAGGCCATCAGCTGGTCCTTGCCGCGGGAGATCTTCAGGCCGCAGCGCACGAGCAGATCGAGCGAGGGGTCGGTGAGGCGCCCGGATTTCTGGATGGCGAGTTTCAATCTGGGTTCATCCATGGCGAGGGGCCTCCTTGCCGAGGCGCTGGGCCACCAGGCCGTAGCCGCCGTTGCCGGCGGCGAGGAAGCGGGCAACCCGCCCGATGGTCGTGACGCTGACGCCGGTGAGGGCGTGGATCTCCCGGTAGGGCAGTCCCTTGCCGAGGTAATCGACGACGGCCCAGCGGTCCGCCATGGCCTGGAGCTCGGCCGGCGTGCACAGGTCGCGAAAGAACGCGCGGACTTCCTCCGCATCGCGCAAGGCGGCGATGGCGGTGTAGAGGTTGCGCTCGGCGAGCGCTTCCTGTCGGGGCGTCAGGCTGCGATGGGTCTTCATGGTATGCCAGTGTACTAGTGCGCTAGCACACTAGCAGAATCTCGCACCCACCGCCACCCTCATTTGGGCAGCGCGCATCGCAGCGCCCGTGAGCGGCATCCGCTTGACCGCCTGGCCGGGCGCCGCCTAGACTACTGCCCACTCATCGAGACCGGCTGAGGGATAGGCCCTTAGACGCCGGGGCAACCGCCAGGCCCAACCAGCCTGTAAAGGTGCCAACTCCTGCGATTCGACCGCCTTCGGGGCGAGCGGATCGACAGATGAGCGAACCACGAGGCTCCGCACGCTGCCGTGCCGGGGATGGTCGTGACAACCCGCCTGTCCTGGCGGGCGCTTCGCAGGGGTTCTCGGTGTCAACGAGAGGAATGCGGAGCCATCCATGAATGCCATTGCGCAAGCCCCGGTCACATCGGGCTTTGATGCGTATGCGCTGCCGGTAGCGGCGCGCGAGGGCACGTTCGATATTCCAGGAGAGTTCGCGCTGCACCACGGTGGGCGCCTCCCCGCGGTGCGCATCGCCTGGCGGATGGTGGGTCCCGAGGACGCTCCCGTCGTGTGCGCGCTCGGGGGCATCTCGGCAAGCCGCCGGGTCTGTCTCACCGAGAAACCCCGGGAGAGCTGGTGGCAGGAGGTGGCCGGTCCTGGACGCCCGCTCGACACCGAGCGCTTCCGGGTGCTGTCGTTCGATTTTCTCGGCGGCAGTGGCGAGACCACCGGGCCCGCCCCCGGGGAGGTCTTTCCGAGTGTCTCCACCTACGATCAGGCCGAGGTGCTGCTCAGATTGATCGACCACCTCGGGGTGCGCTCGCTGCGCGCCATCGCCGGGGGCTCATACGGGGGCATGGTGGCGCTCGCCTTCGCAGAGCGCTACCCGGAGCGCGTCGGGCGGCTGATCGTACTGTGCGCCACGGATCGCCCCCATCCCCTGGGCACCGCGTGGCGCTCCGTGCAGCGCGACATCGTGCGCCTCGGCATCGAGAGCGGCCGGGCTCGCGAGGCGCTCTCGCTCGCCCGGGCGCTCGCCATGTCGACCTATCGCACGGGCGAGGAATTCCAGGCGCGATTCGAGGGGCTGCCCGTGCTCGATGAGGGGCGTTTCCGCCTTCCCGTGGAGCGCTATCTGCGCGCCCGTGGCGAGGACTACGCGCTGCGCAATCGGCCCGAGGCCTTTCTCTGTCTTTCCGAGTCGATCGACCTGCACCGCGTCGATGCCGCCCGCATCTGCGTGCCGACGGCCGCGGTGGCGGTGCGCGAGGACATGCTGGTGCCGCTCACGGATGCGCGCGGCATGGTCGCGCGGCTGCATTCGGCGCGACTGCACGAGATCTCCTCGATCTACGGCCACGACGCCTTCCTCAAAGAATCCCAACAGCTGCACGGCGTGTTCGCCGCGGCGCTGGACAGTCATTGAATTGAAAGGTCATATGAGCCTGCCCAAACACCCCGCTTCCCAGATCACGCAGACCGTGCGCGCCGGCCTCGAGTCCGATGAGGTCACTGGCGCGGTCGTGCCGCCGATCCACCTTACCTCGACGTTCGCGTTCCGGGGCTTCGGCGAGAAGCGCAAGTACGATTACACCCGCTCGGGCAACCCGACACGCGACCTCCTTGGCTCGGCGCTTGCCCAGCTCGAAGGCGGCGAGGGCGCGGTGGTCACCGCCACCGGCATGGCGGCGATCACCGTCGTGGGTTACCTGGTACCGGCGGGCGCGCGCATCGTCGCGCCGCACGACTGTTACGGGGGAACGTACCGGCTGCTCGATGCCTGGCGGCGGCGCGGCGAGCGGCAGGTGGAGTTCGTGAACTTCGGCGACCTGTCCGCGGTCAGGGCGGCGCTTGATACACCCGCGGCGCTGCTGTGGATCGAGACCCCGAGCAACCCGCTGCTGCGCATCACGGACATCGAGGAGTTCGCGGCGCTCGGGCACGCCGCGGGCGCCAAGGTGGTGGTCGACAACACATTTCTCTCGCCCGCCTGGCAGCAACCTCTGTCGCTCGGCGCGGACCTGGTCGTGCACTCGACGACCAAGTATCTCAACGGTCACAGCGATGTGGTCGGGGGAGCGGTGGTCGCGCGTGATGCGGCGACACACCAGGAGCTCACCTGGTGGGCCAACTGCCTCGGACTCACCGGCTCGCCGTTCGACAGCTTCCTCACCCTGCGCGGACTGCGCACTCTGCACGCGAGGCTCGAGCATCACGGCCGCAACGCGCAGGCCCTCGCCGAGTGGCTCGCCACGCAGCCGGGCGTGGCCCGGGTCTTCTATCCGGGGCTCGCGAGCCATCCCGGCCACGAGGTGGCGCGGCGTCAGCAGCGCGGCTTCGGCGCGATCGTCACGCTCGAGCTCGCCGGCGGTCTCGAGGCGGTGCGCGCCTTTACCGCCGGACTGGAATATTTCTCGCTGGCCGAGTCCCTGGGCGGCGTCGAGAGCCTGGTGGCGCACCCGGCCACCATGACCCACGCGGCGATGGACGCGGCCGCCCGGGCGAAGGCGGGACTCACCGACGGACTCATCCGCCTGTCGGTGGGGATCGAGGCGCTCGAGGATCTGCGAGAGGATCTCGCGGCGGGGCTCGATCGGGCGGCCCGAGCCGCCTAGCGGGGCGCAAGAGCGGATTCCCCCGGGCGCTGCGGCCCGGGGTCCGTCTCAAAGCCTCGAGAGCACCGCGTCGGCGAATTCCCGCGTCGAGAGGGCGGGTGTGCCCCGGGCGGCGATGTCGGGTGTGCGCGCACCCCGCTCGAGGACCTCGGAGACCGCGCGCTCGAGAGCTGCCGCTTCGCTCTCGAGCGCGAGCGAATGGCGCAGCAGCAGCGCGACGCTGAGGAGCGTTCCGCAGGGGTTGGCGATGCCTTGGCCGGCGATGTCCGGGGCCGAGCCGTGGATGGGCTCGTACAGACCCCGGGTACCCTCGCCGAGCGATGCGGAAGGCAACAGTCCGAGTGAGCCTGCGAGCATGGAGGCCTCGTCCGTCAGGATGTCGCCGAACATGTTCTCGGTGACCAGGACATCGAAATCCCGAGGCCGGCGGATGAGGTGCATGGCCGTGGAATCGACCAGCATGTGCTCGAGCGAGACGTCCGGGAATTGCGAGCGCAGGACTCGAGTGGTCACCTCGCGCCACAGGCGCGAGGTCTCGAGCACGTTGGATTTGTCGATGGAAACGAGCTTGCCGCGGCGTCGTTGCGCGAGGCGCGCCGCGGTGCGTACGATGCGCTCGATTTCCCGCACGCTGTAGGTGCAGACATCGGTGGCGGAGTGAGCGTCGCGCCGCTTTTCGCCGAAGTAGATGCCTCCGGTCAGCTCGCGCACGAAGATCAGGTCCACGCCCTCGAGCACTTCGGGCTTGAGCGTCGAGGCGCCCTGCAGGGCAGGGTGGACCTTGACGGGTCTCAAGTTCGCGTACACCCCGAGTGCGCTGCGCAAGGCGAGCAGGCCCTGCTCGGGGCGCACCTTGGCCGTGGGCGAGGACCACTTGGGACCGCCGATCGCCCCGAGCAGCACCGCATCGGCCGTCCGGCAGGCATGGAGGGTCTCATCGGGCAGCGGGTTGCCCGTGAGGTCGATGGCGGCGCCGCCGAAGGGGAGCTCAGTGAGCGTGAATTCGTGTCCATGGCGCTCGGCGAGCGCGCGCAGGCACCGCAGACCCTCGGCGATGACTTCAGGCCCGATGCCATCACCGGGCAGTACGGCTATCGTTGCTTTCATCGGATACCGGCTCGTCCTTCGTATGCGGCGATCTCCGCCTCGCGGCCGAGGAGGAACCCGAGCTCATCGACCCCGTTCATCAGGCAGTAGCGCGCAAAGGGCTCGAGCGGGAAGCGTGCCTCGCCGGCCGGATGACGCAGCGTGGTGGTCTCGAGGTCGATGCTCACTTCGACGCCCGGGTGCTCGAGCAGCCAGCGATGCGTGGCCGGATCGACGATGACCGGTACCAGGCCGTTCTTGAGCGAGTTGCTGCGGAAGATGTCGGCGATCTGCGTGCTGACCACGGCGCGAAAGCCGTAGTCGGTGAGTGCCCAGGGCGCATGCTCGCGCGAGGAGCCGCAGCCGAAGTTGTTCCCCGCGACGAGGATCGCGCAGCCCGCGGCCTGCGGGTGGTTCAGCGCGAAGTCCGCTCGCAGGGCCCCGTCGGGGCCGTAGCGCCAGTCGGCGAACAGGTGTTTGCCGAGTCCCTCGCGGGTGGTGGTGGTGAGAAAGCGCGCCGGGATGATCTGGTCTGTGTCGACATCGCTCACCGGGAGCACCGCGGTGCGCGAACGCAGGGTTCGAATCGGTTCCATTACATGAGCTCCCTCGGATCGGTGACACGGCCGCGCACGGCGCAGGCGGCGGCGGTGAGGGGACTGGCGAGCAGCGTGCGCGCGCCCACGCCCTGGCGGCCCTCGAAGTTGCGGTTGCTGGTGCTGACGGCGTAGTGGCCCTTCGCCACGAGATCGCCGTTCATCCCGAGGCACATCGAGCAGCCCGACTCGCGCCACTCGGCGCCCGCCTCGAGGAACACCCGGTCGAGCCCTTCGGCCTCGGCCTCGCGCTTGACCTGTTGAGACCCGGGCACCACCAGCATCTGCACGCCGGAGGCGACCTTGCGGCCGCGCAGGATCGAGGCCGCGAGACGCAGGTCCGAAAGCCGCCCATTGGTGCAGCTGCCGATGAACACGACGTTCACCGGATGCTCCTTGATCGGCTGGCCGGGCGAGAAACCCATGTAGGCGAGGGATTTTGCGAACACCGGATCATCGGGGCGCTCCGGGATCGCGCCCCCGATCGGGAGCACCATGCCGGGATGGGTGCCGTAGGTGACCATGGGCTCGAGCCTCGAGACGTCGATGTCGATTTCCCGATCGAAGCGCGCCCCGGGGTCGCTCGGAAGCGCCCGCCAGCCCTCGAGGACGCGCTCCCAGTCCTCGCCCTGCGGCGCGCGGGGGCGGCCCGCGAGGTAGGCGAAGGTGGTCTCATCCGGGGCGATCATGCCGGCGCGCGCGCCGGCCTCGATCGACATGTTGCACACCGTCATGCGCCCATCCATGTCGAGGGCGCGGATGGTATCGCCCCGGTACTCGATGACGTGACCGGTGCCGCCGCCGACGCCGATGCGGCCGATGATGGAGAGAATGAGATCTTTTGCGCCGACACCCGCGGGCAACTTTCCCGTGACGTTGATGGCGAACGTGCGCGGCTTGCGCTGCAGCAGGCACTGCGTGGCGAGCACGTGTCCCACCTCGGTGGTGCCGATACCGAAGGCGAGCGCTCCGAGGGCGCCATGGGTGCTCGTGTGGCTGTCGCCGCAGACCACCGTCTTGCCCGGCTGGGTGAGGCCGAGCTCCGGGCCGATGATGTGCACGATGCCACGGCGGTCGTGGCGCAGATCGAGAAGCTCCACGCCGAAGGCGGCGCAGTTCACCTCGAGCTCGCGCACCTGGCGGGCAGCGGCCTCGATCGCGATGGGCGCCCCGCCGAAGACCTGCTCGGTGCGCGTCGGCGTCGAGTGATCCATGGTTGCGAACGTCAGGTGCGGCCGGCGGACCTTCAGCGCACGCTGCCGCAGCACCGTGAAGGCCTGCGGGGAGGTGACCTCGTGGATCAAGTGCAGGTCGATGTAGAGCACGGCCGGTGTGTCGGCCGTCTCGGCCGCCACCTCGTGTGCCCGCCAGACCTTCTCGAAGAGAGTTCGTGCAGTTGCGCTCATCAGCCTGCCGCCGCCACCGGCGCCTTTGTAGTCATGTCGATGTGATCGAGCCAGCCCCACTTGTCGGGCGTCGCGCCGCTGAAGAGGCCGAAGAACGCTTTCTGGAGCGATTCGGTGATCGGGCCGCGCCGCCCCAGGCCCACCGCCAGCCGGTCCACCGAGCGGATGGGGGTGATCTCGACCGCGGTGCCCGTGAAGAAGGCCTCGTCCGCGATGTAGAGCAGCTCGCGGGGAATGGCGCACTCGCGCACCGGGATGCCCCGTTCGCGCGCGAGGCGCATGACGGTGTCGCGGGTGATGCCACCCAGCACGGAGTGCGCGAGCGCCGGGGTGAGCAGCTCGCCGTCTTTCACGAGGAACAGGTTCTCCCCCGAGCCCTCACTCAAGGTGCCGTCGGGGGCGAGGCCGATGCCCTCATCGAACCCGAGGCGCCGGGCCTCGGCACCGATCAGCTGGCTCGAGAGATAGTTGCCGCCGGCCTTGGCGAGCGCCGGCAGGGTGTTCGGGGCGAGGCGGTTCCAGGAGGAGATGCACACATCGACCCCTTGGACCTCGCTCTCGTGTCCGAGATATCTGCCCCACTCCCAGGCGGCCACCGCGACCTCGGTGGGAGGCTCGTTCTTGGGTGACACGCCGATCTCGCCGTAGCCGCGAAAAGCCACCGGGCGGATGTAGGCGCCGCGGGTGAGCCCGTTGGCGCTGACCACCTGGCGGCACGCCTCGTTCATCTGCTCGGCGCTGAAGGGCAGCGTCATGCGGTAGATCCTGGCCGAGTCCAGGAGCCGGCGCGTGTGCTCGCGCAGGCGAAAGATGGCCACTCCCCGGGGAGTCTCGTACGCGCGCACACCCTCGAAGACCGAAGAGCCGTAATGCAGCGCGTGCGACATCACGTGAACCGTCGCCTTCTCCCAGGGCACGAGCCTGCCGTTGAACCAGATGAACTCGGTGGCGGGTATCGGCATGAAGATCCTCCGTCGCAGCTTCTTCCGGGTGCCTCAGATCGCCTTGGCGGCACCCTGGGCGTCCGCGCGCTCCTCACGCGAGCGGCCCCCGGCGGCGGCGGCGAGCTCGATGCGGTTGATCACCTCGAGGAACGCCCTGGTGCTCGACTCCACGATGTTGGTGCTGACACTGGAGCCGCGGTAGGTGCGCTGATTGTACTCGACGTACACCAGCGCCTCGCCCTGCGCATCCTCGCCCTCGGTCACCGCGCGCACCTCGAATTTGCGCAGCATCGCCCCGATCCCCGTTGCCCCTTCGATCGCCTTGAAGGACGCATCGACCGGGCCATCGCCCTGGGCGGTGCGCTCGACGAGCCGGCCGTCCGTGTGGCGCAGGCGCACCTTCGCGGTGGCCGCTCCATCGCTCCCGGTGTGCGTCTCGAGCTCGAGCAGCGTCCAGGGGCCGGTGGCCGTGCCTTCCGCGCGCATCACCAGGGCCTCGATGTCCCCGTCGAAGAGCTCCTTCTTCTTGTCCGCGAGCGCCTTGAACTCCTCGAACACCTGGTTGAGCTCGGTCTCATCCAGCTCGAAGCCGAGTGCGCGAACGCGATCGCGGAAGGCGTGCCGGCCGCTGTGCTTGCCGAGGATCAGGTGGCTGCGTGAGAGCCCGACGTCCTCCGGGCGCATGATCTCGTAGGTCGAGTAGTGGCGCAGCACGCCATGTTGATGGATGCCGGCCTCGTGAGCGAAGGCGTTCTCGCCCACCACCGCCTTGTTGCGCGGCACCGGCATCCCGGTGATGCTCGAGACCAGGCGGGAGGTCGGATAGAGGCGGGTGGTCTGGATCCCGGTGGTGACGTCGAAGAACGCGGCGCGCGTCTTGAGCGCCATGACCACTTCCTCGAGCGAGCAGTTGCCGGCCCGCTCGCCGATGCCGTTGATGGTGCACTCGATCTGCCGTGCGCCCGCCACCACCGCCGTCAGGCTGTTGGCCACCGCCATGCCGAGATCATCGTGGCAGTGCACCGAGAGGCGGATGCGCTCGATGCCGCGCACGTTCTTGCGCAGATACCGGAAGAGCTCGGCGAACTCATCGGGGACGGTGTAGCCGACGGTGTCCGGGATGTTGACCGTACCGGCGCCGGCCTCGATGGCCGCCTCGACCACCTGCGCGAGGAACTCGAGCTCGGTGCGCGAGGCGTCCTCGGGGGAGAACTCGACGTCATCGCAGAGTTCGCGGGCGCGACGCACGCCCTCCACGGCCGTGCGCAGGATCTCCTCCTCGGCCATGTTGAGCTTGTACTGGCGGTGGATGGCGCTGGTGGCGAGAAACACGTGGACCCGGCGGCGTGGCGCATCGGAGAGGGCGCGCGCGGCGAGCTCGATGTCCTCGCGATTGCAGCGCGCCAACCCACAGATGACCGGCCCCTGCACCTCGCGCGCCACCGCCTGCACGCTCTCCCAGTCCCCCTTGGAGGCGGCCGGGAAGCCCGCCTCGATCACATCGACGCCGAGATCGGCGAGCGCCCGGGCGACGCGCAGCTTCTCCGGGCGCGTCATGCTGCACCCGGGGGCTTGCTCCCCATCGCGCAGCGTGGTGTCGAAGATCAGTACTCGGTCAGGATCTTGAGCCATGGGAGTCACTCCTCGCGCCCGGGCGCGTTGCGCTCAGGCGCGCTTGTCGTTCAGCCAGGGCATGCGCGCGCGCAGGGAAGCCCCGACCTTCTCGATGGGATGCTGGATGTCGCGCTTGAGGAGCTTCTCGTAGCGCTTGCGGCCGCCCGCGTTCTCCTTGATCCACTGACGGGCGAACTTGCCGGTCTGGATTTCCCCGAGCACCTTGCGCATTTCCTTCTTCACCCGCGCATCGACGATGCGCGGCCCGCGCGTGAGGTCGCCGTACTTGGCCGTCTCGCTGATGAACTCGTGCATCTTGGTGATGCCGCCCTCGTGCAGGAGGTCCACGATGAGCTTCAGCTCGTGCAGACACTCGTAATAGGCCACCTCGGGCTGGTAGCCCGCCTCGACGAGCGTCTCCCAGCCGCGCACCACGAGCTCGGTCGCGCCCCCGCAGAGCACCGCCTGCTCGCCGAACAGGTCGGTCTCGGTCTCCTCGGCAAAGGTGGTCTCGAGCACTCCGCCGCGGGTGCCGCCGATGCCGTGGGCATAGGAGAGCGCCTTGGCGTGCGCATTGCCGGTGGCATCCTGCGCCACCGCGATCAGGCACGGGACCCCGCGCCCCTGCTGGTACTGGCGGCGCACGAGGTCTCCGGGCCCCTTGGGCGCGATCAGCACTACATCGAGGTCGGTGCGCGGCTTGATCTGCTTGAAGTGAATGTTGAATCCGTGCGCAAACAGAATGGTCGCGCCCGGCTTGAGCTCGGACTGGATGGTTTCGTAGAGCGATTTCTGCGCCAGGTCCGGCACGAGAAAAGCGACGAGGTCGGCGCCCTGCGCCGCCTTGGCGGGCTCGGCCACCTGAAGTCCGTCCTTCTTCGCCTTCTTCCAGCCCGCACCGCCCTTGCGCACACCGACGATCACCTCGAAGCCGCTGTCCTTGAGGTTCAGCGCATGCGCGCGGCCCTGGCTGCCATAGCCCATCACCGCGATGCGCGCTCCCCGCAGGGCCTTCTTGTCGACGTCTTTGTGCGAATACAGCTTCATCTCGAATACTCCAGATCGGACACGAGGCCCGGATGTCATGTCAAAGGCACACCAGCCGAACGGGCACGGCCCTGTTCGGCCCATTACAAACAAAAACCCCGCAGCGGCTCAGGGCCGGTGCGGGGTTTCTGGTGTCTTCTCTCGCCTCTGCCCGAATGTCCTCAGGCGATCGCGAGGGCCCCGCACCGGCTGCCCGCAAGGAGCAGCAGTCCAGTAAGAAGTACCGGCTCGAGCGCAACCGCCGCTTCAGGCGAGCGGGTCGCCCTTCGGGAAAGCGGCATGTCGAGTGCGGGTACCACGGGTTTCGGTGAAGGACTGGGGTAAAAGGTGAAGATGATGGGAGGGATGTCAGCACAACCGCCGCCGTGTTGTCAATTGGCGCGCCAGCGTTGCCGAGGAGGGCGCGAGGCGGTCGTTCTGGCGGGGCGAGGGCGGCCCGCGCTATGCTCGGGGCGTGCCACACGAAATGTTATTGAGCGCCGAGCCGGGCGACAGTCTCCCGCTGTGGATTCTCAGCGAAGCGGAGTTCCCGGGGTGGCTCGCGAGTCGAAGTGCCGCAGTCGCCGGGTGGGTGCGCGCGCACGGATTCCAGGGCGAGCGGCATCGGGTGCTGACGCTTCCGGGCGAGGGCGGTATCGGCGGCGCGGTGCTCGGGCTCGGGCCCCTGGCGGAAGCTGCGCAGCTGACTCCCTGGCACGCGGCAGGACTCACCGAGCGGCTGCCCTCCATGGCCTGGCACCTCGCAAGACCGTTGCCGCCTCCCGCGGCGACGCATTTCGTGCTCGGGTGGCTGCTCGGGGGCTACCGCATGAGCCGCTACCGCCTGGGGGCCGTCGAGGGCGCGCGGGCGGCGCTCGTTCCTCCGCAGGGCGCGGACCTGCGCTACGCGGTCGCCGCCGCTCGCGCGACTGCGCTGGCGCGCGATCTCATCAACACGCCCGCCAACGACATGGGGCCCGAAGAGCTGGCCGACGCTGCGCTCGATCTCGCCCGCGAGCACGCGGCGCGCGGTCAGGTGCTCATGGGCGGGGAGCTCGCCGGCTTCCCGCTCCTGCGGGCGGTCGGCGCGGCCAGTCCCCGCGCCCCCCGGCTCATCGACCTGCGATGGGGCGAGCGGGATGCGCCCCGGGTCACCGTGGTGGGCAAGGGCGTCTGCTTCGACACCGGCGGCCTCGACCTGAAACCGGCGGCCGCCATGCTGCTGATGAAAAAGGACATGGGCGGAGCGGCCTGCGCCCTGGGGCTCGCGGACCTGCTGATGCGGCTCGAGGCGCCCGTGCAGCTGCGCGTGCTGATCCCGGCCGTGGAGAATGCGGTGGGTGGCGCCGCCTACCGTCCGGGGGACGTGCTGCGCTCGCGCAAAGGGCTGACAGTGGAGGTCGGCAACACCGATGCCGAGGGCAGGCTGGTGCTCGCTGATGCGCTCGCGGCGGCCGAGGAGGAGCGCCCGGACCTGATCATTGACCTGGCGACCTTGACGGGGGCGACCCGCACGGCGCTCGGGCCGGAGCTGCCCGCCGTGTACTCGAACCGGCCGGAGCTCGCCGAGACGCTGCGGCGCCTCGGTGAGGAGGAGGCCGATCCGGTGTGGCCGCTGCCGCTGTGGGCGGGCTACGAGGAGGAGCTGAGCAGCAAGATCGCCGATCTCGGCAACGTCGCGCCGACGCCTTTCGCGGGCTCGATCATCGGGGCGCTCTTTCTGAAGCGCTTCGTCGGGGCCTCCACCGACTGGATCCACCTCGATCTGTATGCCTGGAACGCCAAGGACCGTCCAGGGCGCCCGGTGGGGGCGGAGGCGCAGTGCGTGCGCAGCCTCTATCGGCTGCTCAGGGCGCGCTATCCGTGACGCATTGTCATCATTCCTTAACAGTCGGGCCCCAAATAATCGCTCCTTAAATAAATAGGCCCCGCGGGCGCATGGGAGGGCGTATGGATTTTCCCTCGACCGGCGTCAGACTACGGGTATAGATACGACCGTGGCCAAGAAGCAAACCCATAATCAAACCGATCCGCGCCCGTACTCGCGACAGGTGGTGGACGGAGTGACCCGCGCACCGGCGCGGGCGATGCTGCGTGCGGTGGGCTTCGAGGATGCAGATTTCAAGAAGCCGCAGATCGGCATCGCCTCGACCTGGGCGAACCTCACTCCCTGCAACATGCACATCGCGGAGCTGGCGCGCGAGGCGGCCGCGGGGGCCGATGCGGCGGGCGGCAAGAGCGTGTCGTTCAACACGATCACGGTCTCCGACGGCATCTCCATGGGCTCCCCGGGCATGCGCTATTCGTTGGTCTCGCGCGAGGTGATCGCCGATTCCATCGAGACCGTGGTCGGTGCGGAAGGGTTCGATGGCTTCGTCGCGATCGGCGGCTGCGACAAGAACATGCCCGGCTGCGCCATGGCCATTGCCCGTCTCGATCGCCCCGCGGTGTTCGTCTACGGCGGCACCATCCGCCCCGGGGCGCAGCGGCGCGACATCGTCGCGGTCTTCGAGGCCGTTGGCGCGCGCGCAGCCGGCACGATCTCCGATGAGCGCCTTGCCGAGGTGGAGCGCACCGCCATTCCCGGTCCCGGAAGCTGCGGGGGCATGTACACGGCCAACACGATGGCTGCGGCGATCGAGGCGCTCGGGCTCTCGCTCCCGGGCAGCTCGGCGCAGGACGCCGTGAGCGCCGAGAAGCGCGCCGATTGCCAGCGCGCCGGGGAGGCCGTGGTGAGGCTGCTCTCGCAAGGCATCCGGCCGCGCGACATTCTCACGCGCAAGGCCTTCGAGAACGCCATTACGGTTGTGATCGCGCTCGGGGGCTCGACCAACGCGGTGTTGCATCTGCTCGCCATCGCCAATGATGCACGGATCAAGCTCACGCTCGATGATTTCACCCGCATCGGACGCAAGGTCCCGGTGCTCGCCGACCTCAAACCGAGTGGCCGTTATCTGATGAGCGAACTCGTCGCCATCGGCGGCATTCAGCCGTTGATGAAGACGCTGCTCGATGCGGGGCTGCTGCACGGGCAGTGCCTGACGGTCACCGGACGCACGCTGGCGGAGAACCTCGCCGGCGCCGGCGCATATCCCAAGGACCAGGACATCGTCCTGCCGCTCTCACGCCCCCTGAAGGCCGAGAGCCACCTGGTCGTGCTCCATGGGAACGTCGCGCCCGAGGGCGCCGTTGCCAAGATCACCGGCAAGGAAGGAGAGACCTTCACGGGCAGGGCGCGCGTATTCGAGGGCGAAGAGCACGCGACCGAGGCGATTCTCGCGGGCCGGGTTCGCGCCGGGGACGTGGTCGTGATCCGCAATGAGGGCCCGAAGGGGGGGCCGGGCATGCGCGAAATGCTCAGTCCCACCGGTGCGATCATCGGGCGCGGGCTTGGAGACAAGGTGGCTCTGATCACCGACGGACGATTCTCGGGCGGCAGCCACGGGTTCGTGGTCGGTCATATCGCGCCCGAGGCGGCGGTGGGCGGACCCATCGCGCTGCTGCGCAACGGCGACCGCATCACCATCGATGCGCTGAAGCGACAGATCGAGGTTGATCTGCCTGCCTCGGAGCTGCGCCGCCGCCGCGCCGCGTGGAAACCGCGCAGGTCCGCCGTGCGTGGCGTGCTCGCAAAATATGCTCAGCTGGTGAGCAGCGCCTCCACGGGAGCGGTCACCACCGTCTCCACCGGGGTGCGGTCCCGGTCGAGGCCACGATGAGATTTCTCGGTCTTACCGGATAGCGTCATGGGCATTGGACGGGAGCGTCAGGCAGTTGTCAGCGGGCAAGGTAGCGGTTACAGTTCGGGCCCGCATCTTGCGATGCACATGGCGTGCGCCTCAGGCTCTGAGCCCTCGGGTCGCCGTGAGACCGTATCAGTTAGGGGGTTTGAGCCATACGCGCGCCAGCCCGGGGAGGGCCGCCGCGCGCGTCCGGAATGTCATCAATTGTCGGACGGCGAACGCCTCCGGCCAGCTCGGGTCCGGATCGGACTGCTTGCGGGCAAGTGGAAAGACCGCTACCTTGCACAGCTTCCGTTTTGATCCGGTGTTTTCGGACAGGTCACAGCGACGCTTCAGCAATCAAATATGAGCGCATACGTACACGATACCCAGTTTTTCACGCGCCGCAGCGTAGTGTTCATCGCCATCGTCGTGGCGCATGTCGCCCTCATCTGGGCGCTCGCTACGGGGTTGGCTCAAAAGGTCGTGCAGCTCGCCGCGCCGCCGATCAAGACGACCATCGTGCAGCAGCATACGAAGCACATCAAGCCGCCGCCGCCACCGCCGCCGCAGCTGCAGCACCAGCAGGTGCAGATCCCGCCGCCGGTGATCCAGATCAACGTGCCGGCCGCCTCGCAGACCCACGCCATCACCGTGACCAAACACGTCGTGGCCGCCCGTCCCGCTCCGCCGACGCATTACACCTACACGCCGCCGGCGGCAGGCTCGGGCTTCCCCGCGACGCAGTCCTTCTATCCGCAGGCCTCCCAACGCCTGGGCGAGGAGGGCACGGCGTACGTCAACATCTGCATCGGCCCGCAGGGCACCGTGACGCGCCAGCCGAGCATTGCGAAGTCTTCGGGCAGCCCGCGGCTCGATCGCGCCGCCATCCGCTATGCGCGTGCCACCTCGGGCCACTGGATCCCGGAGAAGCGCAATGGCGAGCCGATCGCCGTCTGCACCCAGCTGCCGATCAAGTTCCAGCTGAACGACTTTTGATTTTCATTGATGCACTCGAGTCCTTACCCTTTCGACGCCGCTTCATCCAACGCGGTTATTTTGTGATCTGAGGAAATCTATGGCCACCCAAAACGTAGCAACCGTCAGCAATCCCTACGGCATGGCCGGCACGTGGGAACACGGCGGTTTCGTTATTCAGTTCGTAATGGTCCTGCTGCTGATCATGTCTCTGATCTCGTGGTTCGTCATCTTCACGAAGCTGTGGGATCAGCGCAAACTGCGCCAGGCGGCCCGCCAGGCCGAGAAGCAGTTCTGGGCCGCTCCCTCGATCAAGGAAGGCGTCGAGAAGCTCAAGAAGGGGAACGAGTTCCGCATGATCGCCGAGGATGGCCTGCGCGCGGCCTCGCACCATGACGGGCGTCTCACCGACCGCATCGACCTGCACGAGTGGATCACCATGTCGCTGCAGCGTTCGGTCGATCAGGTGAACAGCAACCTCACCAAGGGCCTCGGCCTGCTCGCGACGGTCGGCTCCTCGGCGCCGTTCGTCGGCCTGTTCGGCACGGTGTGGGGCGTGATGAACGCGCTCATCGCGATCGGTCTCGCCGGCCAGGCGAGCATCGGCAAGGTGGCAGGCCCGGTCGGTGGCGCGCTGATCACCACCGCGCTCGGCCTGTTCGCGGCGGTGCCCGCGGTGTGGGGCTACAACTGGCTGCTCGGCCGCAACAAGAACCTGCAGGATGCGCTGCGCAATTTCGCCAGCGACCTGCATGCGTACCTGGTGAGCGGCGCGCGTATCGACAGCGCCGCCGGCAGCGCCGGTGGTGCCCGTCCGGCGGCGGCTCCGGCCGCGGCCGCCACCCGCAAGTAAGGGCGTTCCCGGCGAGCCGACCGTCGCCGGGGAATCGCGTTGGAGCCACGGGCCCGCGCATGATGCGCGGGCCCGGTGAGCCTGGCACCAGGGCTGGTGGTAGGGCGGCGCGCATGCCGCATGAAGCTGAGAGCTGAGGAGCTTTCGAACATGTCGATGAATATCGGATCAGGCTCGGGCGAAGAGCATGAGGTGATGGCCACCATCAACACGACGCCGCTGGTGGACGTCATGCTGGTGCTGCTCATCATCTTCTTGATCACGATCCCGGTGATCACCAAGACCGTACCGGTGCATCTGCCGCACGCCGACAACGAGCCGACGAAGACCAAGCCCGGCACGATCACGATCGCGGTGAGCCAGGACGGTACGATTTACTGGAACGACAAGCAGGTTCCGAACGACACCGTGCTGCTGCAGGAGGTCGAGCAGGCCGCGATACAGCAGCCGCAGCCGGACGTGCACATCCGCGGCGACAAGAATGCGGACTACAAATCGATCGGACACGTGCTGTACGAGTTGCAGCGCGGCGGCATGGTGAAGATCGCCTTCATCAGTCAGCCGAATGCCAACGAGCTGACGGCCACCGGTGCGTATTGAACCACTCAATTTCGAGCGAATGGGCGTTCGAGGAGTCCTAAATCCATGAGTATGAGTATGGGGTCCGGCTCCGGACCCATGGTAGACATCAACACGACGCCGTTGATCGACGTGATGCTCGTGCTGCTCGTGACTCTGATCATCACACTGCCGAAGCTGACGCACTCGACGCAGCTCGATCTGCCGCAGGGCAATCCGCCGCCGCCGCCCGTTCAGCCTGAGGTCATCAATCTCGGCATAGACTTCGACGGCACGATCACCTGGAACGGGACCGTGGTGCCGAACATGCAGACGCTCGATGCCTATTTCGCCAGCGAGACGGACAAGAACCCGCAGCCGGAGATTCACCTGAATCCCGATGGCATGGCCAAGTACGGCGTGGTCGCGAAAGTGCTCGCGGACGCGCAGCGCAACCGCATGACCAAGATCGGCTTCGTCAACACCTCCGAGTTCTCGCAGTAGCGGGCCGGAACCACTCATTTCACCTATGAACGTAGCAATGCGAGACAGTCTCATGAAGCTCAAAAGCCCTCTGGTGCCCGTGCTGGCGCTCAGCGCCGCACTGGTGGGTATCGGGTTCTTCGCTGCGGTGCCGGCCCAGGCGGCGCCCCCGCAGAAGTTGGACCGCGCGGTGGGGTTGAAGCTGCAGGCGGCCCAGAAGGACATCCAGAAGGGCAACTTCGCGGCGGCCGAGACCGCGCTCGATCAGGCCTCGGCGATGCCGAAGCAGACTCCCTACTCCACGCACGTCGCGACGCAGCTCTACGTCTTCGCCTACGAGAAGACCCATGACTACGCCAAGCTTGCGCCGAAGCTCGAGGAGCTGCGCAACGATCCGTATGCGACTCCAGCGGAGCAGGCGCAGTTCACCACCGCGCTCGCGCAGATCTTCTACCAGCTGAAGAACTACCCGAAGGCCATTCAGTACGGCACGTTGGCCATTCAGAAGGGCTGGGCGGATGCGCAGATGCCGACCCTCGTCGGCCAGGCCTACTACCTCAGCAACAACTGGAGGGGCACCATCCAGTACGAGGGGAGCCTGATCAAATCGGCGATCAGCAAGGGGCAGAAGCCGACCAAGCAGGCGCTGCAGCTGGTGCAAAGCGCCTGCCAGCACCTGAATGACCAGAACTGCCTGCTCAACGCCATCGAGCAGCTGGTGGTGTACTACCCGCAGCCGCAGTACTGGCAATACCTCATCTACAAGACCATGCAGTCGGTCAAGAGCGACGCGAACCTGCTGCAGGCCTACCGCCTGGCGTTCGACGTCGGCGTGATGCAGCAGCCGCACGAGTTCACCAATTACGCCGAACTCGCGATCGAGGCCAATGACCCCGGTGAGGCCGAGCAGGTCATCCAGAAGGCGCTCAAGGCCAACGTGTACAGCGATCCGCATGCGCGGGCGAAGGCCGAGCGCATCCTGGGAGATGCCAAGCGCAAGGCCTCGCACGACCTCGCGGGTGGGCTCGCCTCCACCGCCGCAGCGGCGGCCAGACAGTCTTCGGGACAATCCGACGTCAACGTGGGTCTCGCCTACTTCGGCTATCAGCAGTACGACAAGGCGGTGACGGAGTTCACGCAGGGCCTCGCCAAGGGGCACCTGAAGAACCCCGCCGAGGCGCACCTGCTGCTCGGCATCGCGCAGCTGAAGGCCGGCAACAAGGCTGCCGCGCTCAAGGCCTTCGGGGCTGTGCAGGGCGATCCGACCTTGCAGCGCCTCGCCTCGCTCTGGAGCCTGCAGGCGAAGTCCGCGGCGTAAGCGCCGGCAATCGCACCCACCTCAAGGAGAACGAGCCATGGCCATCCAAGCCGGTGAACGCATGCCTTCGGGCGTGCTGAAGACCATGACCCCGGAGGGTCCGAGGGACATCACGACCGAGGAGCTCTTCAAGGGCAAGAAGGTGGTGCTGTTCTCGGTTCCCGGAGCCTTTACGCCAACCTGCGATGCGAAGCATCTGCCCGGGTTCGTGCAGCTGGCCGATCAGCTTAGGGCCAAGGGCGTGGACACGATCGCCTGCCTGGCGGTGAACGATGTGTTCGTGATGAACGCATGGGGCAAGGCATCGGGAGTGGGCGATAAGGTCCTGATGCTCTCCGACGGCAATGGCGATTACTCGAAGGCGCTCGGCCTGGAGTTGGATGCGCGCGGGTTCGGCATGGGCCTGCGCGGGCAGAGGTTCGCGCTGGTGGTCGAGAACGGCGTGGTCAAGCACGCCAACGTCGAGGCGCCGGGGCAGTTCAAAGTGTCCGCCGCGGAGCACGTGCTCGCGCAGCTGTAAGCCGATCGACGGTCGCAAGAGCAAGGCCCGCTGAAGCAGCGTTCAGCGGGCCTTTTTCGTTTCTGCGCTGCCTTAGCCGAGCAGCTTCTCGATTTCCGGCACGGCCTGGAAGAGATCGGCGACGAGGCCGATGTCGGCGACCTCGAAGATCGGGGCCTCTGGGTCTTTGTTGATGGCGACGATGGTGCGTGCGTCCTTGATGCCGGTGAGGTGCT
>DAIDHH010000090.1 GCA_027452045.1 Gammaproteobacteria bacterium
GGCCGAGGGCCGCGAGCTTCTGCGGGTCGAGCCAGATCCGCATGGCGTAGTCGCCCCCGCCGAAGATCTGCACGTCCCCCATGCCCGGCAGGCGCTTGAGCACGTCGCGAACGTTGCGCACCGCGTAATTGCGCAGGAACAACGTGCTGAAGCGGTTGTCCGGCGAATAGAGGTGGACCACCATGGTCAGATTCGGCGAGCTCTTGGTGGTGGTGACCCCGAGCGAGCGCACCTCTGAGGGCAGGCGTGGCAGCGCCTGCGAGATGCGGTTCTGCACGTGCACCTGCGCCTGATCGATGTCCGTTCCGACCTTGAACGTGATAGTGAGCGCGAGCGAGCCATCCATGGAGGACGTCGAGGACATATAGAGCATGTTCTTGACGCCGACGATGGCCTGCTCGAGCGGCTCGGCGACCGTCTGGGCGATGACCTTCGGGTTCGCACCCGGGTAGGACGCGCGCACGATCACAGACGGCGGCACGACCTCGGGATACTCGCTGATCGGCAGCCGGAACAGCGCGATGAGCCCCGCGATGGTGACGAAGGTGGAGAGCACCGCCGCGAAGATCGGGCGGTCGATGAAGTAATGCGACAGTTTCACTGGAGCGTTCCGTTCGAGGCGCCCGCGCCGCGGCGCGTGGCATGCGTATCGTTGCGGGCCACCATGGCGCCCCGCGGGCGATCCCCGCCCATGGCGATGAGCTGCGGGCTCACCTGCATCCCGGGCCGTACCCGCATCAGACCTTTGATGACGATGGTCTCACCGGGCTTCAGTCCGCTGCGCACCACGCGCAGGCCATCGACCATGGGACCGAGATGCACGGCGCGGTACTGCAATTGGTTCTCAGGCCCCAGGACGAGCACGTACTGGGCGGTTTGGTTGGTGCCGACCGCGCTGTCGTTGATGAGCACCGCGGGATAGTGGTCGTTGCCGATCAGCTTCACGCGCGCGAACAGTCCCGGCACGAATTGGCCATCCGGATTGGCGAGCAGTGCGCGGGCGCGGATGGTGCCGGTGTTCGCATCGAGCGCATTGTCCATGAAGACGAGACGGCCCTCGTGGGGATAGCCGTGCTCATCGTCCAGCCCGACATACACGGGATTACCTAGTGCGCCGCTGCGCTGGCTCGCGCCACCGTCCTCGCGGCCATCGAGACGTGCGTACTTCTCGAACCTCAGATACGCCTGCTCGTCGGCATTGAACGACACGTAGATCGGATTGAGCGATACGATCGTGGTGAGCTGCGTACGCCCGCTTGTCACGAGATTACCCACCGTGACGATTGCGCGGCTGACTCGGCCCGAGATCGGAGCGGTCACACGCGTGAAGGTCAGATTGAGGGCCGCGGCGTCCCGGGCGGCCTCGGCCGCTTCGACGTCCGCCGCCGCCTGACGGGCATTGGCGATGCGGGTATCGAATTCGTCCTTGGATATCGCGCGCGCCGCGAGCAGCTTCACCGCTCGTATCCGCTCCGCGCGCGCAAGCCCGAGCGCCGCGCGCGCCTGATCGAGCTGCGCCTTGGCGCGCAGATACGCGGCCTGGTACGGGCGGGGATCGATGACGAACAGCAACTGCCCCTTGTGAACCTCGCTACCATCGGTGAAGTCGACGGATGAAATGTATCCCGTGACCCGTGGACGCACGCTCACGTGATGCACCGCCTCGAATCGGCCGGTGAAGGACTGCGAATCCGTGACGATGCGCGAGATGACGCGCGCGACCGCGACCCGCGGCGGCGGCGCAGCGGCGGCGGCCTGCTCGGCTGCCTGATTGCGCGCGCAGCCGGCAAGGACGATTGCGCTCGCGATGGCGGCGATGACGCCTGTCGAAAAGGTGAGTCGATGGTGCACTGAGGTCTCCCCGGATGATCCTTGACCTGTACGACACGGCTCGGCGAGCAGTGCGTCGATGAAATGTAAGTGCGGAAAGCACGTATCGTATGGTTCGCGAGGCAGAGCCTGGAGGCATCAGTGGGTAGGTGGAGGCCTCTCTCGTATGAGGGGGGGGGCAAGTCTGAACGGCGATCCGACGCGCGCTTCGATCAGTGTCGCGTTGACACGAGTGCTGTATGCGACGGGACGAGGGGGTGACGCGCGGGCCGTCAATACTCGATCTGGTAGGTGAGTCCGATGCTGCTCCCCGGATCGTTCTCCGGAGTGGTCCCTTGAGCGGTCGCCGTGCCGTTGCCGAGACGCGTTTGCAGCTTCACATGCCGGGTCAGGTTGATGTCGACACGGACCTGGCTGGTGCCGAGAGTCGTCTGCGTCGCGGCGACATACACCCTGTTCGAGATGTACTTTCCGGCGGTGACGCTCGCTCCTGCCGTCTGGCCGGTCCCCGTGGCCCCGGGGCGCGCGGCGCCTCCCACCGACAAGGTGTTGAGCCCGAGGCCCTTCTTGATCCAGGTGAGCGGATTCCAGCTGCTGCCCCCTCCTCCACCGACGCCCCCCAGGCTCGCAAGCGCCGCTCCGGTCTGCGCCAGCTGCAAAGCCGTGAGCTGCGATGCGGGCTTGCCGAAGAGCAGCAGGCCGAGGAGGTCGTCCTGGGGAAGCGGCGGGCTGCTCGAGAGCGAGATCGTCGGGGAGTCCGCGTACCCCGTGATGCGCAACCTCACCGTCGTGGGTGATGGGGACATGACGCTCGTCTGCGCGAGGAAATCGAGCGTGGGGTCGATCCTGCCCTTCAAGCCCTCGCCGTTGAAGCTCACCCGTCCGCTGTTGAAGTTGAGCGTCGTGCCGGCCAATGAGAACGTGCCGCGAACCAGTGAGAAGCCGCCACCCACCCCGGGATTGGCGCTCGTGCCGGTGAGCTCGAGTCTGCCCCCGAGCTGTGCATCGAGCCCCCTGCCCTGGACGAAAATGGCGTCCGGAGCCTGCAGGGTGACGCCCAGGCCGATGACGAGCGGCCGCCTGGCCGGCGCGGTCCGGATGGCCGCGCCCGGGCGAATCACGTCGAGGGTGGCGACATTCGGCGGGAACCCGTTCGGAACCATGATCGAGGCCCGGTTGATGTGTACCGTGCCGCTCACGTCGATGCGCCGGCGCAGAGTTCCCGCCACGCGCAGCCGGGCGTCGAGGTTCGCAGTCAGGATATCGCTCGTGACCGGCTGGATGTGGTGAGCCGAGATGGACACCTCGACCGGCATCTGCGGCTCGAGCACACCGATCGAGCCTTGCGCAGTGAGCTCACCCGGGCCGGCGCGCGCCGTCAGACTCTCGATCTTGAGGACGCCCTTGGCGCCCACCAGCCGTGCGTTGATCTCGCCCAGGTGAACACCTTCGGCATAGTCGCGCAAATCGCCGTTCGCGAGTTCGACCGTGCCTCTGATCTGCGGTGCGCGCGCCACGCCGGTCACCGTGGCATCGACCGTCAGCCTTCCCGCAGCCCGCTCACCGCGCGCCTCGAGGATGGGATTCATGAGCGCCGCATCCAGACTGCCGTCAAGCTTCAAGGCCACCGTACCGCTGGCGTTGAGCGGCGCCCGTCCGCTCAAGGTGAGCCGCGAGGAACGCCCGGCGTCGAGTTGTGCGGATACATCCGCGACGTTGCCGCGCAGCCGTGCGGAGGCACGGGCCTCGAGCGCGGACAGCCCTTCGGCGGCCGCATTGGCAAATCTCAGATCCTTGATCTCGAGCGACGCCTGTCCCTCGGGCGCCGCGCGGCTTCCCTCGAGACGGGCCTCGGCATCGAGCGAGCCTTGCGCCAGAAGATGAGGCACGAATACGTTGGCAAGTGCCGCATCGAGGTGTCGAATGGACAGGCGACAATCGAGCGCGGGAGCAAGCTCGCCGTCGAGCGCAAGAACGGCCTTCTGCATGCCGAGCCGCACGTGCTTCACTTCGAGACCGCGTGCGAACACCACGCTCGCCGGCGACAGCAACCGGGCGGCCTCGCCTCGATAGCGTCCCTCGAGTCGCTCCAGATCGAGTGTTCGGGTGGCAATGTCGAGCCGCGCCGCGGCTTCGAGCGTCGCCGGCGCGCCACGGATGTCGCGCGAGTGAATCATGAGCTCGAGGGGCAGCGCGTCGATCGGACCGGAGCCTGACAGGCGCACGCTGCCGGAAAAGCCGGCTGTTGCGATGTTGCGGGCCTCGAGATCGATGCGCGCGTGTGTGCGGCGCGCCCCGGGCGTCAGCGTCGCGCTCCCTTCGACACTGCCAGAGAGGGCGGTTCCGATGAGGGGCTCAAGATCGGCCAGCCGGTCGATGCGCCAGCGCAGGCTTCCGCGGCCCGCGGCGAGGCCGGGACCTGCGGTCAGATCCCCATCTGCCGCGAAGCTCTTCCACTGCGCGCGTCGGATGACGACGTGGAATGCGCGGTCCGCCATCCGCTCGAGCGAGCCATCGAGCCTGAGGGGTGCGCCGTCGAATTCGCCCTGAGCGCGCGCCGTCACACGGGGCGCCCCGGGAAGTCCCCGCGCCTGAACGCTGGCATCGATCGCTCCGGGAGGCGATCCACGGAGGGAGAGTCTCGATCGGATCCGCAAGCGCGCCACCAGGGACTTCGGTGTCCCTTGGGTCGTCCCGCGAATCTCGAGCGAGCCCGAGGCCGCGGGGGAAACGAGCGCCAGATCCGGCAATGCGATCTGCCAGCGAGCCTGCAGCGCGCGTATGGGATTCGGCGCATGCGGCGCGGAGCGTTCCGCGCTGCCCGTTGCAGTCACCGACAGCGCCCGTCCCGAGAGCTCCAGACGCTCGATCTCGGCGGTCGTCCCGCTCACGACTCCCACGAGACGCAGCGTCGCATGAGCACCGAGCAGTCGGGCGGTAACGCCTGATCCATTGAGAGCGCCCGTCCCGCTCACCTCGAGACGGGTCGTCGCGCCCGACTCGGCTACCGTGCCAGAGAAGCCAAGCGTGCCGCCGATGTCCTCATGGTAGAGCGCCGCGAGTGGCGCGATGTCGGGCAACTGCAGAGCGAATCGCACGCTTCGGGCACCGCTCGTGAGGGCCTGCGCACGGAGGCTGAACAAGCGGTGCGTCGCCTGCAACGTTAGCGGCCGGCCCGCCTCATCGAGGTGCAGCGTCGCGGCCAGATCGAGCGGCGAGCCCTGCAAGAGCCCCGGGTGGGGCCCGGGCAGCGCGATGCCGCCGGCAAGCGCATGCATCCTGAGCGTGCGGCCGTCACCGGTCAGACTCGCTGTGAGCGTCTCGATCCGCATGCCATCGGGAAGGCGCAGCCCCCTTACATCGAGCGAGCCGGTGGTGAGCGGCGCGGACACCGGCCCGCGCCAACGACCCCTGAGCGCGATGCTCCGCCAGGAAAGGTCCGGTCGCGGCATCATTGCCGGGGAGGTCAGCGCGTAAGTCAGCTCGGCCGCGCGATGCTCGAGGTCGAGGGTTCCACCGGCCCTCGCGCGCATCGCTCCAATGCGCCCATCGAGGCGCAGTTGCTCGGCGTTTCGCGGTCCGGTGAGACTCGCCTGAACCGACACTGCGCCAAGACCGGGAAGATCCACCAGGTGTTCGATCGGACCTCCGGCGGGCTCCTCGAGCCTCGCGCGGCCAGTCATATGCGAAGGCGCGATGTGCAGGGTGAGCTCGTAGTCACCGGTGCCATTGGTGCGGCGCGCCAGGAGCCGTGCCCGCAGGTCCTCCATCGACCGGTAGTGCAGGCTTCCTTGAAGGGTCAGGAGCGCTTTCGTACCGGCGGCCGCAGGCTCCAGATCCAGCGTGTGGATGCTCGCCCGGTCGAGGTCGATGGCCGGCAGATGGGCGCTGCCGCCCGAGCGGGCCGGCGAGGGGGCACTGCGAGGGCGCCGCACGAGAGTCAACCGACCGACGTCAAGCTGCTCGACGTGCAGGTCCCAGGCGAGCAGCGCAAGCGGCGACCATCGCAGGGAAACACCGCTCGCGGTCATCCAGGGCCCCGCGGCGTCGCTAATAGAAAGCCTCGCTATGTGGATCCGGGACGGAAACTCTCCCCCGAGGCCGGCGATGCGCACGCGCCCCGAGGTGAGGCTCGCCGTCTCGCGCTCGAGAAGACTGCGCCCGCCCGCGGTGTTGCCTATCACGATCAGCACGCCGGCGAGCAGCAGCGCCACCAGCACCAATCCCGCGAGGCTCCACGCCGCGATGCGCAACGCGCGATGCATCAGAACGCCTGACCGAGGCCGATATAGACCTCGAACCGATCGTCATTCGGGCGCCGATGCACCGGCAGGGCGACATCGAACCGGATGGGTCCGATGGAGGTGTAGTAGCGCACACCCGTTCCCATGCCCACCCGGTAGACGCCTCCTGAGGCGCGCGAGACACCGCCGCAGGATGAGCTCGAAGCTCCCGTCCCGCGACAGGAGGCGCTCGAAACCCCTCCGGCATCGACGAAGGCCACAATACCGAAGTTACGGCCGACTCGCTGGCGCAGCTCGAGATTGAGCGCCTGCATGTTCGTTCCCCCGGTGGGATTGCCGTCCGCAAACTCCGGGCCGACCGACTGATAGCGGTAGCCGCGCACGGTGCCGCTGCCACCGGCGTAGAAGCGCTGATCGGGCGGGAGGCTGAACTGCGATGCGCCCACGGCCACACCGGCCATGAGCCTGGCGGCGATCACGGTACGTCCGGCGGGATCGGACGGCAGGAGCCGGTGCAGATCGTAGTAGGTCGCGAGAGTCCCCTGCAGGATGATGAACACCTGGTTGGTGACGCCGCTCGATGCCGTCGGGGCACCGCGCGACAGGGTCGGCGACACGTTTAACGAGATCCTGAAGCCATGCGTCGGGTCCAACAGGGGCGAGGCCAGATCCGTCGAGTCGAAGCGCGCGGCGAGGGGGAGCGACAGCAGATCGTAATCGTAGTGTTGGCTCTCCTGGTCGATGATCTCATGCTCGTATGCGAGGCCTGCGCTCGCCTGCCACCTGGCCGAGAGCTTGCGGCTGAGCGTCGTGCCGAGCGTCTCACCCGTCTGGGTGTAGGCCTGCAGCGCCTGCCGCAATCCCCGGACCGAAAACCCGAGAGTTTGGCCGCGCCGCTTGAAATCAGGGATCGAATACCCGATCCGGGCGTCGTAGCCGAGCCCGGTGCTCGCCGTGCCGCCCAGATTGATGGCCTGCGCCGAGACCTCGAGCCGCTCGCCGTTACCGAAGGCGTTGCGATCGCTCCAATGAACACCCGCGCTGCCCCCGAGATCGCTCGAGTAGGCGGCGGAGAGGCCGACCGTGTGACGCCTGCTCTCGGCGACCGTGAAGGTGATGGGCACCCGCCCTGCCGGATCGGGCTTGCCCAGCCGGACACTGACCGTGGAGAACAGGCCAAGCGCGAGGAGGTCCTGCCGGGCCCGCTCGACTGTCGCCGCGTCGTACAGCTCGCCGCTGTGCACGAGGAGCCGGCGCCTGAGGAGCGCCGGATGGACTGCCTTGAGTCCCTCGATGCGGATGCCTCCGATGCGCACACGCTCGCCGGTCTTCACCTGGAAAACCAGATTGAGGATGTGCTGTTGCGGCACTTCATAGGCCACCGGCTTGCGAACCTTCGCGAACGCGTAGCCGGCGTCCTGCAGCGCATCCTGCAGGCGCATCCCGGCCGCGAGCACCTCGGATGCCACCGCCGGGGCGCCCGGCTTAAGGCCGAGCGCCTTTTCCATCCCCTTCGGCAGTGCACCCTTGATGTCGATGCGCCCCACGTGAAACAGGGGACCGAGCGTGGGACGGATCTTGACACGCGCACTGCTGCTCTTGGGCAGCGCGGTCAGGGCATCGCCCAAGCCCGCGCTGTCGAGCGCCATCCCGTTGATCGTGATCGCGATCCTGCCCTGGTAGTACCCGAAGCTCTCCAGAACCGTCCGCAGCCGGCCCACATCGCCCCGTGCGCGCGCGATAAGGCCATAAGGGTCTACCGGAGCCGCGGTGCGCAGTGTCTCGAGCTGCGAGGTCAACTTCATCGTGGAATCGATGGTGCCGTCGCCCGAGGGTACCCAGTCGACCTGATAGGGCTGCGGATTGGCGGCGCTCGCGCGAGGCGCGCCGAGCAACGCGCAGGCCGCGAGCGGGGCAAGTGCGAGGACAGCCCGCGCCGGCGCGAATCGACGGCCACGGCTCGGCGCTCGTATCCCGGTTTCCTGGCTGAGGTGCATCACTTCATCGAGAACACATGGGAGGCCCCATTGTGGCAGCTCGGGGCGCCGGCCGACGCTCCGAGGCCGCCGCCCGGCTCCATGCCGCGGGCATTGCCGCATCCGGCGTCGCCTCGGGCAGACGCCGCGGGCCGCCCGGAGGCGATCCATGCCGAGGCGGCAAAGTCCTGGACAGATTCGACCATCGGGGCGCAAGGCTCCGCCAAACCCTCCGACACCTCTCCCGATCAAGGAAAACAACACCAACGCGCGGCGCACGGCTCCCTCCATGGCCGAAGACGCCCTCCCCAAACACAAGGGGTCGCATCCGCCGGCGGCGCGGTAAGGTTCGCGGCTACCAGATGCGCACGCGCCTCGCCGGCGCCAGGTACAGCGCATCGCCCGGCTTGACGTCAAAGGCCTTGTACCAGGCGTCGCAGTTGCGCACCGTGTCCGCCCGGAATTGCGCCGGCGCATGCGGGTCGGTGAGCACCTGACGGCGAAGCGCGGCCGGGCGCATCTTTGCGCCCCAGTTCTGGCCGAAAGCGATGAAGAACTGCTGATCTCCGGTCAAACCAGCGACCTCCGGCGCCGCGCTGCCGTGCAGCGAATCGTGATAGGCCTCGTACGCGGCCATCAATCCGCCGAGGTCGGCGATATCTTCGTCGATCGTCTGGCGCCCATTCACATGGAGCCCGGGCAGCGCTTGGTAACGGTCATACTGCTCCTCCAGGGCCTTGGCTTCTTCCTCGAAATGCCGGTGGTCGGTGGGCGTCCACCAGTTGCGCAATCGTCCCGCGGCGTCGAACGCGCTGCCTTGCGCATCGAAGGTGTGGCTGATTTCGTGTCCGATGATGGCGCCGATGGCCCCGTAATTGTGCGCCGCCGGAGCGCTCGCATCGAAGAACGGCGGCTGCAGGATCGCCGCCGGGAAGTTCAATGCGTCCTGAAGAGGAAGATTGACCGCGTTCACCGTCTGCGGCTCCATCCACCATTCGTGACGATTGACGGGCTTGCCGATCCGGTCGATGTTGTAACGGTACTTCCACACCTGCGCCCGCCACACGTTGCCCAGGAGGTCAGACGGTGCGACCCGATAGGTCGAGTAGTCTTTCCAGGTCTGCGGGTAGCCGATTCCGACATAAATCGAGTCGAGCTTCTTCAGGGCCTCAGCCTTGGTCGAGGGAGCGAGCCAGGTGAGCGCCGTAAGCCGCTTGCGCCAGGCGGCAATCAGGTGTGCGACCATGTCCTGCGCCCGCGCCTTGGCCTGTGGCGGGAAGTACTTCTTGACGTAAAGCTGCCCGACCGCATCGCCCAGATAGCGGTTCACCAGATCCACGGCGCGCTGCCAGCGCGGCTGCTGCTGCGGTATCCCTGCGAGCACCCTGCCCTCGAAGGCGAAGGTCTCTTGCGCGAACGGCCGCGAGAGGTACGGCCCATACTGCTCGAGCAGATGAAAGGCGAGCCAGTCCTTCCATGTGGCGAGCGGCGTCGAAGCCACCAGCGCCGACTCGCCGGTGAAGGCGGCGGGCTGCCACACGTAGAACTGCCGCTGTTGCGCGAGTCCCGCCGCCGCGAAGTACGCGCGCCAGTCGAGTCCCGGGGCTTTCGATTCGAAATCCGCGGGCGTCCACACATTGTTCGCCCTCTGCACGACTTCGCTGTCCGAGAGGCTCTCGTGGACCTTGGCGATGGCCCGCTCGAGCGCCAGAACTTTCCGCGCACGCGCGGCCGGCTGCGTGTAGCCCGCCAGGCGCAGCACGGCCGCGATGTGCCGGACGTATTTCGCCCGGATGCCCCGCATGTGCGCGGAATCCGACAGGTAATACTCGCGGCTCGGCAGCGCGAGTCCGCCCTGCAGGAGATAAACCGCGTAGACCGCCGGCTGTCTGAATCCGGGCGAGGTCCACAGCCCGAAGAGATTCATGGTGTGGAAATTCGTGTCGTTGAGCGGATCCACGTCGGCGCGCAGCAACCCGCCCAACACGCTGGCGAGCTGCCGCTTGTCGGCGATGGCCTTCACCCTGGAGAGCTCGGGCTCGAGCGGCTTCAGTCCGAGCGTATCGAGGGCCTTGGTGTTCATGTACGAGGCGTACAGGTCGGCGATCTTGCGCCTGTTGGAGCCCGCCGGCGCGTTCGACCGCGCGGCCTCCTTCACGAGAATCGCGACTTGCTTGCGCGTCTTGTCAAGGAGCGAAGTGAAGACACCGACCCCGGCGCGGTCTGCCGGAATTTTCGTCCGCGCAACCCATGCGCCGTTGGCGTAGAGGAAGAAGTCGTTGCCCGGCTTGACCTGCGGATCCATGTTGCGCAGCACGATCCCAGGGTCGGCAGGTCGCATTGACTTCTCCGTCGGCTTCTGCCGCGGCATCGCGGGCGTGGAGAGAAGAAAGGTGGCGGTAAGGGCGGTAGAGACACGAAACCATTGCACGGCAAGAATCTCCTTGCGGTGAACCTGCTGGTAACGCGCGGCCGGGGCCGCCGACCAGCCTTGTTTTTTGGAAGTCGTGGATGATACCACGGCCCGCACGGAAGCCCGGGATGGGCGCGGCTGCCATTTTGTACGAGTAGGTTTCCGCGCCGCACGAACACGAAATTCGGCTGTGGGACCGCGCTCTGTGGCACCTGCACCGTACACCTGAACGGCGGCCCGGCACGCGTCTGCGTGACGCCCATCTCTAGCGTGGGCGAGACCTCGGTGGTGACGATCGAAGGAATCGGCGAAACCGAATGAGTATTGGCGCGCTCCCGAGTGGCGACGGTGTCTGGATTTAAGCTCCAGTAACCGGCCATGTCCGCAGGTCTGACATCACCTGCTCCGCTCCTTGGCAGAATGCTCCTCGTAGCAATCCAATCGGCGGGCTACCGGCAGATGCCACCCGTGCTCGATGGCCATGTAGCGCAACAGAAAGCACAGCACCCCGCCGACGACAGCAGTGGGCACCGGCGGAAGCGCTAGCAGCTGACCTCCCACCGCCACTGCTGCCCCGGCGAGAGCCGCCAGCGCGTAAAGATCGGCACGCAGTACCGTAGGTATCTGGTTCACCAATACGTCGCGCACCATGCCGCCACCAATGCCCGTCAGCATGCCGAGCAGCGCAGCCATCACCGGATTGAGTCCGTACACCAGCGCCTTCTGCGCCCCGGCAACCGCAAAGAATGCCAGGCCGATCGCATCGAACCACAGCACCGGATTACGGAGCCGCGCAAGGAGCGGATACCAGAAGAAGATCAGGAACCCGGCAAGCACGGACACTGCGAGGTACTTCCAATCCGCAATGGCCGCAGGCGGGGTTGCGCCAATCAGCACATCGCGGGTGACGCCGCCCGCATTGCCCGCAGCGAACGCGAGCACCATGATGCCGAAGATATCCAGTCTGTGCTTGACCGCGGCCACCGCGCCGCTGATGGCAAATACGAACGTGCCGCCGAGATCCAGCACCATGAGCAAGACGCGTGTCACGTGCATACTCGACCCCCCTTTTGCGTTCATCCTTGACAATCTTAAGCCATACTCGTCTTTCCCTGGGGGTATCTCAGGCAGGCAGCCAGGCCAGCGATGCCACCACCAGTGCCTCTACACCGGCTTCCAGAGTCGGATGGATGACCGGCAGAAATCGTGGGTTGTGATTGGTCGGAATATCATTGATCCGATTCGCCGCCTTGGCCTTTGCGTAGACTTCGGGATCGATACCGCCGACGAACCAGAAGACCGAGGGGGCGTGCCATTCGGCGCCGAACGACCCGAAGTCCTCACTGGCCGTAGCCGGGCCGGCCTCCCTCACGCGGGCTGCGGAGAAATGTTGGCGAAAGGCTGCCCCGACCCGCTCACTTGCCTGCGGATCATTGACCGCGAGCGGATAACGATCGAGCGGCGTGATCTGCGGCGGCCGGGGAGCTCCGGAGGCAGCTGCCTCGGCGTTGACTATGCGTTCGATCGACGCAAGGATGCGCTTGCGAACGTTTTCATCATACGTACGTATGTTCAGCTTGATGATGGCCTCATCGGGAATGACATTTTCCTTCACACCGGCTTGCAGGGCGCCGATGGTCACCACGGCGGCTTCGGTGGCAGCAACTTCGCGTGAGACGATGGTCTGCAGGCGCATCACCGTGGCAGCGGCCATCACCACCGGATCAATGGCCGATTGGGGCATCGAACCGTGAGCTCCGCGACCGAAGAGCCTGATCTGGATACTGTCAGCGGCAGAGGTAATGGGTCCAGCACGACTCGCGAGGACACCAGCGGGACCCACCATCACGTGCTGGCCGAGCACGACATCAGGTTTGGGGAATCTCTTGAAGAGACCGTCGTCGATCATCGCCTGCGCACCCTGCGCGGTTTCCTCTGCCGGCTGGAAGACGGCAAGCAATGTTCCTCGCCAGCACATGCGGCTTTGCGCGAGGAGCGTCGTCGCGCCCACGAGCCAGGTCACATGCATGTCATGACCGCAGGCGTGCATCACCGGCACATCCTTGCCCTCCGGATCCTTTGCCCGGACTCTGCTCGCGTAAGGGACCCCCGTCGCCTCCTCGACGGGCAGCGCATCCATGTCCGCGCGCAGCATGACCGTTGGTCCCTCGCCATTTCGCAGTACTCCGACGACGCCGGTTTTGCCGACACCGGTCGTCACCTCGTAGCCGCTGGCGCGCAGGCGCTCCGCGGCCAGTGCCGCGGTACGAGTCTCCTGCATCGAAAGCTCGGGGTGCGCATGCACATCGGTGTAAAGGGACTCGAGGCTCGGCAGCAGACGCTGCAGATTCGCCAGCACCGGGCCGGAACGGTCGGCAGACTGGACGCTCATGGGACTTCTCCAATGCCTTGGAAACGGATTTTGGACCGTGGGCCGTAAAGGTCTGAAGCCGCAAGAGGTATATTACGCGCACCTTTAGCCGCCAGCCTCGTACGCCGCGGTAGTGCTGCGGTCAAGATTGGGGGCAATGACCTGAACGCCTCGTGACTCCATTGCCCAGGCAAATGCGCATTGCCTACATCGAGCTGCGCGGGCCCGCCCGGCGCCAAGGTGCAGCCGCCGGGTGCGCCGTCGTGTCCGCGGATCGGCGCTCGCCCAGCACCTCAAAGGGATTGTGACAGACACAGTCGGGGGTGCACCTGGACACCTCCGGCCATCACGATCTCGATTTGGCCACGAGCCTGCTCGCAGCACGAGGGCGAAGCGTACCAACGCCTTGAGTCCGGAGGAGCCCGCGGCACCCGGCTCCTCCTTTTTGGGACAGGCATAATCCGACGGCACTCACCTTATGCGGATCTCCTCGTCGGTGATCGCCACGTCCGCCTCCGCAACCGATGCCGAGGCGGTCGAGACTACTTCGCCGACCCGAAGATGCGTAACTCTGGATATCTCCCCTCACGGTGTCATACAGTGCGAGCGCTGCGGCGCGGCCCCGGCACCCGGGTACGCCGGCGACGGCGTGATTGCGGAGACGATAAGTGCCTGAGATTGCGGACGTCCTGATTGGCGGAAAATGGGTCGCACCGGCCGGCACAGTGACGCGGGTCGTCACGAACCCGTCGACGCTGGGGTCCGTGGGGTCGATCGGCATGTCGGATGAGTCGCAGTGGCAGGCCGCCATGCGCGCGGCGCACGGAGCCACGACCGACTGGATGAACCGCAGCTTCCAGGAGCGGGCCGCGCTGCTCTCCGCAGTAGGCGAAGGATTGCTCGTCAACCAGCGCGAACTCGCGCAGTTGCATGCGCGCGAGAGCGGGCAGGTCTTTACCGAATCCCTCGACATGGTGCGGCGTGCCGCTGCATGCTGGCGGGTCGACCCAGCCCCATCCCTGGCTCGTGCGGGGCCGGCGCCGAGCGTGTGCCTGGTGTGGCCTCGATCCGATGCGGCGCTCCTGGACTGGTCGCACAGGGTGGCGGACCGGCTGGCGCACTGCATACCTTGCGTCACTGCATTGCCGGTGCTCGCACCCCTGACGGTGCTGCGCGCGGCAGCGGCTTGCGAAGGACTCCCTCTCGGCGTGCTGAGCGTGCTCGTGGGCGAGCCTGTCGCGGCGCAAGGTCCCATGGTCGAGTGTGTACGACCGGCAGATCCGCCAGCGGCAGGTGACATCGTCTACGTCAGCCGTGACGCAGACCTCAAACTCGCCACGGCGGGCGCGGCCGCGAGGCGGCTGTATCACAACGGCCAGCGTGCCGAGCAGAGCGTGCGCGTTTATGTCGAGCGGTCCCTGATCTACACCTTCGCAGACCGTCTGCACGAGTATGTCGCGTTTCTCGAGGCGGGCGACGCGATCAAGCCGGCGACCGACCTGGGGCCGCTGGCGAGCGCCGACCGCCTGCAGGAGGTGGAAACTCAGGTCGGGCGCGCGCTCCGGCGCGGCGCACTGCTCAAGCTTGGTGGTCGTCGCTACCAACCCTGGGGTCTGACGGGCTACTTCTTCCAGCCCACGCTGATGATCGAGGGAACGGGCGGGGAACGAGCGCCGGACGATCAGATCCGCGGTCCCGTCATCATTCTCACACCGGTGCGCGACCTCGGCGAGGCACTGGCCGATCGACCGGACAAGGATCCCGTACGGGTCACTCTTTTCACCGAAGATGTGGAGCGGACGTTGGCAACTGTCAAAATGGACACGGGCCGGGTGCAGATCGATCACATCAAGGCGCCGGGGGAGGACTGGTTTCCCTATCAGGCCCGGGGGGCGCGCGCCGCACGACAATGAGCGAGACTGCCAGCAGCATCTACGCTCGGTTGTGTGCGGCGGCGACAGCCGTTGGACTCGCGTGCCGGGGTGGTTTCCACCCGCAGGACAGCGATGGTGTACCGTACCTCGACGACGAACCCGCTCGCACCGTCGTACTACTCGGATTCACCGGTCGTGAGCAGTGGTCGTCGTTCGCTGGATCGCCCGAATATGGGGACGGCGCCCCTCACCCGCTCGATCGCTGGTCGCAGCGCGTAGTGGACGAGCTTGCGGGGCAGTTCGGTGCGCGTGCGCTCTATCCGTTCACGGGACCGCCATGGTGGCCGTTCCAGCGCTGGGCGCAGCGTGCTGAACGTCTTTACGCTTCACCCCTCGGCGTGCTGCTGCACGCCGACTACGGCCTCTGGCACGCCTATCGCGGCGCAATAGTGCTGTCCGAGACGGTCGACGTGCCGCCGCTGCGCGAATGGTCAAGTCCGTGCGAATCGTGTCGGGAACCGCCGTGCGTCGGGGCTTGCCCCGCCGGCGCTCTAATCGGCCACCGCTTCGAAGCCGAGATCTGCCGCGCCCACGTGATGTCCGAGCACGGCGCCGCTTGCCGCGACCGAGGCTGCCTCGCACGGTACGCGTGCCCCTTCGCTGCGGAACATCGCTACGACGCCACACAGGCGACGTTCCATCTTGGGGCGTTCATTGCCAGACGTCGCTGAGCGGGCGCGAGCGCTGGACTGCTTGAAATTTTCTGCTGAGCAACGGAGCTGGCCGCCAAGACGGTGCGCCGCTACGTGCATGCGGTTCAGACCTCGGGGCAGGCGCGTACCGGCGGCGGGGCGCAGCTCACCAATGAGTTGCTGACGAGACTGCTAGCATCGCTTCGCCCCCCGCCCGGGCGTCCGCGTGGGGAGGAGTGGGAGAGCTGCCAGGCGCATCGGGAACTTATCGCGCAGTTACGCAAGCAAGGACTGCGGCTGTCGAAGCTGCGCAAGCATCAGCCCAAGTTGCCCTGCAGCGGATTCCACGAACTCACAGCTTGAGCAATGTCCGCTCGAGTAGTCCTCAGGCTGCCAAAGGCTTGACTTTCGGGCGCGCGTGCTGTCGCACCTGCCAGAGATCGTACTGAGCCTGAAGATTGATCCAGATGTCCGGCTCAGTGCCGAAGACTCCAGCCAGACGCGCCGCCATATCGGGCGAGACGGGCACGCGACCATTGACGATCGCCGACACGTGCTTACGACTCACTCCAAGAGCGTCCGCCGTCTGCGTGATCGTCACCCCGAGCGGTCCCATGTACATTTCCTTGAGGATCTCACCGGGATGAGCCGGGCTGTGCATCCGGCCCGAACTCTCAATGATAGTCTTCATAATCCACCTCATGTGCGTGTCCGTCTTCGAAACGGAACGTCACGCGGTAATTCTCGTTCACCCAAACGGAGTAGCGGCCGCCATGGAGCGGATGAAAGCGCATCCCAGGCATCGCCATCTGCGCCGCTTGGGTCGCGGCATTGAGGGCGGTAAGGATCAGGTTCAGGCGTTTCGCGTGCTTCGGTTGCACCTTGCGAGCATTCCCTGTCTCGAAAAGCGCCGCCAGCCCTTTGTGCCTGAAAGTCTTGATCACGGCGCACAGTGTAACCTAATCGGTTACTATCCGCAACCTACATGGTTACAGTGATTAACGTGCGATCAAGGTTTTGGACGATGGGTCATAATGTCCACGGACCCCATCTCGGCAGCGCCGTGTGATCGCAATTCTCGCCGCAGGAGCGAGGGATCCGTTCCGGCGGCAAGCAATCGCCGCGCAGCCTGGTGACGGACTCGCGCCTTCTCTAGCGGGACGTCCGGGTAGACGCCCAGCGCGAGCGTCTTCTGTTTCCCCTTGAAGCGGCAGTTATACCGCCAATAGCGGCCGCCGGTCGGCGCTGCGAGCAGATATAGGCCACCTCCTTCCGAGAACTTTCGCGCCTGTCGCACCGGGCGGATATGCCGAATCCCGCTGGCAGCTCGGCGAGCCTGCCTCTTTCTCCTGCTCGTCGTGAGTTCTGGTGCGTTGGCGGTTGATACGTCCGACGGCTCCATTTTTGGCTCGCGATTCGTTGCACCGCTGTCCGCCATTGCCAGATCCCATAACTGCTTCAGGGAAGTCGCGCCGGGACCTTCCCCGTTGGCGAAGGAGAACTGCCCCTTGCGAATACGATGTGCCGGTTCGATGCCGGCGAGTGTAATGGCCGCGGTTCCGAAGGACTTGAGTTCCAACATGGATGCACAGCGGCTCTTGATGGCCCGATGGTCCTGCTCGATGATGTTGTTGAGATAGCGACGATCTCGCACCACTACCCGCTGCCACCTCGGGTCTTCCTCGCCGAGCATCCGCAACGCGAGGCGGCTGGCCTGATTGCCGTCTAAGTTGATCTTGCGCGGCCACTCCGTAGCATTCCTGACCGCCTTGCGAAAAAACGCCTGCGCCGCATCCCGGCTGCGATCCGCGCAGAGCAGGTGATCGACCGATTTACCCTGCCGGTCAACCGCCCGGTACAGGTAGTGATTGCCGCCGCGCACGGAGATGGCGGTCTCGTCCATCCGCCCTGAAGAACCCACGGCCTGTGCATAGCGTGCCCAGCGCTTTTCGAATTCCGGTACATACCGCAAGACCCAGCGCAAGATTGTGGTATGGGAGACGGCGATGCCCCGCTCGGCCATCATCGCGACCAAATCGCGGTAACTGAGCCGGTATGTGATGTACCAGCGGACGCAGAGCTCGATTATTTCGGCGGGAAAGCGGCGCCGGCGGTAGATCCGGTCGCGTGCGACGGCTCTCGTCATTCGACACCCCCTCGCAAGGAGGCCCGAATTCTACCTGCCGACCCTCAATGCACCGGAACCCAAATATACCCACGAGGAGTCGAGACAGCAAGAAACCGGGTGAGACGCCTTGAGAAACTAAACTCTCTGATTCACCGGGTTTTTTTGATATCTGAGACGGTGTGAGACCGCTTGAGACAGAAGGTTGGCGGAGAGAGAGGGATTCGAACCCTCGAAGGGCTTTTGACCCTTACACCCTTAGCAGGGGTGCGCCTTCGACCACTCGGCCATCTCTCCGGATCCGGTCCGCGGGCACAGGCCTGGCGCCTCCCCGCTGGCAAGGGGCGGCATGATACTGCATGCGGGGGGAATTTGGGACGTCCGATGCGATCAGAGAACCACGTCACTCAGGGGCGCCGATCCCTCGGTCTCGATCTGCTCCGGCTCCGGCCGCGTGTCCTGCTTCGGACCCGGGGGCGGCCGATCCGTCTGCCCCTGCTCGCGTTCGCGCTGAATGCGCTTGTAGATCTCCTCGCGATGCACGGCAACGCTTTTCGGCGCCTGGATGCCTACTCGCACCTGATTGCCCTTGACGCCGAGAACGGTCACGGAGACCTCGTCTCCGATCATCAGCGTCTCGCCTACCCGCCTGGTCAGAATGAGCATGGCTTGACCTCCTTCTCCATGCCCACTGTACACCCATTGTCCCGGAGCGATGTCCCCGGGGCCTGCCGATGCTCAGCCCTTCAAGCGAGTGCGTACCCAGTCCGGGACAGAGCCGAGCGCGGCCTCGAGCGCCGCGGGATTGCTGCCCCCCGCCTGTGCGAAATCCGGGCGTCCGCCGCCGCGGCCGCCCACTTGGGCAGCGATCGAGCCAGCCAGCTCCCCCGCCTTCAGGCGGGCGCACTGATCGGCGGTGACCCCGACCACCAGGATCACTTTTTCGGGGCCCTCGACGGACGCCAGGACCACCACGGCCGACTTCAGTTTGTCCTTGAGGCGATCGACCGCCGCGCGAAGCGCCGCCGTGTCGGCTCCCGCGACCTGGGTGGCGAGCACCTTGACGCCCTCCACGTCCACCGCGCCCTCGGCGAGATCAGTGCCCTGACCCGAGGCCAGGCGGTCTTTCAAGGTGCGGATTTCGCGTTCCAGCTGGCGGATGCGCTCGAGCGCATCACGCACCTTGTCCTTCACCTCATCCCGCGAGCCTCGCACCAGCTGGGCGACATCCTTGAGGATCGTCTCGCCCTGCTCTATGTAATCGATCGCGCCCTCGCCCGTGACCGCCTCGATGCGGCGCACGCCCGACGCGACGCCGCTTTCGCTGACGATCTTGAAGAAGCCAATATCACCGGATTGCTGCACGTGGGTACCGCCACAGAGCTCCATGGAGAAATCCCCCACCCGCAGCACCCGCACGTCTTTCTCGTACTTCTCTCCGAAGAGCGCCATCGCGCCGGCCGCCACCGCATCCTCGTAGCTCATGAGGCGCGTCTCGGCCGAGGTGTTCAGGCGGATCTGCGCATTGACCAGCCGCTCGATGGTTTCGAGCTGCTCGGGTGTCAGCGGCTGAAGGTGCGAGAAGTCGAAGCGCAGCCGGTCGGGAGCGACCAGTGAGCCTTTTTGCTGCACGTGGGTCCCGAGCGTTTTGCGCAAGGCCGCATGCAGAAGGTGCGTCGCAGTGTGATTGAGCATGATCGCGCGGCGTCGCTCGCCATCGACCTGTGCCCGCACCGCATCCCCGACTCGAAGGGTGCCCTCCGCCAGACGGCCCACATGCGCATACGCCGCGCCCCGTTTCAAGGTGTCCTGCACCTGGAAGCGTGCACTCGGTCCGCTCAGTGTGCCGGTATCGCCCACCTGACCTCCGGACTCGGCATAGAAGGGTGTGCGGTCGAGTACCACTTCGCCCTGCTCGCCCAGGGTGAGCGCCTCCACCGGGGTGCCGTCCTTCAGCAGAGCCACGATACGCCCCTCGGCGGCGAGACCCTCGTATCCCTCGAACACCGTCCGCTCTTTGATTTGAGCACCACCGCGCAGATCGACGCCGAATTTACTCGCCTCCTGGGAGCGGCGACGCTGAGCATCCATCGCAGCATCGAAGCCGGCCTGATCGATGCTCAGCCCGCGCTCGCGCGCGATGTCGGCGGTGAGATCAGCGGGAAAGCCGTACGTGTCGTACAGCTTGAACACCACGTCTCCCGGAATGACCGCCATCGATGTGCCGGGGACCGAGCCATCGCTCGGCGCCGGCTCGCTCGCCGGGAGGTTCGCGATCACCGCCTCGAGCAGCTCCATCCCGTTCGCCAGCGTCTCCGCAAACCGCTCCTCCTCCTGGCGAAGGACCTGCTCGGCGAGCTTGCGGCCGCGGGTGAGCTCGGGATACGCGCCGCTCATCTGCCGCTCCAGGACTTCCACCAGCTTGTAGAAAAACGGCTCCGCTATACCGAGTTTGTAGCCGTGCCGGATCGCGCGGCGAATGATGCGCCGCAGCACATAGCCGCGCCCCTCGTTGGAGGGGAGCACGCCGTCCACGATGAGGAAGGTGCAGGCGCGGATATGATCGGCGATCACGCGCAGCGAGCTCGACTCGAGGTCATCGGTGCCGGCGAGCCGCGCCGCCGCCTGGATGAGGGTGCGGAACAGATCGATGTCGTAGTTCGAATGCACTCCCTGCATCACCGCCGAAATCCGCTCGAGCCCCATGCCGGTGTCCACGGAGGGCTTGGGGAGCGGGGTCATCGTGCCATCGGCGGCGCGATCGAACTGCATGAACACCAGGTTCCAGATCTCGACGAAGCGGTCGCCGTCCTCATCCGGGGAGCCCGGCGGACCGCCGGCCACCTCCGGTCCGTGGTCATAGAAGATCTCGCTGCACGGACCGCACGGACCGGTATCGCCCATGGCCCAGAAATTCGACTTCTCGCCCATGCGCGAGAAGCGCTGCGCCGACACCCCGATCTCCTTCAGCCAGATGTCCGCGGCTTCATCGTCATCACGAAAGACGGTGACCCAGAGCTTTTCCGGGTCCAGCTTCAGTGTGCCGGTGAGGAATTCCCAGGCGAAGCGGATGGCCTCACGCTTGAAGTAGTCCCCGAAGGAGAAATTGCCCAGCATCTCGAAGAAGGTGTGGTGCCGGGCGGTGTACCCCACGTTCTCGAGGTCATTGTGCTTGCCGCCGGCGCGCACGCAGCGCTGGCTGGTGGCGGCGCGGACGTACTCCCGCTTGTCCTTGCCGAGGAAGACGTCCTTGAACTGCACCATCCCTGCATTGGTGAAGAGCAGCGTCGGATCGTTGCCGGGCACGAGGGGGCTCGAGGCCACGATGGTATGGCCGCGCTCGCGGAAAAATTCCAGGAAGGCGCGCCGCACGTCGGCCGCGCCAAGGGTGTGAGGCTGGGTCAAGGTCGTCAGTCCAATTCGAATTCGGCGCCAGTGGCCGCGCGGATATGATCCGATGAAAAGCCCCGGTACTGCAAAAAACGCGATTGCCGGGCCCTCTCCGGCCAGGATTCCGGGGGGGCGGCACCGAATTTGCGCCGCCGGACCTCTCTTGCCACGGCGCCCCAGTCCGCTGCGGCCTCGATCGCCGCATCGATCAGGGCCGGGGACGCCCCCCGGGACCTGAGGTCCATGGCGATGCGCAGCGGCCCCTGCCCGCGCTGCGCCCGGTAGGCCACGAAGCGCTCCACGACGCGCGCATCATCGAGCAGCCGCTCGCAGAGGAGCTCGGCGATCACGGCCGCCGTGGCGAGCGGATCGAAGCCCCGAGACTGAAGGAGCTCGAGCAGTTCGGCGGCGAGGTGGTCGCGGCGGGCGAGCGCCGCCACCGCGGCCGCGCGGATCGCGCGGCCGTCCCCGGCCCGCTCAGGCGCTGGCCGCTTCGCCACTCTGGCGCGGCGGGCGGGCGGGCAGCAGCCGGGAGCGCAGTTCCGCCTCGATCTCCTGCGCCACCTCGCGGTTGCCCTGCAGGTAGGTGCGTACGTTCTCCTTGCCCTGCCCGATGCGATTGCCCTTGTAGGAGTACCAGGCGCCGGACTTCTCGACGATGCCGAGGTTGCTCGCGAGCTCGATGATCTCGCCCTCGCGCGAGATGCCCTGCCCGTACATGATCTCGAACTCGGCCTCGCGGAACGGCGGGGCCACCTTGTTCTTCACCACCTTGACGCGCGTCATGTTGCCGACGACCTCCTCGCCGTTCTTGATCGCGCCGATGCGGCGGATGTCCAGGCGCACCGAGGCGTAGAACTTCAGCGCGTTGCCACCGGTGGTGGTCTCCGGGCTGCCGAACATCACGCCGATCTTCATGCGGATCTGGTTGATGAAGATGACGATGGTGTTCGAACGCTTGATGTTGCCGGTGAGCTTGCGCAGCGCCTGGGACATGAGTCGCGCCTGCAGCCCCACCTGCATCTCCCCCATCTCGCCCTCGATCTCCGCCTTCGGGGTGAGCGCGGCCACCGAGTCGACCACCACGATGTCGACGGCATTGGAGCGCACCAGCATGTCGGTGATCTCGAGCGCCTGCTCGCCGGTGTCGGGCTGCGAGACCAACAGGTCCGCGATGTTGACGCCGAGTTTCTCGGCGTAGCTCGGGTCGAGCGCATGCTCGGCGTCGACGAAGGCCGCGGTGCCCCCGCTGCGCTGCACCTCTGCGATGACCTGCAGGGTGAGCGTCGTCTTGCCGGAGGACTCCGGCCCGAAGATCTCCACCACTCGACCGCGCGGCAGTCCGCCGATGCCGAGGGCGATGTCCAGGCCGAGCGAGCCGGTCGACACGGCCTCGACGTCATATGTGGCGGCGGCATCGCCCAGGCGCATGACCGAGCCCTTGCCGAACTGCTTTTCGATCTGGCCCAATGCGGCGGCGAGCGCCTTCTTGCGATTCTCTTCCATCTGGCTGTCTCGGGATCGTGGGTGGAGGGGATGTTGCGCGGAATTATCCCACAAAGCCATGCCCCACAGCAGCCCGCAAATGCGTGCGCAACGTGTTATTTCTCGACAATGAGGATGAGCGCCCCTCGATGGGCCGCTCTTTACAGTGGGTAATTTTCCACAACACTGTATACGGAGCCCGATTCGAGCGTACGGCTCTCGATGAGGGCAAAGGCGTTGCAGCGCCAGTCCACGGGGCGCATCCGCAGGGAAGCGGGCTGCGTCACTTTGCGTGCCACGGTGACATGCGGGCGGAAGGGCTTGATGTCCGGCGAAAAACCGTCGGCCGCAAGTTGGTCATGAAGCGCCTGAGCCAGCAGACCCGCCGCCGAGGGCCGCTGATCGGGCAGTGCGCAAAGCACCCGCGGTCGCGGCCAGTGCTCCAGGTGATCGAGCCGCATCTCGAGGGTGATCCCCCGATGCCACATCCGCACCCTGTGCGCCGCGTCCGCGACCTCCGCGACGCGCCGCTCCGCCACCCCGCCGAGGAAGAGCAGCGTGAGGTGCAGGTTATCCACGGGCACGGGCTGCCCGCCGCTCGCCCGGACCGCCTCTAGAGTGGCCTCGGCCAGGGCGCTGCGCAGGGCCCCCTCTGGCCAGAGCGCGAAGAAGAGCCTGCGGGCCGCGCCGCGATGCGCCAGCAGTCTCTGCACCAGGGACAGCGCGTGCGCGACCGCCTGCCGGCGGATCTGCTCACGGTCGCCCTCGAAACGGCGCTCCTCGCAGAGCACCTCGCCGGGCGGGCCCGCCAGGGCGAACCATACCGTGCCCACGGGCTTCCCGGCGGTGCCGCCATCGGGGCCTGCGATGCCACTCACGGCGACCGCCACCTCGGCCTGGGACTTGCGGCACGCTCCCGCGACCATCTCTCTCACGGTCGCCTCGCTCACCGCTCCATGCTCCTCGAGGGTGCGCTCTAAGACCCCGAGGTCGCGCATCTTCGCCGCATTCGAATACGTGACGTATCCGCACTCGAACCACTGCGAGCTGCCCGGAACATCGGTCAGGGCCTTGGCGATCCAGCCGGCGGTGCACGACTCGGCGGTCGCGATACGCCAGCCCGCCGCGCGCATACCCTGCCCCACCCGTTCGGCGAGCTGGTACAGGTCCCGGTCGCCCATGTGCAGCATGCCGGGCAGTCTAGCAAGACCTCTCAGGTGGCGCGGACCACCAGCGCGGTCGGCAGCATCTGCGACTCCACGGTCTCCCCGCGAATGAGGCCGAGCACCTTGCGCGCGAGCAGCACCCCCCCTTCCTGCCAGTTCTGGCGGACCGTCGAGAGCGGTGGCAGGAATGTCGCGCCCTGGGGCGTATCGTCATAGCCGATCACCGACACGTCGTCAGGGACCGACTGGCCGAGCTCGACCAGCGCACGGATCGCGCCCATCGCCACCAGGTCGCTGCAGGCGAAGATCGCATCGAACTGCACCTTGCGGTTCCGAAGCGAGCGAACCGCCTGGATGCCCGCCTCCAAGGTGAAGTCCGCCCGCCGCATCAACAGCGGCTTGACGTTGTGGCGGGCCAGCTCGTCGACGAACCCGAACAGGCGCTGCGCCATCTCGGGATGGTCGGGGTTGCCGATAAACACCGGATGACGGCGGCCGATCGAGACGAAGCGCTCGGCGACACTCATGCCGCCGTGACGGTTGTCGCTGCCGACCACGACATGGCGATCGCCCCCTACCCCGGCGGCGCCCCAGACCACCATGGGCAGGCCCAGCTTGTCGTAGATGTGCACGGCGTCCTGGTGCGCGCCCTGGCCGAGCAGGATCAGCCCGTCGGCGGCCTGCACCGCCATGTCCACGGCGCCCTGGCGGGTGGTGAGCAGCACGTTGTAGCCGGCCGAGGTGAGTTCCTGCGAAATCCCGCCGAGCAGCGCCAGCGGGTACGGATCGGCCATCGTGCGCTCCGCGGAGGGCGTCATCTCGACTATGACCGCGACGGCGTGACTGCGACGCAGCCGCAGGTTGCGCGCACTGACGTTCAGCTTGTACCCGTGCTTGCGCGCCAGCTGCTGAACCCGCTCGCGCGTGGCGGGATTGACGAGTGGGCTGTCGGCGAGCGCCCTCGAGACGGTAATGGTGGAGACCCCGGCGAGCTCCGCCAGGTCGGCCATGGTCAGGTGAGTCGCGCCGGCGGGTGTTTTCTTCTTTCGATCCGACACAGGGGCTCACGCGGGAGAAGATATCGATATCATCTCCCGACGCGCGGCGCCCGTAAAGCCGCTCCGGATGCGAGGTCGCCTTGAACCGTTATCGCATGATCGCCGCCCTGGCGCTGAGCTTCATGATTTTCGCCATTCTGCTGAACAGCGTCGGCACCGTGATCCTGCAGTCGATCCACTCCTTCGAGGTCGGCAAGCCTCAGGCGAGCCTGCTCGAGCTCTTCAAGGACCTGCCGATCGTCATCACCTCTTTCGTGGTGGCCTCCTTCCTGCCGCTGCTCGGTTACCGGCGCGCCATCCTGATCGCCCTCGGCATCGTGGCGTGTGCCTGTGCGCTCATGCCGCTGTTCCCGGGATTTCGCACCACGGAACTGCTGTTCAGCTGCCTCGGCATCTCCTTCGCGCTCACCAAGGTCTCGGTCTACTCCTCGATCGGACTGCTGACCTCGACCAAGGCCGAGCATGGACGCCTCACCAATACCATCGAAGGTCTGTACATGGTGGGCGTGGTGATCTCCGGATGGCTGTTCAGCGCCTTCATCCGGCCCGGCGTATCGGCCGGCACGGGGTGGCTCAGGGTGTACTGGGTGCTGGTGGGCGCCTGCGGGCTCGCAATCCTGCTGCTCGCCACCTCGCGGCTCGATGAGTCCGCAGCGCGTGGCACGCCTGCGCGGCCCGCTCGCAACTCCCTGACCGACACGACGCGCCTGTTCATCCGTCCCATGGTTTACGTGTTCCTGGCATCGACCTTCCTCTACGTGCTCATCGAGCAGAGCTTCGGCACGTGGCTCCCAACCTTCAACAACGAGGTCCTGAAACTCCCGAACGCGCTCAGCGTGCAGATGGCGAGCATCCTCGCCGCATCCATCGCGATCGGCCGGGTCGCGGCGGGTCAACTGCTGCGCCGGGTGGCGTGGTATCCGTTGCTCAATACCTGCGTGGTCGGCATGGGGGTGCTCATGCTGCTCGCCCTGCCGCTCGCCCGCGGGGTGGCGGGCGCGCAGTTCAGCTGGTTCCACGCGCCGGCCGCCGCCTACCTGATCCCGCTCATCGGCCTGCTCATGGCGCCGATCTATCCGGTCATCAACTCCGTGGCGCTCAGCGCGTTGCCCAAACACGCCCATGCCGCGATGACCGGACTCATCCTGGTCTTCTCGGCGCTCGGGGGCACCCTGGGCTCGCGCATCACCGCCATCGTGTTCTCCCGGTTCGGCGGCATCCACGCGTTCTATTTTTCGCTCGTCCCGATGACGCTGCTCCTCGGCACGCTGTTCCTCTTCAAGCGCGAGACCGGCCGCACCGGCAGCACGGCCGCCGCCGCAAGCGTCGCCGCCGATTGAGCCGCGCTCTCGCACTCGCGCGGGCGCCAGTGATCGGGCACCCAGCGAGGAGACGGCCGGGCTCAGTGGGCCAGTGCCAACGCGGCACGCGCGTCATCATGCTCGAAGGCGGGAGCGAATTCAGCCAGCTCGGCGTCATCGAGCCCCACGTCCTTGGACCTGGCGATCTGTCTCCATTGAGCCAGCTTCTTCGAGACGGCGCCGGCGAGCGCAAATGGAAACGGCGAATCAAGGTCGCTCGGGGAGCGACGCGTCACAAACCCCTCGCGCAGCGGCCCCAGAGGCCCTCTACCGGGCACTTTGCGTGCGGGTTCTCGCACTTTGGCGGGCGCCGGGCTAATCTGCGCTGCTCGCCGCCACCCGAGATGGACAGCAAGTCTTTGAATGATCTAGTAAATTCCCATACGCCGATGATGCAGCAGTACCTGCGCATCAAGAACCACCATCCCGACGCGCTGCTCTTTTACCGCATGGGGGATTTCTACGAGCTGTTCTACGAGGATGCGCGCCGCGCCGCGGCGCTCCTGGACATCACACTCACCACACGCGGTCAGTCCGCGGGCCAGCCCATTCCCATGGCGGGAGTGCCCGCGCACAGCTACGAGAGCTATCTCGCGCGCCTGGTGCGCAAGGGCGAGAGCGTCGCCATCTGCGAGCAACTCGGGGATCCGGCGAAATCGAAGGGCCCCGTGGAGCGTGAGGTGGTACGCATCGTTACGCCGGGAACGGTAACGGATGCCGCGCTGCTCGATGAGCGCCACGACACGCTGCTCGCCGCCGTGGCGAGCGACGGCGAGCGCTTCGGCCTCGCCTGGCTCGATCTCGCCGCCGGTCGCTTCACGATTCTCGAGGAACGCGGCCGGGTCGCTCTCGATGCGGAACTCGAGCGGTTGAAACCCGCCGAACTGTTGGTTTCCGAGGGCGGCCTGCTGGAGGAGCCGCGGCGCGGTACAGCGCTGCGCACCCGTCCGCCCTGGCATTTCGAGCTCGCGAGCGCCTCGCGCCTGCTCACCGATCAGCTCGGCACACTCGACCTGAAGGGCTTCGGCGCCGATGAGCTGCCGCTGGCGATCGGCGCAGCCGGCGCACTGTTGCAATACGTGCGCGACACCCAGAAGACCGCGCTGCCGCACATCCGCGGTCTCACCGTCGAGGAGCGCTCCGACGCCCTGGTCATCGACGCCGCCACCCGGCGCAACCTCGAGCTCGATGAGAGCCTCACCGGGCGCGAGGATGCGACGCTGTTCGCCCTGCTCGACCAGTGCGTTACGGCCATGGGCTCGCGCGAGCTGCGCCGCTGGCTCAATCGTCCCCTCACCGACCAGGACGCCCTGCGCCAGCGCTACCAGGCGCTCGCGACCCTGATCGAGGCACGCCGCTTCGAGGGGTTGCGCGAGCAGTTGCGGAACGTGGGCGACGTCGAGCGAATCCTGTCCCGGGTGGCACTGCGCTCGGCGCGACCACGCGACCTCACCCAACTGCGCAGCTCACTGTCGGTCCTGCCGGCATTGAAAGCGACGCTCGAGACACTCGATTCTCCGCTGGTGAGCTCGCTCAACGGGCGGATCGGCGAGCATGGCGAGGTTCTCGAGCTCCTGCGGCGCGCCATTGCCGATGAGCCTGCCACGTTTCTGCGCGACGGCGGCGTCATCGCGCCGGGATTCGATCCGGATCTCGATGAGCTGCGCCAGATCGCCACCCACACGGACGAGTTCCTGCTCGATCTCGAGCGGCGCGAGCGCGAGCGCACCGGCATCGCGGGCCTGAAGCTCGGGTACAACCGCGTGCAGGGCTTTTTCATCGAAATCTCGCGCAAGGACGCCGAGCGCGTGCCGAAGGACTTCGTGCGTCGGCAGACGGTGAAATCCGCCGAGCGGTTCATCACGAGCGAGCTCAAGACCTTCGAGGACCGGGTGCTCGGCGCCCGGGAACGCTCGCTCGCGCGGGAAAAGGAGCTCTACGAGGAGGTCCTGACCCAGCTCACCGACCGCCTCGGCCCCCTGCAGTCCACCGCCATCGCATTGTCGGAGCTCGATGCCCTGGGCGCGCTGTCCGAGCGCGCCTGCACGCTGCAGTGGAGCGAGCCGCGGCTCATGGCGGACCCTGCGCTCGAGATCACCGCCGGCAGACACCCGGTGGTCGAGCGCTTCGCGACCAACGCCTTCGTTCCGAACGACCTGAAACTGGATGCCGCGCGACGCATGCTCGTGATCACCGGTCCCAACATGGGCGGCAAATCGACCTACATGCGCCAGACCGCCATCATCGTGATCCTGGCGCACCTCGGCAGCTTCGTGCCCGCCGAGCGCGCCTCGATCGGCCCCATCGACCGCATTTTCACCCGCATCGGCGCCGCCGACGACCTCGCGGGGGGACGCTCCACGTTCATGGTGGAAATGACCGAGGCCGCCAACATCCTCAACAACGCCACGGCCCGCAGCCTCATCCTGATGGATGAGATCGGCCGTGGCACCAGCACCTTCGACGGACTGTCGCTCGCCTGGGCCATCGCCCACCACATTGCCACGCGCTTGAAGTCCTTCACTCTCTTCGCCACGCACTACTTCGAACTGACGACTCTGACGACGGAAGTCGACGGGTGCGCCAATGTGCACCTCGACGCCACGGAGCATGGCGATGGCATCGTTTTCCTTCACGCGGTGAAGGAAGGGCCGGCCAACCGCAGCTATGGACTGCAGGTGGCGCAGCTAGCCGGCGTGCCTCGAGAAGTCATCGGACAGGCCCGCCGGTATCTCGAGGCGCTGGAGTCTCAGCGCGACCAACGCGAGAGCGCCGATGGTGCCGGCTCGCACGGGCATGCGCAGAAGGAGCTGCCGCTGTTTGCCGCGCCCGAAGCGCCTCCCGCCGATCCCATTCGCGAGGCGCTCCTCGCCCTCGATCCCGATGAGCTTACCCCCAGGGCGGCGCTTGACGCGTTGTACAGGTTGAGGCGGTTGCTCGATTGAGCGCAATGGCGCGCGGCGCGGGGCGTGCGGATGTACTCGTGTTAAAATGGTAAAATGACAGGTTCGTCCGAAAGACAGGCCCGTGCGGCGCTGCGGCGTAAGACGACGATTCTGAAGCGCACGCGCCTGGGCGGGGTGGAGCGCGATCTTACGCCCTTGTCCGGACCCGAGGCGCTGTCGCTGGTGGAGCGGCTGACCCGGGAGAGCTGGACTGCCGCTGGCAGGACATTTCCGCGTTATCGCCGCGATCAGATTCCTGTGCATTTCGTACCGGGACATCCCAAGTGATCGACCTTCCCGAGGACTTCCGCGACCTGCTGATGGAGTTGGCGGACGCGGGCGCCGAGTTTGTCCTGGTCGGGGGGCATGCGGTTGCATTTCATGGCCACCCTCGCGCAACGAAGGATATGGACGTGTTGATCCGCGCCAATACCTCCAATGCGGAGCGGGTATACCGGGCGCTCGCAGCCTTCGGAGCACCTCTTGAGTCCTTCGAGGTGCAAGCCAAGGACTTTGCGAGTTACGACGGCGTGTTGCAGATAGGTCTGCCGCCACGTCGGATCGACATCATCAATCGCGCCGATGGAATCACTTTCGACGAAGCGGTGGCCGAAGGGTCTGGATTCACCCTCGATGGAAGGAAGGTGCCCGTCATAGGACGGGCAGCTCTGCTCAAGAACAAGCTCGCTACGGGCAGAACACAGGATGCGGCGGACGTTGAGGCATTGGTTTCGCAGGGACGAACGAATCAAGAGCAGGGCGACAAGTCGTAATCGGAGGGAACGGAGAAACCGTGAGTCCGCTGTTGCGAAACGCCACGCCCGCCGACCTCACGGCCATCCGCGACCTGCTCGAGCGCAATGGCCTGCCGACGAGCGATCTCGCCTCCTCGGGCGCACGCTTTACGGTCGCCTGTGAGAACACCCGGTTGCTGGGCGCCGGGGCGCTCGAGCGCTTCGGGAGCGCGGCGCTGCTGCGCTCGGTGGCGGTGGAGCCGGCCCGCCGGGGCCAGGGCCTCGGCCGCCACCTCCTCAAGGCGCTCGAGCTGCAGGCGCGCGCCACGGGCATCACCCAGCTCGTGTTGCTCACCCAGACCGCACGGCAGTTCTTCGAGCATCAGGGCTATCGGCCGGTCGATCGCGGGCAGGTCCCGCAGGGGGTTCGGGAGAGCGCGGAGTTTCGCTCTCTCTGTCCGGCCTCGGCCGAGTGCATGGTGAAATGGCTGCGTTGAGCGCAAACCGGCCGCGCGCGCCACTCCTCAACCGCCGAGGCGGATCACCGCAGCGAAAATCGCCCTTCCTTCAGGAAATGTCCGGTCTCACGCGCCACGCGCGCCGACACGAGCATACCCATGTGACTCACGGGTATGACGATATGGTCGCTCGCTCCAGGGAGCCGCGTCTCACTCACCGCCACGGTACCGTCGCTCTCCTCTTCGAATCCGGCGAGGAGCTGTCCGAAGCCGAAAGAGTATGACCCGGCGATCACCCCGAGCGGCCGGTCGAAGCGCCAGCGCCGCTCGCGAGGGGTCAGCAGCTCTTCGGCGACCGAGCGGCCCATCAGCGCGGTCATGAACTGCGAATGACCCGCTTGCACCGCCGCCTTGCTCGCCACGCAGGGCGAGCCGAGAAACACCACTCGGCCCGGGGGCTGGAGCGGATAGCGCTCGAGGAAGCGGTAGATGACGAGGCCCCCCAGGCTGTGGCCGACGAAATCCACCGTCGCGGGATCGAGGTCGAGCACGAAGTCCTTGAGCTGGGCCGCGATTTCCTCCATCCCATGTGTCACGGCGGCGTAGGAAAACGCGTGCACGGCGCAGCCGAGATCGCGTGACAGCCTGTGGCGCAGCAGCAGGCCCTCGCCCCCGGACATCCAGAGGCCGTGCACATAGATGACGTGCCGCCGGGTGTCGCTCACACCTGAGGCGGCGTCCGGACCCGGATGTGCAGCTCGCGCAGCTGCGCCTCGCTCACCTCGGTCGGCGCATCGGTGAGCGGATCGGCGGCGGTCTGAGTCTTCGGGAAGGCGATCACCTCGCGGATGCTGTCGGCGCCGGCCATGAGCATGGCGAGGCGGTCGAGCCCGAAAGCGATGCCCCCGTGCGGCGGCGCGCCATACTTCAGCGCATCGAGCAGGAAGCCGAACTTGTTGCGCGCCTCCTGCGCTGCGATGCCGAGCAGCTCGAACACCGTCGACTGCATCTCCTGGCGATGGATACGCACCGAGCCACCGCCGATCTCCGAGCCGTTGAGCACCAGGTCGTAGGCCTTGGCGAGGGCGCTCCCCGGATCGGCGCGCAGCGCCTCGGGATCGTCGAGCTTCGGCGAGGTGAAGGGGTGATGCATCGCGACCCAGCGCCGCTCGTCGGCATCCCACTCGAACATCGGGAAATCGACGACCCACAGCGGCCGCCAGCCGCTCTCGATGAGCTTCAGGTCCTGGCCGATCTTAAGACGCAGCGCGCCAAGGGCATCGCAGACCACCTTCGCGGAATCGGCGCCGAAGAAGATGAGATCGTTATCGGCGGCTCCGGTGCGCTCGAGGATGCCGGCCACCGCCGCATCGCTCAGGAACTTGACGATCGGGGACTGCAGCCCATCGCGGCCGCGGGCGCGCTCGTTGACCTTGATGTAGGCAAGGCCCTTGGCTCCGTAGCGCGCCACGTACTCGGTATAGCCATCGATCTGCGAGCGCGGCATGCCACCGGCGCCCGGCACCCGCAGCGCCGCCACCCGCCCCTTCGGATCCTTGGCGGGGCCGGAGAACACCTTGAAGTCGCAGTCGCGGACCAGGTCCCCGACATCGGTCAGCTCGAGCCCGATGCGCAGATCCGGCTTGTCGGACCCGTAGCGGCGCATCGCCTCGGCGAAGGTCATGCGCGGAATGGGATCCGGCAGCGCCTGGCCGAGCACCTCCTGGAAGAAATGCCGCACCAGCCCCTCCATGAGCTGCATGATCTGGTCCTGCCCGAGGAAGGAAGTCTCGATGTCGAGCTGCGTGAACTCCGGCTGACGGTCGGCGCGCAGGTCCTCGTCGCGGAAACAGCGCACGATCTGGTAGTAGCGATCGAAGCCCGCGACCATCAACAGCTGCTTGAAGATCTGCGGCGACTGCGGCAGCGCGAAGAACTTGCCCGCATGGGTGCGGCTCGGCACCAGGTAGTCGCGTGCACCCTCGGGGGTCGCCTTGGTGAGCATCGGCGTCTCGATGTCGAGGAAGCCCTGCTCATCGAGGTAGGCGCGCATGGCGCGGGTGATCCGATGCCGCAGACGCAGCCGCCGGCTCATCACCTCGCGGCGCAGGTCGAGGTAGCGGTAGCGCAGGCGCACTTCCTCGCCCACGGTCTCATCGAGCTGAAACGGCAGAGGCTCGGAGCGGTTGAGAACCTCGAGCTCGCTCGCGAGGAGCTCCACCCGGCCCGAGGCGAGATGCGCGTTCACCGTGCCCTCGGGGCGCTCCCTGACCCGGCCTTTGACGCGCACCACGAACTCGTTGCGCAGCCGCTCCGCCTCCTTGAACAGCTCCGGGGCGTCCGGATCGAAGACGATCTGCAGCAGTCCTTCCCGATCGCGCAGATCGATGAAGATGATGCCCCCGTGATCACGCCGCCGGTGCACCCAGCCGGCCACCTCGACCGTCTGTCCGATGAGCCGCTCGTCGACTTGTCCGCAGTAATGTGAACGCATAAGGGCGGCGATGGTACGAAGCTGGGGCGCCCCCCGCAACCTCAACGACCCTGCGCGGCGGCCTCGGGCTTGCGAACGGCCCGGCGCCCGCCGTGCGGCGCCCGAACGCGCTCAGCCCATCGTGAGGACCGCCGCACCCTGCACGGTGCCGCGGCGCAGACTCTCGAGAGCCGCGTTGGCCTCGGACAGGGGAAAGCACTGCGCCGTGGCACGCAAGCCGAGCTCCGCGGCGAGACGCATGAACTCTTCGCCGTCGGTACGAGTGAGGTTGGCCACCGAGCACAGCGAGCGCTCGCCCCAGAGCAGCGCATAGGGAAAGGCAGGAATGTCGCTCATGTGGATACCGGCGCACACTACCCGCCCACCGGGGCGGACGGCCGCGAGAGCCGCGGGCACCAGTGCGCCGACCGGCGCGAACAGAATCGCCGCATCGAGCGGCTCGGGTGGCGCCTCATCGGATGCGCCCGCCCAGCAGGCCCCGAGGCGCCGAGCGAAGGCCTGACCTTGCGCATCGCCCGGCCGGGTGAATGCGAACACCCGGCGACCCTCGGCCCGTGCCACCTGCGCCAGCAGGTGCGCGGCGGCGCCGAAGCCGTAGAGACCGAGGTTCGCAGCCTCCCCGGCCATGCGATACGCCCGATAGCCGATGAGGCCGGCGCACAGGAGCGGGGCGAGCCCGGCGGCGGGCGCCTCGGCCGGCAGCCTCAGGCAGTAGCGCGCATCGGCCAGGACCTGCTCGGCGTACCCGCCATCGAGGGTGTAGCCGGTGAAGCCTGCCTGCTCGCACAGGTTCTCCCGGCCTTCGAGGCAGTAGCGGCAGGTGCCGCAGGTCTGCCCCAGCCAGGGCACGCCGACACGCTCCCCGATGCGAAATCCGCTGACCCCCGGGCCGATCTCGGCGATGGTGCCGACGACCTCGTGACCCGGGGTGAGTGGATAAGGGATGTGCGGCAGCTCGCCATCGAGGAGGTGCAAGTCCGTCCGGCACACCCCGCACGCCTCGACGGCGATGCGCATCCGATACGGGCCAGGCGGCCCCAGGGACACCTCCTGCAACCGCAGAGGCTCGCCGGGCGCGTGCAGCCGCATGGCCTTCATGGGGCGCGCTCAGGCGCCAGAGGGGTTTTCCGCCCGCTCCGGTAGCTTTACCTTGGACTCTGGCGCATGTGGTGCCACCACCCCGCAGGTGATGATCATCTTCATGGCCGCATCGACGCTCATCTCGAGCTCGATGATCTGCCGCCGGGGCACGATCGCGAGCCACCCGGCCGTCGCGTTCAACGCGGCAGAGATGTAGACCGCTGCGTGCGGCTCACCGGTCTTGGCGGAGATCTCGGGCACGTCCTCCGCGGTGAGGAACCCCAGGCTCCATACCCCTGTGCGCGGATACTCCACCATGACCACCTTGCGGAACGCGCTCGACTGGGAGAACACGCTCTCGGCGAAGCTCTTCACGCCTCCATACACTGCCCCGACGATCGGGATGTGGTGCAGCACCTCCTCGCCCCAGACGAGCAGCCGGCGCCCGATCAGGTTGGTGACCAGCAGCCCGGTCATGAAGAGCACCGCCACGGTCAGCAGCAGCCCCAGGGCGGGCATGAGGATGACCACCCAGCCCTGGGGCTGGTATCCCGGCGGCAGCGGCAACAGGAGCAACGTCCTGTCCAGCACGTGCACCAGGAAAGTCACCACCCAGATCGTGACGCCGATCGGCAGCCACACCAGGATGCCGGACACCATGATCCGCCGCAGGAGCGACCCTTTGTTCTTCGGGCTGCTCGATACCGGGCGGGCTGTCACCGGGACATTCAAGCGCTCACCGCTTCGGGCGGCGCTTGGCCGCCGCCTTGGTGCGGGTCACCTTGCCGCGCGGGCGCGCGGCGGCGCGAGCGCCGGAACCACCGCTCTTGCGGGCAGGCGAAGCGGCGCGGCGCGCGCTCGGTGCGTGAACGATGGCGGGGGTCTTCGGCTCGGGCTTGCTCTCGGCGGCCTTGGGCGCGCTCTCGGCACCCTTCTCTGGGCTCTTGGCGGCCTCGGGGGTCTTGGCGCCGTCCGCGCTCTCGGACGGCTTGCTCTCCTCGCGCTCGGCGCCCGCGAGGTTGCGCTGGCGCTCCTTTTCGGTCTTGAAGTCCGTCTCGTACCACCCGCCGCCCTTCAAGCGAAACACCGGAGCGGAGATCAGCTTGGTGAGGGTCTTCTTGCCGCACGACGGGCACTTCGTGAGCGGCGCGTCCGTGATTTTCTGCATCACTTCGACGTAGTACTTGCAGCTTCGGCACTCGTATTCGTAGAACGGCATGGCTGTATGATTTCTGGTTTCGAGACCTGAGGCGGATTATACGGTGAGCCGCACTGCGGCGAACGCCCCGCCTGCGACCCGGCCCGCAATTGGCGCAGACCCGCCCCCGCCGGGCCCCAAGGGCGTCGCCTCGTCTGACTCACGTTTTCGCGAATTGGATCTCCCCGTCCCTCACGCTGACCGCGATCCGGTCGCCGGGGTTGAACTCCCCCTTGAGAATCCGCTGCGCCAGGGGGTTCTCGACCTGCTGCTGCAGGGTGCGCTTGAGCGGCCGGGCGCCGTAGACCGGATCGAACCCGGCCTCTCCCAGGCGGTCTCGCGCCGCATCGTCCAGGGCGAGCTCCATGTTCCGCTCCTGCAGGCGCTTGCGCAGGTAGAGCAGCTGGATGTCCACGATGGCGCGGATCTGCTGCGAGCCGAGCGGGTGGAACACCACGATGTCGTCGATGCGGTTGATGAACTCCGGACGGAAACTCTGCTGCACGATCTCCATGACCGCGCTCTTCATGCGCACATAGTTGCGCTCACCGGCATATTCCTGGATCACCTGCGAACCGAGGTTCGAAGTCATGATGATCACGGTGTTGCGGAAGTCAACGGTGCGCCCCTGGCCGTCCGTGAGACGGCCGTCGTCCAACACCTGCAGCAGGACGTTGAACACATCCGGGTGGGCCTTCTCGACCTCATCGAGCAGGATCACCGAATAGGGTCGGCGGCGCACCGCCTCGGTGAGATATCCGCCCTCCTCGTAGCCGACGTATCCCGGGGGCGCGCCGATCAGGCGCGCCACGGAGTGCTTCTCCATGAACTCCGACATGTCGATGCGGATGAGGGACTCCTCGGTGTCGAACAGGAACTCCGCGAGCGCCTTGCAGAGCTCGGTCTTGCCGACGCCGGTGGGTCCGAGGAAGAGGAACGAGCCGTTGGGGCGGCGCGGATCGGCCAGTCCCGCGCGCGAGCGGCGGATGGCGTTCGCGACGATCTTGAGCGCCTCGTCCTGGCCGACGACGCGCCGGCCGAGCGCCTCCTCCATCCTGAGGAGCTTCTCCTTCTCCCCCTCGAGCATCTTCGAGACCGGGATCCCGGTCCACTTGGAAACCACTTCGGCGATCTCCTCCTCGGTCACCTTGTTGCGCACGAGCTGTGGTGTCTTGTTCTCGGCGGCCACCGCCGCGGCGAGACGCTTCTCGAGCTCCGGAATCCGCCCGTACTGCAGCTCCGCCATGCGTCCGAGATCACTCGCGCGGCGCGCCGCATCGAGCTCGAGCCGCGCGCGATCGAGCTCTTCGCGGATCTGCGCCGCTCCCTGCAGCGTCGCCTTCTCCGACTTCCAGACCTCCTCGAGGTCCGCGTACTCCTTCTCCAGGCCGTGCAGCGTCTCCTGCAGGGTCGCCAGACGCTTGCGCGAGGCCTCGTCCTGCTCCTTCTTGAGCGCCTCCTGCTCGATTTTCAGCTGGATGATGCGCCGCTCGAGGCGATCGAGCGCCTCGGGCTTGGAGTCGATCTCCATGCGGATGCGGGCGGCGGCCTCGTCGATCAGATCGATCGCCTTGTCGGGCAGCTGCCGGTCGGCGATGTAGCGATGCGAGAGCGTCGCGGCGGCAACGATCGCCGGATCGGTGATATCGACGCCGTGATGGACCTCGTAGCGCTCCTGCAGACCGCGCAGGATCGCAATCGTGTCCTCCACCGACGGCTCATCCACCAGCACCTTCTGGAAGCGACGCTCCAGAGCCGCGTCCTTCTCGATGTACTTGCGGTACTCATCGAGCGTCGTCGCGCCGACGCAATGCAGCTCGCCGCGCGCCAGGGCGGGCTTCAACATGTTGCCGGCGTCCATGGCGCCCTCGGCCTTGCCCGCGCCGACCATCGTGTGCAGCTCGTCGATGAACAGAATCACCTGGCCTTCCTGCTTGGCGAGGTCGTTGAGCACCGACTTCAGGCGCTCCTCGAACTCGCCGCGGAACTTCGCGCCCGCGATGAGCGCACCCATGTCGAGCGCGAGGATCCGCTTGTTCTTGAGGCCTTCGGGCACCTCGCCGTTAATTATGCGCTGCGCGAGACCCTCCACGATGGCGGTCTTGCCGACGCCGGGTTCGCCGATCAGCACCGGGTTGTTCTTGGTCCGCCGCTGCAGCACCTGGATGGTGCGGCGAATCTCATCGTCCCGGCCAATCACCGGATCGAGCTTGCCGGAGGAGGCGCGCGCGGTGAGATCGATGGTGTATTTCTCGAGCGCCTGGCGGCTCTCCTCGGCGTTCGCGTCGGTGACTTTCTCCCCGCCGCGCACCTCGTCGATGGCCTTCTCCAGCGCGCCGCGCACCAGTGCGCCGTCCTTGAACAGCTTGGCGAGCGAGCGGTCCTCGAAGGCCGCGAGCACGAACAGCTCGCTCGGGATGAACTCATCGCCGCGCTGCTGCGCGAGCTTGTCGGTGACGTTCATCACTCGGTTGAGATCGTTGGAGACGTGCACCTCCCCCGGGGTGCCCTCCACCTTCGGCATCCGGTCGAGCAGCGCGCCGAGCTCCGAGCGCAGCTTGTTGACGTCGGCGCCGGCCTTCGCCAGCAGCGGCCGCACCGTCCCGCCCTGGCTGTCGATGAGCGCCAGCATCACGTGCGCGGGCTCGAGAAACTGATGGTCGCGCCCGACGGCGAGCGACTGCGCATCGGCGAGCGCCTGCTGGAACCGGCTGGTCAGTTTGTCCATTCGCATAGGGGAAAATCCGCGTCTTATCGGGACTTTGACCGCAATTGGGGCGGGGCCCGGCGGGTTCAAGACCAGGGTCCGCCGGGTCGGTATAATCCGCACCCCCCGAGCGGCCCTCCGGAGAGCGCAAATGACCGATGACCTGCAAGCCGAGCTCGAGCGACTGCGCGCCGAGAACGAGCGCCTGAAGAACGCCGGGCGCGGCAAGCCCGCGATGAAGGTGAGCGAAAAGGGAGCGCTGTCCGTCTATGGGATGGGGCGCTTCCCGGTCACGCTCTACAAGGCGCAGTGGCTGCGGCTGCTGTCCATGGCCGATGAGATCAAGGCCTTCATCGAGGCGAACGAGGCGAGCCTGAAGTCAAAGGAATGACGGATCGAGCCAGATGAGCGCCGCCATGCGCCCGCACCGGCCGTCGCGCCGGTAGGAGAAGAACCGCGCCGGATCGGAATAGGTGCACCATCCCCCGCCATGAATGCGCCTGATGCCCAGAGCGGCGAGACGGCGCCTCGCCAGCGCGTACAAGTCGCACTGCCAACGCCCGCGCGCGTTACGGACGAACGCAGCGGTGGCGCCCGGATCGGCCGAGGTGAATACGCCATGGACGTCCTCACCGACCTCGAAGCACCCTTGCCCGATCGCCGGGCCGAGCCAGGCGAGAACCCCCGCCGGTGGCGTGCGCAATGCGCGCACCGTGGACTCCAACACGCCCCCGGCGAGACCGCGCCAGCCCGCATGGGCCGCCGCAACCGCAGAGCCGTCCGCGGCGCACAGGAGCACCGGCAGGCAGTCGGCCACCTGCACCACGCAGATCCGCCCGGCGCTGCGCGTGTGAGCGGCATCGGCCAGCGGCACCAGAGCGGTCTCGAGGTCAAGATCGGCCACCCGGCAGCCGTGGGTCTGCTCGAGCCATGCCGGCTCCGAGGGCAGGTGCAGGCGCTCCCGCAGGCGTGAGCGGTTTTCGGCCACGGCGTCGATGTCATCGCCCACGTGCGAGGCGACATTGAGGGCATCGAAGGGCGGCGCGCTGATTCCGCCGCTGCGCAGTGTAAAGGCCGCACGGACCGCGGGCGGCGCCGGCCAGTCGGGCAGGATCAGCTCAACGGGCATCGTGCGCGTCCTTCTCGAGTGCGCCGACCAGGCCGGCCATGTCCGCCGGCATGGGCGACTCCCATTCGAGCGCACGGCCGGTGATCGGATGCGCAAGCGCGAGTCGGGTCGCGTGCAGCGCCTGGCGGGGAAAGGCGGTGAGCGCGGCAACGAGGGCAGCGCCGCATCCGGCGGGCAGCCGCCGCCTTCCGCCATAGACCGGATCGCCCACGATGGGATAGCCGCCGTGCGCGAGGTGCACCCGGATCTGGTGGGTGCGGCCCGTCTCGAGCTGCACGAGCGCCAAAGTGTGGGCGCGAAAGCGCTTGATGATGCGGTAATGCGTGACGGCCTCGCGACCATCCTTGCGTACCGCCATGCGCGTGCGTTGGGTGCGGTGCCTGCCGATCGGGGCATCCACCGTTCCCCCGCCGGTCATGACGCCGGTGCAGATCGCCAGATACGTGCGCTCGATCTCGCGGGCCGCCAGTGCCGCCACCAGCCCCGTGTGGGCCTCGGGAGTGCGTGCCACCACGAGCAACCCGCTGGTGTCTTTGTCCAGGCGGTGCACGATTCCCGCCCGCGGCACCACCGCGAGCTTCGCATCGAGCGCGAGCAGCGCGTTCTGCAGCGTGTGGCTCGGGTTGCCTGCCCCGGGATGCACGACCAGACCCGCCGGCTTGTCGATGACGATGAGCGCCTCGTCCTGATACACCACAGCAAGCTGCAACGGCTGCGCCGCGACACGGTGATCGGGCTCGAGCCGCGCCAAGAGGCACACCTGCTCGCCCCCCGCCACCTTCTCCTTGCCACGCGGATGCCGCCCGTCGACTTCGACGGCGCCGGCCTCGATCCACTGCTGCAGGCGCGCGCGGGAGTACTGCGGCAGCGCGCGCGCGAGCGCCTGATCCAGGCGCAACCCCGCGGCGTCGGCAGGCAGTTCGAGCCGATGGGTTCGGAACTCCCCGCTCTCCTGCCGGTCGGAATCCGGAGCAACCGCTGCCGTTTCGCTATACTCTTTGCCCATGCTTTCCAATCCGTCCTCTCGTGGCCGCGCGCGCGGCATGGTAGCGGCCGCGCTGTGCGTCACCGTGCTCGCCCTCGCCGGCTGCTCGCATCGCAAGCTGGCCCAGTCCGGTCCCGTGCCGCTGTACCAACAGGCCAGGCACCAGCTCGACGATTACAACTACGCGGGCGCGATCAAGCTCTACGAGCAATTGACGGCCGTCTACCCGTTCTCGTCCCAGGCGCACCAGGCGCAGCTCGACCTCATCTACGCATATTACCGCGCGGGCGAGACCGATTCCGCCGCCGATGCCATCAAGACCTTCATCCAGCAGAACCCCGCCAACCCGCGGGTGGACTACGCGTACTACATGGAGGGCCTGATCTACTTCCCCAAGCAGGCGAATCCCGTCGAGCGGCTCTTCGGCGCGCACCTGGCGCAACGTCCGCCGCACAACGTGAGAAAGTCCTTCGCGGCCTTCCGCACGGTGGTCACGCAGTATCCGCACAGCGCGTATGCGTTTGACGCGCGAAAGCGGATGATTTACCTGCGCGACCGGCTGGCCTCGTACAACGCCGACGTGGCGCGGTATTACCTTGCTCGCGGAGCCTACATCGCAGCCGTGCGGCGCGCCGACCTGATCCTCGAGGATTACCAGGGCGCGCCCGCCACCAAGGACGCGCTCGCCATCATGATCGTCTCCTACGATCGGCTGGGACTGAAGCCACTCGCTGCGCAGGCACGGCAGGTGTACGCGGCCAATTTCCACGGAGAGGTGACCCAGGTCGCCGCCGCCACCCGGCAGCACTGGTGGCATTTCTGGTGAGCGTGGGGGTCGCCCGCCCTCGGGCGAGCCTGACTTATCGCCGATAGCCGTTGGTGATCGGGTAGCGCCAGTCCCGCCCGAAGGCGCGGCGGCTCACCCGTACCCCGGGCGGCGCCTGGCGGCGCTTGTACTCGTTGCGTTTGACGAGGTCGAGCACCCTGCCGACGGTGGCCCGGTCGAAACCTCGGGCCTCGAGCTCATCGACCGACAGATCCTCCTCGATGAAGGCCTCGAGGATGGGATCGAGCACTTCATAGGGCGGCAGCGCGTCGGAGTCCTTCTGCCCCTCGCGAAGCTCGGCCGAGGGCGGCCGCTCGATCACGCGCTGCGGTATCACCCTGCCGAGGCCGTTGCGGTAGTCCGCCAGCCGGTACACGAGCAGCTTGCTGCAGTCCTTGATGGGCGCAAAGCCGCCCGCCATGTCGCCATAGAGCGTGGCATAGCCCACCGCCATCTCGCTCTTGTTGCCGGTGGTGAGCAGCATCCGGCCGGTCTTGTTGGACAGGCCCATGAGCAGCAACATGCGGCAGCGCGACTGGATGTTTTCCTCGGTCGCATCGGCGGGCAGGCCCGCGAACTCCGGGGTGAGCGTGGCCAATGTGGCCGCGAACATGCCCTCGATGGACAGCACGCTGTATTTGACGCCGAGCAGGCGCGCTTCTTCCGCCGCATCGGCGAGGCTCATCTCGGAGGTATAGCGCGAAGGCATCATCACGGCATGCACCCGGTCGGCGCCGAGCGCATCCACCGCGACGGCAAGCGTGAGGGCCGAATCGATGCCACCCGACAATCCCATGACCACGCC